>JAFCEA010000074.1 GCA_017609385.1 Candidatus Woesearchaeota archaeon
ATAGTTCTTCAATAAGATTCAGAAGCTCTGAAATATTCTTTCCCTCATCAAATGTTGGAATAATAATGGTTGTATCAGAGTAATCTTTTTTTTCATCTTTTATTTCCTTATCTTTCTGAAATATATAACTATATTAAATATTATGAGGATTACCACAAGGAATATCAGGATATATATTGATTTCAGCACAGCTGGCTTTTCCTCTTCTTCTTCTGCTATCACCTTTCCCACCAATGATGCTTTTAAATTATTCAAGCAGCCACTTCCATAATGGAATAATCTTAACTTTTCTTTTTGTTCCAAACCACTCTGCTGTTTCTTCTTTCTCATAATCTTCTGTAATTACAACTAAGTTTTTACATTTCAGTTCTCTGCTTGCTTTAATAAGTGCTCTAATCTCTCTTTTTTTAGTTTCAAAATTGCTGAAATTAGAGCAAACCTGAATTAACTGTTTTAGTTTTGTTCCCTGTTTTACAACAAAATCAACTTCCTCTTGCTGCTGGTTTTTCCAGTAGAAAATATCAATTAAAGGATTCTTATTTTTTTGTTTTACTAACTCTAGGAAAACAATATTTTCAATTTTCCTGCCCTTGTTTTTTGAGATTTCTATGATTCTTGTAAATCCCATATCACATAAATAGGCTTTATTTATGAAAAATTCCTTTTTTCTTATGGAATAATCAAATTTTGGTAAGGAATACACAAACATAGAATCTTCTAACATAGACAAATAAGAGTAGAGGGTGTTTTTACTCACTCTTAATCCCCTTGATTTTAATGTTAAATAAGTCTTATGAACACTGAATTCCTTGGAAAAAGAGGCAATCAAAGAATTTATTAGCCATCTTATGAGCCTCACATTTTTTATTTTATATCTTTCTACAATGTCCTTATAAACAATCAAGTCAAGATATTCTTTTATTATCTTAATTTTATTTTCTTTATTTTCTGGAATAACCTCTGGAAAGCCGCCATATTCAAGGTATTCGTTAAACAATGCTAAGAGATTTGCTTTTTCTTTTGAGCTTAGTCTTGCTATATCAAACACAGTTTCTTTCATTTTGAGGAATTCCCTGAATGAGAATGGAAGTAAAATATGGGAAATTGACCTTCCCCGCAATGAAGTTGCTATCTCCTTGCTGAGCAGTTTAGAGCTGGAGCCGCTTATATAAATATCAAAGCCATTATCATACAAAGCCCTTATAGCTATCTCCCAATTTTTTATATTTTGTGGCTCGTCAATAAAAATGTGCAGTTTTTCTTTTATTGATGCTGGGTAAAGCTGCCAATGCAGCTTAATTATTTCTTCTATTTCTTTAAAATTGACTTCTATTAGCTTTGGATCTTCAAAGTTAAGATAAAGAATGTTTTCTTTTTTTATGCCTGACTCTATAAGCCTTTTTATTTCCTGATACATAAAAAAGGTTTTTCCAGCTCTTCTTGGACCTATTATTGATTTTATCTTTTTTGTTTTTCCAATCTTCAGTTCTCTCTCTACTAATGTTGGTAATTCACTCTTTTGAAAATTAATCAAACAATTTTTTATTTCTTCTTTTATCATTTTTTATTTGTGAAGGGAAACTTCTTTATAAATCTTTCCCTTTTTGTTGAACTTCATAAATTAAAATTTATTACCAAATTTGGATGGTATTGCCTTCACCTTCCTCACAAATGTTTCTTTTTATTTCCTTATCTTTTTGAAATATATAACTATATTAAATATTATAAGTGTTATTACAAGGAAGATTAGGATATATACTGATTTAACCAAAGCTGGCTTTTCCTCTTCTTCTATTGCTATTGCCTTTCCCACCAATATGCTGTTAGATCATTTAAGCAGCCACTTCCATAATGGAATAATCTTAACTTTTCTTTTTGTTCCAAACCAGTTAATGTTTTCTTCTTTTTCATAGTCTTCTGTTATAATAAGAAGGTTTTTGCATTTCAGCTCTTTGCTTGCTTTGAGCAATGCCCTTGTTTCTCTTTTTTTTGTTTCAAGGTCATTGATATTATAACATACCTGAATTAATTGCCTGACTTTTGTTTCCTCTTTTACAACAAAATCAACTTCATGATGCTGTGAATTTCCCCAATAATATATATCCTTATTTCTTCTTTTAAGCTCAATAGCAACAATATTCTCATAAAGCCTGCCATAATTCCTAGAAAATTTAGTTGAAACCTTTGTCAAGAAAATATTATCTATAAAATAATTTTTTCTTGGATACTGTATCTGATCTTTAATTTTATATGAAAAAATTGGTAAACTAAACATGAAGTAAGAATTTTCAATATAACCTAAGTAATGCTGGAGGGTAGTCTTGCCAATTCCATAATTCAGGCTTTTTAAGTTATTGTACAGCTTGCTTACTGAATATTTTGTTGAATTAAGCATTAATCTTAGCAATGCTTTCAATGTTTCTTCATTTTTTATATTATGCCTCTCTATTATATCCCTCCTTACAGTTGTCTGGTAATAGGAAATAGCTATATCTGCCTTTTTCCCTTTTTCTGATAGGATTATCTCTGGCAGCGAGCCATACTCAAGATATTCATTTAAAACATTTAATAGTTCAGCTTTCCTGTTTTCTGAATATTTTACCGTGTTCACATCAAATTTTAGGGCTTTAAAGCTTAAAAATTCTTTAAAGGAAAGGGGAAATACTTTAACTTCAAGAAATCTCCCCCTCAATTCTGTTGGAATTTCTTTACTGGACATTTTTGAACTTGAGCCAGAAATAAAGACTCTTATATTGCTATTATCATATATTCTTCTTAGCCATTTGCTCCAGTTAGGAATAGTTTGTATCTCATCCAAGAATAAGAAATCAATTTTTTCCTTAGATATCTGCTTTGCTGTTGGAATAATTTGGGTCAGAAATTCTGTTTTTATTGGGATCCTTTCATCCTCAAAATTAAGGTAAATAATATTTTCTCTTGTTTTTTCTTTTAACAATTTCTTTATTAAATGAAATGCAATATAAGTTTTTCCGACCCTTCTAAATCCAGTTATTACTATAATTTTTGGAACAGTTAGTTTAGAGTAATCAAATAGGTTTATTTCTCTTTCATAGATTTCTGGCAGGTTTTTTTCTTTCCATTCAGCTAAAATTGTTTTGATTATTTCTCTCATAGTACAATTTTGTATGATTATTGTACTATTTAAATGTTTCGTTTTATTTCCTTATCTTTTTGAAATATATAACTATATTAAATATTATAAGGATTACCACAAGGAAGATTAGAATGTATATAGATTTAACTAGAGCTGGCTTTTCCTCTTCTTCTACTGCTATTGCCTTTCCAACTAATGTTGCTGTTATCTTGTCATATTCAACCATTATGTCAAATATTTT
>JAFCEA010000075.1 GCA_017609385.1 Candidatus Woesearchaeota archaeon
TTACACCAAAAAACACAAGGCCTGTCTTTAAGGGTATAAGCTTAAACCACAGTAAAAAAAGTCCAGAAAGGGCAAATCCCATTAGAAGGTAAATCTTCCTGTTTTTCTTCTTAAATGTGTATTTATAAATCATGTATATTCCTGAAAAAAGAGGGATTATGCCAATGTAATATAATGCACTAAGAATGCTTAGTTGTGAAAAATACTGGCCAAGCAGCTCTTTTGGTATGTTTTGCCATATAACAAACTGGCCATGAATCAGGAATGCATTTTTGTATATGATGAAGTTAAGCCAGATAACAAGGATTGTGGAAACTATTAATTCAAGCTCTGATCTTCTTTGTTTTAAATGCTCTAACCGAATAAGCAAGATATAAAGCAAGAGTGCTATGATTAATAAAAATGCAGATGCATGCATTAATGCAATTATTATAATAGAAACAATAAAATAACCAATATATTTTTCATCCTTGTTAATCTTTATCAGGGAGTATATTAAAAAGAACATAAGTGGGATAACCAATGAGAATACTGAAACACTGTTTATTGTTTCTGCAAAAAATATAGGGATAAAGCCAGAAATAAATGATGAGAATAATGCTGCACCCTGGCTCTTTGTTATTTCTTTTGCAATAAGATATACAATAAAAATAAGGCAGGATGCAAAGATATTTGGCAATAGCTTGCATACAAGGTTTAATGGCATGAAAAGGTTGAAAAAAGCCAGAATATAGTGAAAAAAAGGCTGGAAAAGGAAATTCCTGCCAGAATAGCTTAAATCATCCTTAAAAAGGGGTAATCCAGTATTCTTTATATGCTCTACCTGCCTTATATTAAGATAAGCATCCTCACTGAAGTAAGGTGTCTGAAACACAAAATAAAGCCTTATACCCAGCACGAGGCCAAATATCAGGGCCAGCCATATATACTCCTTTTTAAACATGGGCCGAGAATAAGATTATCTTATTTATATCTTAGGTTTTTTCTTCGATTTTTGGTGTAGAAAGGCTATGAATCCCTTTTGTGTATGGTGTTGCTTCCTTAACTTTTAGATCATTACCCATTACTTCTTTTCCTTCTTCAGTATTTATGAATTCCACTATATCTAGACATTGTCCTCCATAATATTTCTTACATGCTGGCAAAACATCATCATTTATCTTTGATGGACCAACATTATAAGCCATTATTGCCTCTTTTTTTGTAAAGCCATAATCATCCTTAAGTATGTAAAGGTAATCAACAGTTACATCAATGTTAAATTCTGCATCATTCATCAGAGCATTCTTAAGCTCTTCACCTACTAGATTATAATACTGTGGGTATTTACTCTTGTACTTGTTAGGATATTCCATGAAAACATGTTTTGTAGATGATTTGGAACCAGCTCCATGTTGGCCAAGACCAAACCTATTTCCATAAGGATTTACTGCATATTGGTTTTCTTTTGATTCCTGATCAATAAGTGCAGTAACTAAATAAAGGTCTATAACCCATGGGTCTATTCTTTCATCAACATTATTTGCAATTTTTGCCTTTTCTACTTTTTCATCTAAAAGTCCAAGAAGAACAAAATCTTTTGTTGGAGATTTAACTTTAGTGGCGCTTGCTTTTTCTATGATTTCTAAGGTTTCCTCAGGATATTTTTCATAAAGCTCAATAATATTTCTTCCAATTATATTAGATACATCAATTAATTCTTTTTTGATAAATTTAGGTATTCTGCTAAGTTTCTCTATTAACCAGTCTGTGATGTAGAATTCATCTGTGATTTTTTCTTTGTCAAAGGTACTGATAAGAAGTCTTGGGCTTGTTCTGATTTCTCTGGTAATGCGGAACTGCATAAAGCCATCATTATAATTTATAATTGTACTTTTGCTGAATTCTGTATTTTTTATTTTATTAATGTCAACTGTTCCCATTCTCACTTTTCCGGTTCTATCATCATTGTCTTCAAATTTGATGGTGTAGATATTTTTTTCATTTAATTGCTTGCTTATAACCCCCCATCCATCAATCTTGATCTTGTCAAATTTTTCTCCATCTTCATTTTCAAGCTCAACATATGATATGCAATTCAAGTTAATGCAATTTCTACTATTGTGAAACTTACCTATTTGGAGATTTATTAATTCACCATAAACGCTTGTGAAATCAAATTTCTCAATGTTTTTGTCTTGCCCGCTGGTTATTATTTCAACATGGCTTTCTCCGACTATCTTTATCTTAAAGGGATTTTTCTCATATTTTTTATCATAGTTTATAGTTATTGTGCCTTCAATAAGTGTCAATGATTTATCTTCTTCAACCCTTATTCTAACATGCCCAATAACAGGCCACTCTGTGAGGTAAGGGTAATCAAGTGATTCTATTTCCTGGCCAAAAGGAGTGTCAGATATAACAAATCCCTTAACTGCAGCTGCAGAATAAGTGTTTCCATCTATTTCAAAAGTCATTGTTCTTGGTGTTAGTGTTGGATTGAATATTATTGTTATTTTGCTGTCCTCAACAAGGACTGATTCAATATTATCATTAATAATTATTGTCCTGTCCTTTGATTTTATTGTTTTAATGTTCATGTCAACAAGAGATTTATACTTCAGATTGGCAGTTCCCTCTGCATTTGTAACATCAAGGCAGCCTATCTTACTGTCAAACAAAAGTCCTTTTATCTCAAAATTCTCAGACATAATAATGTCTTCAGATTCTATTGTAAAATCTTCTGAAAGAGTGGTTTCATCACCATTATTAGCATATATCTCAGGAGCAAGAATTACAAAGAATATAAATGAAAATATCAGAAGTTTTAGTAAATTTTTTTTGTTTGTTTTTGTAGGCATTTTTAAACATAGATTTAGAATTGACTAAGAGATTTATGGTTTAGGTTTTATGCATAACCAGCATTCTTTTTTATATTTTTTACATAATTAATAACTATATTAATTTTCCACTCAAGCTTAGAGTTAACCTCCTCTTCTGTATTAGTGTCTTTGACACCATATGATTTTTTATATTTTTTAAAGATATTCAATGCTTTATCTGTATGCAAGAACTCCCCTAGTTCATCCCAATCTCCTCCCCCTGTATTTTTAAATTCAGTTAAGATATCTTTTGTTACAGTGGGACCAGCATTATAAGCCATTAAGAGTATATCTTCTTCACTGCCTGTATATTCATAGTTGGATTCTATTTTTTCTTGTGAAAATCCGTATGTTGTCTTCAGTAAATTCATATAATCAAAGCCCACCTCTAGATTAAGAAGTGCATCATCTTCTATGGCCTTGGTTAGCTCTTCATCTGTGTAAGACAGGTATTCTTTGTACTTCTCTGGATTTCTGTTAATAACATCTCTAAAAGATATTGCAGATACCTGTGTAAACCCAACACAGCCCCCTAGTTTTGCATCTTGGCTCATTGAAGATTCCTGGTTTATCCATGCAAGGATAAGGTCTTCAGTCAGCAGGCCTTCTCCCTTTTCTTTAAGTATATCATAAAGGGTTTTATCATCAATATAAACCCCGCTTGCTTTTTCTTTAAGTTGTACTGATTCCTCAAGCACTGTTTCTGAGCTGATAACCAGCTGAATATCTTTATCATCGTAAAACTCTACATTGATTATTCCTTTGCCTATATTTATTCTGCCTATTTCTTCTGCCCTTTTTTCTGAGGTCTCAATAAATAAGGTTATATCCCCGCTGTTATAGTTAATAACTGTTTTCTTGCTAAATTCTGTATCTTCAAGTTTTGATAAATCCCTGCCAAGCTTTGCCTTTCCATCCTCAAATTTTATTTGGTATATTTGCTCTCCTTCATAATATTTGGTTATTAATGTGTTTCCATCAATCTTTAGTTTATCCCACTCTTCACCGCTTAGGCCTATGCCCATGTCCTGGTATGAAATGCAGTTTTTTTCAATGCAATCCTCACTCTTATGAAATGAGTCAATATTCACAATAAGCTCTTTATCATCTGAGTTCTTAAATTCAAATTTCTCTTTTTCTTCTGTTTGCAGCTCAAGGAGACTGTCTTTTCCAGAAAGAATTATTTTAGCAGGGCTTAGTTTGTAATCAACAGAAACAATTCCCTTAACTTCAACAAGGTTTTTTTCCATCTTGATTTCTGTTTCATCAATCACTGCCTTGATTTTAGT
>JAFCEA010000076.1 GCA_017609385.1 Candidatus Woesearchaeota archaeon
ATTTGCAGAGGCAGTAAAAATTGCCATGAATAAAAAGCATATTGATTATATGGCAAAGCTAAGGGACAGATTAATCAAAGGGGTTTTAGAAATACCAGAAGTAAAGCTTAATGGCCCAACAGGCAGCAAAAGATTATGTAATAATGCAAACTTTAGTTTTAAGGGAATTGAGGGAGAGGCAATTGGTGGTTATTTAAACAATAAAGGAATTGCATCATCAACTGGCTCTGCATGCTCTGCAAAAACACTTGAGCCAAGCTATGTCTTGATGGCCCTTGGTTTAACTCCTGAACAAGCAAACAGCAGCTTAAGATTAACATTAAGCAGGTTTACAACAGAATGATTATACATTAAAAGTGTTGCCTGAAGTAGTAAAAAGCCTGAGAAAAATATCACCTTTTTGGAAGGAATGAAAAATGTATTATTCAGAAAAAACTTTAGAACGCTTCAAAAACCCAAAATTTGCAGGAGAGATAAAAAATCCTGATGCTGTTGGGCAGGAAGGCAACCCCATATGTGGTGATGTCATGAAAATATACCTAAAAGTAGAAGATGATATTATTAAGGATATCAAGTTTGAGACATATGGATGTGTAGCTGCAATTGCTTCATCGGATATGATGTGCGAGCTTGCAAAAGGAAAAACACTTGAGGATGCACTGAAGATAAAGCCAGATGATATTGTTAAAGGTCTTGGAAAGATGCCCTTAATAAAGCATCACTGCTCAGTACTTGGAATACAGGCATTAGGGAAAGCAATAGAAAACTATAGGGGGTCAGAAAAATGAAAATAACTAAAGATACAACATTAGCAAAGGTTTTGGAAATCAAGGGTGCTGAAAAAATTCTTTCAGAGTTTCAGATGCCATGCTTAGGCTGCGCCATGGCGCAGATGGAAATGAACACCCTGAAACTGGGTGATATCTGCAATATGTATGGCCTTGACCTTGATAAACTGCTGAAAGAATTAAATAAAATTAAAAAATAAAAGGTTACTTTAACTTAAAATAATACTTTGACTTAACCTCCCCTTCTGAAGCATCATAAGGAAAACCATTTTGATGTCCTTCTTTTAATTTAATAACTGTTGCTGAATATTCAATGCCTATCTGTTCTATGATAATTCTTTCTCCTTTTTTTAGATTATTTGAAAGTTTAATTACATTATCTATAACCTTCTTAAGGGATAGGTCTTCTTCTATTTCATCAAGGCTTTTCATACCTCTTTGCTGCAATTCTCTGTTTTTATACATCATTATCCCCCCATATCTTATTTTCCTGGTAACTATGCCATAACCTAAATCCAAAGAAAGTATGAAATTCATCCAAGAGCTCTGGGTGTTTTTCTTTGATTATATTGTTAATATCTTTTATGAAGCAGTATGGGCATATCTTAACCTGCTTGCCGCACTTGATGCATTTTGGGCCATTAACATCTTTATTATCAAAGTGTACAATGCTTTTTCTTAGATTGTCCAGATACATTGGATTCTTGCCTGAAAGCCATTGTTCTATCTCTTCCTGGATGCATTCAGGGCATATTGGGTTATCTATTACATCTTTACATATGATGCATGTTGCATCCCAGTTAAGAATCTGAAAAGTTTTGTCAGAAATAAAAGAAAACATTGCACGAGCCCAGAAAAATAAAGGGTCTTACCATGTTTTCTTATAACAAATTAGTGTCATATTATCATGGGCAAATGGTCTAAACAAAATTCTGATACTCAGTTTGATTAGTCCCAAATCTGACATCTTACTAAAAGGAAATAAATTTCTATATAAATAGTTTTCTATGCTCAAGGCAATAAGTTAGCTTTGATTTAAAAACCAAACTAATATAAACAAAAAATCTTTTTTTAGCCAGATGGAAAAAGTTGTTATACTAAGGTATTCTGAAATCGGCCTCAAAGGCAATAACAGAATAGTTTTTGAGAAAAAGCTTATTGATAACATAAGGGATTGCCTTAAGAAAAATAAGGTTAAATATAAAAAAATAGAGAGGCTTAGGGGAAGGATTATTATATTTACAGAGCAGAAATTGGATTGCCTGAAATATGTTTTTGGGATTTCTTCTTTCAGCTCTGCATTGGTTGTTGAGCCAGAGATAAAGGAAATAGAAAAAGCAATAGAATCAATAATAAAAGATAGGAAATTCAAAACATTCAGGGTTTCTGCGCAAAGGCTTAACAAAGATTTTTCCTTAACATCTCCTGAGATAGAAAGAACAATTGGCTCATTTGTCTGTGAAAAGCTCAATAAAAAGGTCAGCTTAAAAAATTTTGATTTGGAAATAGGCATAGAGATTTTAGATTATGCATATGTTTTTACAGAAAGAATTAAAGGCCTTAACGGGCTTCCTGTTGATATTGAAGGTAAAGTTGTTTCTTTAATAGAGAATAAGAACTCTTTGCTTGCCTCACTATTGATGATGAAACGTGGATGTTTGGTAATTCCTGTTTCACTGAAAAAAACAGATATTAGTTTAATTAAAAAGTTTGCTTATGGCTTTGAGCCAGAATTAATAATAATAAAAAACCCTGATGAGCTTGATAACATGGCAGAAGAGCATGATGCAAGGGCAGTTGTTATTGGCCAAACACTTGAAACATTTAAAGAGTTAAATATTAAGACAATGGTTTTGAGGCCTTTGATTGGATTTGACAAGAAAATAAGGAGTTTGATTTTTAACTTTCTTTAACCCTTTTATAAACCTCCTCAGTAACTTCATTAAGGTGTATTATTTTATTGCTGTTGTACACCATGTTTTTATCTATTATTCTAATATTCATTAAATATCTTATTTTTTTTGTTAGCCTCATTTCTTTTACCTCATCTTTTGTTCTGCTTTTTGCTATGTAAGGGGGATGTTTTATTTTTTCTTTATCAAAGATGTATTTCCCACCTGGTGCAAATTCAATTGCTTTTTTCTTCTCGAAGTGCCTTGAAACTGCAAAAAAATTATCTGAAAAATAGCTGTCATTCAACAGGGCCATATTAATATTTATTTTATTTTTTTCACTAAGAGAAGTTACTATTGAGTACAGGTCATCCTGGCACTTTTCAATGCTTAAATTTAATTTAGCTGATTTGCTGTCATTTTCATGTTGGATTGCATATTGTACAAGATAATTTGCAAACAGGCTGTCCAGATTAACCTTAATCTTATACCCTATTGTGTTAATAATATCTTCTGCGAATTTTTTTCTAGAACCTATAAGCACTTTTCTCGGTTTAAATGTTCTATGCTTGCCAAAACTGATTGTGATATCTCCCAGGACGTTGTAAGTTATTGCAACTGGCAGTATCTTCACTGGATTGCCACTTTCTTTCTGTGCGAGCTCTGCAAGATGGATAATTCCTGTTGGGGGCCTTTCTTCTCTGAGCATATAATTAAATCTTCCATCCCTGGAACGTGTTCCTGTAAA
This sequence comes from Candidatus Woesearchaeota archaeon, assembly GCA_017609385.1. Lineage (GTDB taxonomy): Archaea > Nanobdellota > Nanobdellia > Woesearchaeales > CG1-02-33-12 > CG1-02-33-12. Next base: position 3,429 of record JAFCEA010000076.1, read on the forward strand.
AAAAATCGCCAGAAAATCATCCAATAAAATATTTTTAAAGAAATTACGCTGATTCTTGGTTATCCTTTCACGGTTTACCTGATAGCTATTCACCAAATTAGCTAGTTTATTGAATCCTTTGGTAAAGCATGTATCTGCTCCGAAGAAATCATCCAGCATCATGAAATTAAGATGTATCCTGCTTTTTGTGTATTTATGGAAAGCATAGGCAAGATAAACCGGATCAGCGTAGTTTGTGTGATTTGCAAGAATAAGCATAGGGCCCTTTTCAGGTATTTTTTCTGCTCCCTCTACCCTAATCTTTCCTTTACAAAATTCCAAGAGCAATGCCCCTAAGTCATATACCCATTTTCTTGGTTTTTTATATCCCATTTCTCTTATGTTTTTTTTCATTCTTTGGATTAATCACTTTAAAATTATAACTATATAAATCTTTTTACAAAAAAAGCAGTTTTATAAACTATTGATATTTTAATTTAATAATGAGAATGCAAAAGATAGAAAAAAAGGTAAAAAATACAATAAAAAAATACAATCTGCTTTCAAAAAAAGAGAAAGTCCTAGTTGCATGTTCTGGAGGCAAGGACAGCACTGCATTAGCATATATTCTCAAAAAATTAGGCTATAAAATAGAGGCAATAACAATAAACCCCCCTATAAAAGACTACAGCAGGAAAAACATAGCTAACCTCAAGGCATTTTGCAGTGAAAACAAAATAAAGCTGTATGAGGTTTCATTTAAGCAGGAGTTTAATTATACTCTTCATGAGATTAAAAAAATCCTTGATTCAAAGGATATGAACCTTGCTTACTGTACAATCTGTGGAATCTTAAAAAGATATCTCCTGAACAAAAAGGCAAAAGAGCTTAAGGCAGATAAGATTGCAACAGGCCATGTTCTTGATGATGAAGCAGAATCAGTTTTTATGAATTTATTAAGGGGAAATATAAAACTTATGGCAAGGCTAGGCCCACTAACCGGCCTTATTAAAAGCAGGGGATTTATTCCAAGGGTAAAGCCACTATATCTCTGCAATGAAAAAGAGATAATTGCTTATTCAAAACTTAAGAAATTTCCAGTTGTTTATAAAAGATGCCCTTATGCAGGCTCGTCGTACAGGGAGATTGTAAGGGATGAGCTGATAGATTTTGAGAAAAAATATCCAAAAACAAAAGAGAACATTATTGATTGGTTTTTAAGAATACTTCCAGGATTAAAAAAAAGCCTTAAAAAAGGCAAAATGACATATTGCAATATTTGCAAAGAGCCATCACAAAAAACTATTTGCAATGCATGCACTATACTGGAAAAGCTGGAAAACAAAAAGATTTAAATAAATCACACAATTAAAATTGTAATATGTTTATTGACCTTGTTCTTCCAAAAAGCAATGAGAAAGAGTTTATTGAAATAGCTTATTGAAATAGCTGGTAGGTTAAGTATAGATGGAATATGTTTTATTTATAACTTCAAAAATAAAAATGATTTCTTTCAGAATCAGGAAAAAATCAACAAGCTGCAGGAAAAGACAAAACTAAAGCTTTTTACTGGCCTTATTACAGATTCTAAAAATATTAATAAAGCAAAAAAACTAGCCAAGCTTGTTATTTACAAATCAACAGGAAATGACCGGCATGCAATAGAAAAAAGCAAAACAAATATTATTTTTGATTTAGAAACTGTTGCAACCAGGGATTCTATGCACCACAGGAACTCTGGCCTTAACCAGATTTTATGCAGGCTGGCAAATAAGAATAATATTATGATAGGTTTTTCATTTTCAGGCATATTAAACACAGATG
>JAFCEA010000077.1 GCA_017609385.1 Candidatus Woesearchaeota archaeon
CAACTGCATTTAATCTTGGGCAGGTTGCTGCTCTTGAAACTGTTCTTAAAAAAGGAATAATTGTACCTCCTTGGCCGCATATAACCGGAGCAATAGGTGCAGCAAAATATGCATATGATACCTCTGGTTTAGGTGATTTTAGGGGATTTAAAAAAATATCAGATTTAAAATACAATATAGGGCCCTTTGAATGTATTAACAAAGGGTGTGGAAATGACTGCAATATAACAAAGGCTGAAATTGGAAATGAAGAATTTTATATAGGTGACAGATGCCAGAGATATAGTGCAAAACAACATGAGAAAAAAATAAAGCCACCTAATTTATTTAAAAAGAGACAAAAAATAATGGGGAGGGCATGCAAATGAAGGTTGGAATCCCAAGGGGCCTGTTATTTAATGAATTTGCCCCTTTGTTTATTCCTTTTTTTAATTATTTAGGCATAGAAACCATTGTTTCAGATGAAACAAATAGAAAGATAATAAATCGTGGTTTAGAGATAGTACCAGCAGAATATTGTTTTCCAACAAAAGTTGCCTATGGTCATGTTGATAATCTACTAACAAAACTAAAAAAAGATGATTTTATTTTTATTCCCTATATTGCAAATACAGGAAAACCAACTGGCAGCTATAAATATTGTGTTACATGTCCATGGACACAGTCTACACCAGATATTATGAAATCTACAGATGGACTTATTAAAAAAGGCCTTAATTTAGAAAACCTTGTTTCTCCTTCTTTGTTTTTTGATTGGGGATTAAATCATATTGAGGATCAGATGAGGAAAGCTATAGAAAAGATGGGCCATAGCACAAAAAATATCAGGGCTGCACTTCAAGGGGGATTAATAAATAAAGAAAGGTTTGATAAAAAAATTGAAGAAGAAACAAAAGAAGTTTTTAATTCCATTAAAAAATATAAAAAAAATGAACCTGCTTTTTTGGTTATGGCAAGGCCATACACAGCTTATGATGCAAATGTTAATAATGATATTGTAAATAAGATTTTAGATGCTGGTTATCTTGCAATACCTCTTGAACTTGCCCCAATAGGAACAATAGATATTTCTAAACAAATGCCAAAGATGTACTGGATACAAGGTCAAAAGAAGCTGGCTGCAATAGAATTGTTAAATAAAAACAAGAATCTGTTTGGAATTGATATAACCTATTTTGCCTGCGGTCCTGACACTCAGATAAACCAGCAGATGAGATGCAGAGCACAAAAGCCATTTTTAACAATTGAAATGGATGAGCATACTGGAGATGCTGGAATTGATACTAGATTACAGGCATTCTTCAATACTGTTAAATCTTACTTAGAGATAGGAGCAAAGCAAACCAACAAGGTTTTTAGTGTAAAACTAGGGGGACTTGATAAGATTAAAGGCACAAAAATTCCTCTTTTTCCTCCAATGTCAAAACATAATTATGCACTATCTGCTGTTTTAAATGCATATGAAATTCAATCAAGGGTTTTAGAGGTAAACCCTGATGAAACCATGGAAAGAGCGAGAAGCTGTACATGTGGTTTGGTATGCACACCTTATTTACACACTACAGATGCTATGCTTAATTTTATGCAAAAACCAGAGTTTGACCAAGAGAAGTTTGCCTTTTTTCAGGCAACAACTGACTGTGGGCCCTGTAGGCTAGGCCAGTATGCAAGCCTGGAATCTCTTTTATTCCAGAAAAAGGGAATAAATGTTGATATAATAACAGGTGGTGAACTAGGAAGTGAGTTCAATCTTGGCATGCCCTTATTAATCAAGGCATGGTCTGGTATAACTGCAGTTGACCAACTTGAAAAAATGAGAATGCATACAAGACCCTATGAGGTTAATAAAGGAACCTCAGATAAGATTCATGAGAAATATATGAAAGAGCTTCTTGATTATTTAACAGATTCAAAAACTAATCTTGGAAAAATTAAAACTTATTTAAGTATTGGGAACGCAGTTTTTTCTAATTTATTTGATAAAGAATTATCTCCTTTTGAAGAAATATTAAGAAAAGCTCAAGAGGAATTTTCTCAGGTCGAAAGAACTAATGAAAAAAAACCAAAGATAGGAATAATTGGCGAGTTCTATGTAAGACTTCATGAGCCAGCTAACCAAAACATTATAACAAAACTTGAGGAAAAAGGAGTAGAAACCTGGTTAGCTCCAGCAACAGAATATTTGGTTTATTCTTATTATTATAGTTCTATTCTTGCAAAAGAAAGATTCAAATTAAACAGAAAAAAAGAGGATTTAAAGGAATGGCTTTTGAAGTCAATATTATACAGAGTTATGATTGGTTATGAGCATAGGTTTTTTAAGGCAACCCTGCCATATATGCAGGGCTTTGATGATATACCTGCAAAAGAAATAATCTCAAATGGTCAGAAATATATTAGACATTATATCGGTGGAGAGGCCATAGTAAGCATGGGAAAGGCAGTGGATTATGTAAAAAGGGGTTTGGACGGCATTATTAGTGTTATTCCATTTAACTGCATGCCAGGACTGACTGTAGCTGGTTTTATCCCTAAATTCAGGAAAGATAATAATAACATTCCCTTTGTGTCTGTAGAGTATGATGGCTTTCAGGATAGTACAAGAGAAATGAGGATAGACACCTTTTTTGCACAAGTAAAAGAAAGGTATGAGAATAAAAGACAAAATCCTTTAAAAACAAAAGATATATAAATTCATAATAAGCAGTTAAGCATATGGTTTTAGAGACAATAATCAATCCAATAACTGCTGAAAGAAAGCCCTGGGAAATGTTTTTCATAGGCCTTGTTTACTCTTCAATTGCTATTTTGTTAAGTTTCTGGATATTCCATGAGCATGCAAGCCTTGTCATGGTTTTTCTGACCACAATGGCATGTGTTCCCTTGATTTATAATGTAATAAAACTAGAGGAAAAAAAAGACGTTGTTATTAGTGAGGAAACTACTTTATTGAGAGAGCATGGCAAGGTTATCTCATTTCTCCTGTTTCTTTTTCTTGGCTTTACAGTATCATTTTCTTTGTGGTACACATTCCTGCCAGCAGATTTAGCACAAAATGCCTTTTCTGTGCAGACACAGACAATTGCAAACATTAATTCAGGGGTAACAGGAAGTTTTTTCCAGAATTTTAATATTTTAACAAAAATATTCTTTAATAATGTCAAGGTATTGATTTTTTGCATTTTATTTGCATTCATTTATGGTGTTGGAGCAATATTTATCTTGACATGGAATGCATCTGTTATTGGTGCTGCAATTGGAAATTTTATTAGAACAGGAATAAGCGCAGAAGCCAGGGCGGGTGCGGCAAAATATTTCCATATTTTCTCTCTTGGCTTGTTGAGGTATGCTATCCATGGTGTTCCAGAAATAGGGGCCTATTTTATTGGCGGTTTGGCTGGCTCAATAATCTCAATAGCTGTTATCAGGCATGATTTAGGAACAAAAAAATATGAGAGAATAATCCTTGACTCATCCAACCTTGTAATAATTGCAATAGTTATCCTTTTATCCTTTTCTTGGCAGCCCTTATTGAGGTTTATGTAACCCCTTTGTTGTTTTGAGATATAATCCTTATATTTAATAGTTCAAAATCTTACTTATATACTCTATTGTGATGATCAAAATCATAGAATATAACTTTATCTTCACTTTCAATGTGTCTAAAAGTTAAAATAAAGGGACCTTTGATATGAACTCTCTTTAAGTGTTGTAAAGGCTTTCTTAAATTTTTATAATGATCAATATTTTTACAAGTTATTATTTCATCAATCTTTTCAGGAAGATCATCAAACATAGAAGGATCTTTTTTTGATAATTTTCCCATAGTCTTCCTAAGTTTCCCCTCTACCAAAAACTTACGCATTTTCTATGTCTCTTCTTAACTCTTCTATGTTTTTAAAGGTCTTAAATTTGCCTTCTTTTTCTATTCTCTTAATTTTCTGTATAAATTCTGGTCTTAACTCAGGTTCAAGAAGAGCTTCTTCAAATTTATCTATTATTAAATTAACAGCCTCAGATTTATTTTTAAGTCCAAATTTGCCTTTTACAATAGTTAGTACTCTATCCTCATATTCCCCTAGATTCACAATAGCTTGCACCATTTTGTTTCACCTTATTAATTATTATAATTTATAATAAAATATAATAAACTATTATATAAACCTTTTGGTTTTGTTTATTAATCTTTATCTAAGAATTTATCTATATAATACATTATTTTCTCTTTCTTTTCAGGATTAATAGATACTTCTTTTCCGTAGCTAGTAGGTTTTACAAATAATATTCCTTCTTTAATAAGTTCATCCACATAACCTTTAATTTTACCTCCAGTATCTTTTGGAAATCCTTTAGGAAGATTATCAATTGATGTATGGCTATGCTTAAATTTTCCCAGACGAGTTAATTTATGCAGGATTTTTCCTTTGATTTCTTCATCTGTCCACAAAAAGTCCACCTAAATATACTTTGAATGCAAACATTTATATACTTTTCTATTTCAATATATGGTATGAAAGAGAAATCCTTGCTATTGCAACTAACTGGAGAAATGCCTTTATTTAAGATAATTGATTTTTTAGTAGAAAATAAAGGAATGGATTTTGATAAATCCAATATAGCCAAAGGTGCTGATATATCCAGAGCATCTTTATTTAACTATTGGGATGAATTAGAAAAACATGAAATAGTTAAGGTAACACGACAATTTGGTAAGACAAAACTCTATACATTAAATTCAAAAAGCATAATTACTAGAAAGATATTAGAATTAGAAAAAGCATTAATCTCAACTGCTCTTAAAAAAGAAGTTCATAAGAAAAAAGAGCTTTTAGTTAGTGCCTGATTTTTCTTTAAATATGATTTTACATTTATAGATATTAGTTGCAATTGACGGACTCGCTCAAGAAAATCCCATCTGATTCAATAATTCTTTTTTCTTTAATAACGGCCCTCTCTGCAGTTTTAATTAATTGTGCAAATTCTTCATCGCTTAGGCGAGCTATAACATTGCCATACTCTTCTTTAAATTCGTCCTCTCCGTCAAGCCAAGCAACAACTTTCCATTCACCAGTTCCATTATGAACAAAAATCTCCTCTAATCGGTTACCATAATATTCCCCC
>JAFCEA010000078.1 GCA_017609385.1 Candidatus Woesearchaeota archaeon
ATCATACTCTAAACTATTGCCCCTATAACCTAAAAGCTCTGGCTCTGCAACAAACATGGATGAAAAGCCAATATAAATGTCTGAGTGCTTTGGCTTTTGCTCAAAGCTTAATATTTTTATGCCCTCCATCTTAACAATTCCCTTGCTCGAAGGCTTTGGAGAGGTTGTTAACATTAAAGTAGCAATTGCATTCTGCCTTATATGCTGATTCCATAGCTCATCAATATTTATCCTGTCAAATATAATATCGCCAAACACAACAAGAAAACCTGTTTTTATTTTTCCATTGACAAGCCTTAATGAGCCTGCACTTCCGTTTGATTCCTTTTCCTCAATATAATTTATCTTGACACCATATGATGAGCCATCTTTAAGTATATCAAAGACACTTGTGAGAATATTTGACCTTGCAATAATAAATATATTCTTAAAGCTGTTCTGCCTTAGATTTTTAACTGCTTTTTCAACAAGGGTGTTTTTGCCTATCTTTGCTGTTATCCTATACTCAGTATCAGATATTTTCATGTTTTTCTCATCCCCTCCTGATAAAATAACAGCAGTCCTGTTCTCACCCAAAGAATTATTCACAAGATGCTCTATTGCCTGCGACCTGTTCCTTATAATAACATTATCAACAACAGAATCTATCCTTTTCAGTATTTCCCTGTCAATTGTTATGGAAATTTTCTGCTTCATAATTTTATATAAATTTTACTAATATATAAATTTATCGCATAAAGTAGGATAAAGGTAAGATATTTAAAGAATTTCTATATTTTATTAAGAAATGAAATTTAATGAAATGGTTGATGAAAAAGGCAATTATAAGATTCTTGCTGAGAAAATAACTGATGTAAATGTAAATTATAATTCTGAGCCATATGATGGTTACAGCCAGAAAAGCAAGGCCAAAATAAATGAAATGAGGAAAAAGGCAAAAGATGACCCAAGCTTGTTTGACGGGCCAGGCATTAGATTATCATCTTATTCTTTTAATAATGGAAAACTTTCTTTAGACCTTCAGCACACAACATATTTCTGCCATGTTGCAACAAGAGAGAATATTCATGATGAAAAAGACTGTGCAAAATGGTTTGGTTGCTCTGGAATAACCCTCTCAAAAGATGGAAAAAAATATTTAGTGTGGACTGGTGAGAAAAGCCCATTAAATGAAATAGGCCCTGCTCAGATTCAGCTTCTACCAGCAGGAGCAATTAATCCAATAAATGACTTTGGATTTGATTACACTGTCAAAAGAGAACTGTATGAAGAGGCATTACAAAAAAAACCCATATATAAAGCAGTTAAAGATAATTTTGAGATAGAACTTCTAGGAACTAGGAAAAGAAATATTAAAAAAGAACTTAGTAGAAGCACAAAAAGGCATTTTCTTGATCTTGATTGCAGGATTAAGCTTTGCGAGCCATACATGCTTATGGACATGCTTGAAATAAGCTCTTTTAACCTTGCACATCTTGTATTTCTTGACATGAAAAAGCATGAGATAGAGGATTCTTTTAATTTAATCCCAGAGAATGAAAGAGAATTCAGCAACATACAACCTTTGGAATTTAAAAAGAATTATTTAGATGATTATTTGAGTTCTAGGTTTAAAAATTTAAGGCCCCAGGTAAGGGCTGCAATAGGTTCTTTGTCAAGAAACTGGGATTATGTTAATGAAAAACTAGAAAAAGGATTTTTTAGAAAAGAGGTAAAATGAAAAAATCAAACAAAAAATTTAAGATTTCTGTTGTAGGAGCAGGGTATGTTGGATTAATAACAGGGGCAGGCCTCGCAAAACTCGGCCACAAGGTAATCTGCGTTGATATAGACCAGGAAAAGGTTGATAAAATAAACAAAAAGGAGCCGCCAATCTATGAGAAAGGCCTCAAAGAACTGCTTAATGAAGTAATTCCAAAAAACCTTGAGTCAACAACTAACCTGAATAAAGCAATATTAAACTCCCAGATAACATTTATATGCGTTGGAACACCTTCAAGAAAAAAAGGAGATACATATTTCAAGCAGTTGGATACTGTTTCAAAAGAGATTGGAACTGCACTAAAGGAAAAAAACAAGCCCCATCTTGTTGTTGTCAAAAGCACTGTTGTTCCTGAAACAACAGAAAAAATGGTTATTCCTTTGATTGAAGAAAACTCCGGGAAAAAATATGGAATCCATTTTGGCGCTGTCATGAATCCTGAGTTCTTAAGAGAGGGCTCTGCGCTGGATGATTTTTTTAATCCTGACAGGATAGTTATTGGCTCTTCTGACCCAAGGTCACTAAAAACAATAAAGCAGCTTTACAAGGATTTTAAATGCCCTATTCTTGAGGCATCATTCAAGGAGGCAGAGATGATAAAATATGCCTCTAACTCATTTCTGGCAACAAAACTGTCATTTATCAATGAGATAGGAAATGTATGCAAAAGATTAGGTATTAACACAAATGTTATTGCAAAGGGAATTGGCCTTGACTACAGGATATCACCTCGCTTTTTAAGGGCAGGGATTGGTTTTGGAGGTTCTTGCTTCCCAAAGGATGTTTCAGCACTTGTTTTTAAGGCAACTGAGGTTGGCTATAACACAAGGTTATTAAGGGCAGTGCTTGATGTCAACCGCGACCAGCCATTAAGGCTCCTTGAGATTCTGGAAAATACAGGACTACTTAAAGGCAGGAAGATTGCAATCCTGGGTCTTGCATTCAAGGCAGGAACAGACGATACAAGGGAAAGCCCTGCTCTAAGCATAATAAAAGAGCTTTTGCTAGAGGAATCCAAGCTGTATATTTATGATCCAATGGCAATGCCTTCAGTTAAAAACCTTTTTCCGCACCTGAATTATGAAAAAACAGCACAGGATGCTGTTGATAATGCAGAAATTGTCTTGATACTTACAGAATGGCCTGAATTTAAAAATATTAACTATGGTGATAAATTAGTTATTGATGGCAAGAATTTATTTGATAATAATAAGCCAAAAAATTATGAGGGCATCTGCTGGTAAATTTAACAAGATTTAAATATTACCTGACTTAAACTAAAAGGAGTGATAAAATGAAAGTAATTATTCCACTTGCAGGAAAGGGAACAAGATTAAGGCCTCACACATTCTCAAAGCCAAAGCCATTATTAAAGGTTGCTGGAAAGTCTGTTCTTGGGCATATAATTGACAAACTAAAGCCCTTGGATATAGAAGAAATCATTTTTATAACAGGGGAGATGCAGGGAAAAATAAAAGAATATGTCAGCTCTAACTACAGC
>JAFCEA010000079.1 GCA_017609385.1 Candidatus Woesearchaeota archaeon
GCTTAAAACCTTTGCTGTGTCAGCTTTTTTTGCTTTAATAATATTAAGCGCAAGCGAGTTATATTCTATAATCCTTTCAGCTGAAGGGTATATAATTTTTTCTGTTTTTTCCATCAATTATACAATATACATTTAGACTATATAAAATTTACTTAAAAATTGCTTGTTAAGAAGTAATCTTACCCTTTAAAATTATTTTTTAGATTTAAAGGGTAACTAAAGGAATATATTCCAGTAGCTTTCTGTCATCTCTTTTGCCATGAATTCAACTAATTCTTTGTAATTTTCAGTATTATTGTCTGCTTTGTTAAGCTTTCTTATGTAATCCTGCCTTTGCCTGTTCCTGATAATCAGGGGGGGATATCCCATTCTCATCAAAATATGGTTCATTAACATCCTTCCTGTTCTTCCGTTTCCATCCATAAAAGGATGTATTTTTTCAAATTTATGGTGAAACAATCCTGCCAAAACCAAAGGGTGAAGCTTATTTTGATTTTGGTTGTACCATTTAATCAGAAGGTTCATATCTGTCAAGACATATGGCGCAGGGGTTGACTTAAAATTTATCCTGAAAACCCTTACATCCTGTGTCCTGTAACCTTTTCTTTCATCAATGCCCTTTAAAAGCTCGTCATGTGTTTTGTATATTAGTTTATGGTTCAGTTTTTTTTCTGGATTGTTTATAAAATCAAAGAAAACTTTCTGTGTGTTCTTCAGGTCATATATTTCTCTTAGTGTCTTGTTTTTTGGAGCAAGGTTTTCTGCCAGAAGTTTCTGGGCCTCTGCAAGCTTTATTGTATTTCCTTCAATGGATGTTGTGTTGAATGCAAACTCAACCAGGAAATTCATAAAGATTTCCTGTTTTGTTTTTTCATCTGATTTTAGAAAAACTTTATTCCAATGCAGCCTGCATGCCTCAACATTTTCGAGTGTGTCTTTATTAAGGTAATCATCTTTCTTTATTTTCATTGATTTTATCTTGTCAAGATAGTGGTTTGCCCCTATAAAGCGGCTTATTGTTTTGTAGGCCTTTCTTATTTCTTTTATGTATTTTGCCGGCAGCTCATCTAGTTTCTTTTTGAGCTTGTTTATATCATTTCCAAGGTAAGCTATATCCTTTGTTATTGTTTTGTTGTTTTTCCTGACAGATGCCCTTAGATAATAATAACTGTTATTTCCGATTGTTTTCTTGTATATGTAAACCATAAGTCATGCAAAGATGAGCTAGTATATAAATCTTACCCTTTAAATCTCATTTTAAAAAATAAAGGGTAAAAACTGCTAATATCTCCAGCTAAAAAATAATTCTATTGTTATTGGTAATAACAGGGTGTTTATAAATGAGCTGTTATTGATAATAACAGTACATTAATGCTCATTACTTTTTGTAATTATTTCTTTTAAGAAACAAGAGCAAGCCACCTACAAATAATGTAACAAACATTACCAGGATAGTTCCATAGAGAAGCCTGTCAACAACATAAAATATAGAGCGGCCATAAAAGAAATAGCGGATAGAAACCTTGGTCATCATAATTGCTATATTAAACAGCAGGCCTGCAAATAAAATTTGCTTCAGGTTAAAATTTTCTTTTGTAACTAATTTTGCTATGCCCAAGCCAACCAGCAATGCCCACAATCCTTGTGATAGGCGGAGTAGAAGTGAAAATTGGCTCATTATGAGATTCATTTCCAAAACCAGATACTGCGAGGAAGCAACAATAAATGCCCCTAATAAATAACCCCATATTGGCTTAACATATTCAGCAAGGGTTTTATCAAATATCTTAATTTTCAGGAAAGCTAATCCAATAACACTCATTAAAACAATAATAAAAAAGCTTATGAAAAGTGGATCGTTTCGCTCATCAGGCATAAAGTTTTCAGGAAGCAAATCCCTTTGCCAGTCCCTATCTACATTAGTTCCTTGGTTAATTGTGTTTGAACCTGGGCAAGGAACCTCCTTTTCTCCAATATAACACTTTTCAGGGCTTGAAAAAACGAGAATAGCCTGAAAAATTAAGATTAATGCGAGTAATGCTAAAGCTTTTTTGCTCATTTTACTTACCATAATAGCAAACAGTATATAAATTTTTAGGATATTAAGGCGCCAAAACAAAAGTTTAACATAGTTGTTAAATAAAATAAATAAGATGTTTATTGGTGCCATAACGCAACATTTATATACTTGAGAGTAGTTACAATATACATGGCTAAAGCAGTTTATGCTGGAAGTTTTGACCCAATAACAAATGGGCATCTTTGGATGATAGAAAAAGGTGCAAAATTATTTGATGAATTAGTTGTAGCTATGGGTATAAATCCTGATAAAAAATATTCATTTTCACTTGAAGAACGAATGGATATGCTAAGAAGGTCTACCTGGGATTTATTAAATGTGACTATTGATTCATTTGAAAATCAGTTTTTAGTTAATTATGCAGAATCTGTTAATGCTGAATTTATCCTAAGAGGAATAAGAAGTGAATCAGATTATGAATTTGAAAGAGGAATGAGACATATAAATAGTGATCTAAATCCCTCCATTTCAACAGCATTTCTTATGCCTACAAGAGAAATATCGGAAATTAGTTCAAGTTTTGTTAAAAATCTTATTGGACCTGAACATTGGGAAGAAATTATTGAAAGATATGTTCCAAGAAGTGTGTACAATAGTCTTCTTATTAAGTTCAAAGGACTACAAAGCAGGTGGAACTCTCTATGGAAAAGAGCTAATGCAAGTGGAAATTCAGAAGAAGCTTACACTGAATTATTGAGTTTATATGGGGGGGCACAAAGGGCTCACCATAATTTTGTGCATATTGTTCATTCACTTAGGGAAATGGATGATGCCCAGGGTTTGATACAAAACCCTGATCAAGTTGAATTTGCACTATGGTATCATGATTCAGAAGATAATGAAGAAAAAAGTGCTGAACTTGCAAAAAAAAGATTAAGCAAGGCAGGATTAAAAAAACAATTTATTGATAATATTACCAGGTTAATACTTGCAACTAGACATAAGGAAATCCCTCAAGAACAAGATGCTAAATATGAGTGTGATATTGATTTGGTAATTTTGGGAAAACCTCAAAAGGAATTTGATGAATATGAAAGAAATATCAGATATGAGCATCAGCATGTTCCTGAAGAACAGTTTAAAATAGGCAGGGCAGGCATATTAAAAAAGTTTTT
>JAFCEA010000080.1 GCA_017609385.1 Candidatus Woesearchaeota archaeon
AAGACCTTTCAGCTCAGTCTTCAGGTTGTTGAATGTGTGTTTGTATTCTTGGTCCATTTTACCACAAAATTTATATAATAGTTTTGCTACATCTTACTTTTTGTTCGATTTATACATAGTTTGCGAACTTAATCATCTTTAATACATTTGATTGTATGAAAACCCTTTTCTTTCAGCCACTCAACCATAGCCTTATGGTCTAAAAAAGATTCAATTGTTGCTTCAATTATATATCGTTGCATTCTTTACCTCCTTTCGCATTCTGGCTCTTATGCGAACTTATTTAAGTTTCCTTGTTCTTTTCTTTCAATGGTTACAATAGTATCATTATGGTTCCCACCATGTGCAACTATTAAAATCTTTATTATTTTAAATCCTCTTTTCTTTCCTAATCCATTACTATTCCACCCAAAAGAAATACATTTCCCTCCTGGTTGTATTACTCTTGCTATTTCATCCTTCCATTTAGCCCAAACAGATGATTTAGTATCTGTTAATGTCATTCCAAGGTTATCATAGCATTCCTTTAATTGTCTTGGGCTATATGGTGGGTCAAACAAAACACCTTCAACTGAATCATTATTAAATTCAGATAAACATTCTAAAGCATCTTTCTTATATGGATATGGAAAAGGGTCAATCCATTTAGAAACATTAACAGATTGTTTTTCTATTAGTTTCTTAATAGGTTTAATATCAAAAGTTCTTTTGTTTGGCATTGCCCATACTCTTGTTATTTTCATTTTTTTGTTTTATTTTTTACAAATAATGGTGAACAAACCCATATAAATGCACCCATTACTACCCAAAAATATACTTTAATAATAAAATACACTTTATGTATTTGTTCTTTAATTCCTACCATTTCTTATTCGCCTTCCTTTCCTTTGTCGAACTTATAACCTATTTTACTATATGATTTTTTTATTTTTTATCTGATTTTGTTCGTGTTTGTTGAGATTTACTTCTTTCATAAATAAAACCACCACACAAACCTATTAATAAAGCAAGACAAACAACAAAACCAATGAAACTAAATACTGGGTTGCACCAAACTTTTGAATAAATTGAACAGCTATCTGGATATGCAAGTTGAGTAACTTCTTTTGTAGTTTCTTCATTTTGTTTTAAAATAAAAAATGCACTTACCATGCAAAGACCTATAACTAATAAAGTTGTTAATGTAGGTGCTAAATTAGTCATCTTTACCAAAAACCTCCATATAAATAATAAAATCCAATTAATAATACTATTGCTATAAATAACAAAGCCAATGCTAAAGACATTCCGCATATTAAGTAAGGTGTTCCGCATTCATCCATTTTTATTCATTCCTTCTTTTTCTTACCTAAGTTCTTTAAGTTCTTTAACCACTCTTCCCAATCTTTCTGATTCATTAAACCATATTTCTTTGCTATTTTATCCCATTCTTCTTTGCTTAACTCATTCATTTTTTCCTCTTATATGTTTTCTTCCTTATTGCAGATGCAGTTGCTCTCTTCGGTTTCTTTTTCATCAATTTATTAATCTCAATTGTTAATAATTGAAATACTATAACATGGACAGCAAAACTCTGAAAAAAATCACATATTATTTTTTGTTCTTTCTTGGTTCTTTGATTATAAAGATTCAAATAAATTTGTTTTATTGTTTCTTTATCCATCTTTCACGCCTCCTTGCTTTTAACTTTACCTAATTTTATTGCAATTTCAAGATATACATAAAGCATTATACCAATACCAAAAATAGCATATCCAGCAGTTATTCTTGCTTCAAATATATCAATAACAAAAGTAAATAACAAACCCATTAAAGAGCATAATGCAAAACCAGTTAATAAACTCCTCGTCATTAATTGTTCAATTGTTAGTTTCATCTTTCACGCCTCCTTTGTTTTGTTTTCTCTTATCTACAATTTTAAAGTAAAAATAACATAAAACCAATATCCCAATCCAAATATACATTATTACAAACTTATCCATCTTCACCAAACCCCCTCAAACTTGTCCTTCAAAACCTTTGAATTAACATGAGTATATATCTGTGTTGTGCTGAGCCTTGAGTGCCCCAAAAGCAGTTGGATATACCTAATGTCAAGCCCTTTTTCATTTAAATAAAATGTACTTCCAGAATGCCTAAGTGTGTGGAAGTGAATGTCTGGCCAATACCTTTTGACCCATTTCTCCAAGGATCTTACGCCCAATCCAATCGGTAAGTGCCGTAAACCATGCTTCACAGGTGGCATAATAGGAATATCCCTGTCTTTACTACCTTTACCCTGTTTGATGTGAATAAATCCAGTATTCATATTGATATTCTCTGGCTTTAAGTTAACTATCTCACTAACACGCATACATTGGTAAAAGCCAAGGTAAAAGGCAAGCTTCAGCTTTGGCCTCTTAACTTTCTTTATGCCTTCTAAAAATTCACTTTCCGATATTGTGCTTGGTAGGACCCTCATTTTAATTTATTCCAATATTCTCTTTCCATAACTGAATTATGATTTATTTGTTCCATTAAAATAATACACAAAATCATACCTACAAAAAATATATTAAAAGGTTTATTCAATACCCAAGTATAATAAACAAGCAAAAAGGATGCAAAAAGTTCTAATCCAAATCTCCATATTACTCCTTTTATTCTTTTTTTTAGTTTTTCATCCATATTCAATCACCCAAACATTTACCTACTTTTATGTTCCACAAATCATCAAACTCAAATATGAACATATTGTTGCATGACCTGCACCGTAGGCAGTTATGATTAATCTTATTGCCCTTCAAATCATAATGTTTACCAAGCTTTGTTGATGTCAGCCCTTTCTCCCCTTTTGCCCCGCACCTTGGGCACGGCGGATACTTATATCTCCAGTTATGATTCCTCTCTGCTATTTTTATCACCTTTCATCTTTTTGTTTTCTAATTTATGATTTAATGATTTTTAATCTTGATTCCAATTCTTTTGCTATTTGATTTAAGATTTTTTGGTGTTCATTTAAAACAATTTTTCCCTTTTCTGTAAGTGATAAAACAATTTCCCAATTTTTTAATTTTCCTTTTACAAGTTTTGTTTTTTTGATTTCTTCCCAATACCTATAAAATGTTGGTTTTGTTATAATCACCCCAATAACAGAGTCTCTTAATTGTTTTTCTGTTATTAATTCTACCTTATTAATCAATTGTAA
>JAFCEA010000081.1 GCA_017609385.1 Candidatus Woesearchaeota archaeon
GCCTATCTGCTTTGCTATTTTTATTGTCTCATTTTTGTCAAAGCATAGCAAAGGCCTTAATATTGGCATGTTGATAGCATTGTCAAGAACAACAAGATTATCAAGGGTTTGTGATGCAACCTGGCCAAGGTTTTCTCCCGTTATTATAAATTTTGCGTTTTCTTTTTTGGCTAGTTTTTCAGCAATCCTGTACATAGTTCTTTTGCAGAGAAGGCAGGTGTATTTTGGGTTGATATTGTTTTTTATCTCACTGAGAATTTCTTTGTGGTTGATATGATAAACCTTTTTTATTCCAAGCTTTTTGGCTATTTTGTCAACTGCATTGTGGTTGTCCATGAAGAAGTTAAGGCCTATGATTTCAATGCCCTTCTCTTTCATCATATAAGCAGCAACAGGGCTGTCAAGGCCAGGGCTGAGGAGTATTATTGCTTTCATGCATTAAAAGGTTGCTGATTAGTATAAAAATGTTTTGACAGTAAATTACACTTCTTATATTTTAACAAATTCCTGCTTTTTGGTGATTTCTATGGAAAAATTAACCGAGAAGAAGAGAAAATGGATTATAAACCAGTTTAGAACTGGCAGAAGTGCAACCTCCATAGCGAGAATACAAAAGATTAGCAGACAAATGGTTTACAAGCTGTCTGCCAAATACAAAAAAGAAGGAAAAGAAGCATATAAATCTAAGAAGGTAGGGAGACTTTCTCAAAAAATTAATCCTTCTTTCGCTAAGAAAGTAGTATCCTTAAGGAAAGAAACCGACTATGGCAGTGAAAAAATACACTTTGTCCTTAGTAGGCAAGGATTCAGCGTTTCTCAGAGACAAATACAAAAAATTCTTGATGTAAAAGGCTTAACTGATCCTTGTGAGAAACGCAGGGGGAAAAGAAAATATGTTCGTTATCAATGGTCGCTTTCAAATTATATGTGGCATTGTGACTGGAGCCAATACAAAGGTAAATGGCGCTGTGTTTTTATAGATGACAGAAGCAGAAAGATAATGTCTGATGGAGAATTTGACAACGCTAATGAAAAAAATGTTATCTTCTTGCTTTACCAAGCAATACTAACAAATGAGGTTTGTCCAGTGGTTATTTTAAGTGATAAAGGAACACAGTTTTATAACAGTAAGAAAAACAAGAAAGGTGAAAAAACACCAAGCTTATTTGAGCAAGAGCTTAATGAATTAGGCATAGATTTCTGGACGAGCAGAAGAAATCATCCACAGACAAATGGCAAGATGGAGAAATGGTTTGACATAATGAAGAAGAGATTCAAGAAACATCCTGATGAAACATTACAAGATTTTGTAAAGTGGTATAATGAAAAGAAAATTCATCATGCTTTAGGCTATAAAACGCCAGAAGAAGGTTACAGAGAAAAACTGTAAACTAATTTTGAAATTGTAAACTAATTTCGGAATTATACCTTTTGTCGACTAAAGATAAGAAGCCAATGTCAAAATTAGTTGACAAATTGGAATATCCATGTGAGTGGTGTGTTCTTTATAAAGTTTAAAAATGACCTATATACTGCAGAAGTGACAACTAATTTCGGAATTATTCAAACACTATCTTTAATCAAAACCTTTAAAAGTTAGGGATTTATCTTCTTTGGTATGGTACTATATATTTATTCTAATGTTATTGGGGCCTTTGTGTTCAACACTGACCTAAGGATAATTGACAAACTATTGTTTGAGGATAAAGACATAGTTAATAATGCCCTAAGGCTTGAAAATAATGAATGGCTTGATGAGGAAAAAAAGCTAGTTAAAAAGCATGGCCACAAGATAATTTATTTAGGAAAAAAACAAACTGAATTAAAAGGAATAGAGCTTTCAAAAGATGATAAATTTGAACTAGTAAATGAAAGGATTTCTCAAATACCAAACTTCCACCAGATGATAAGAAAAGCAGGAATAATCATAACAAAAAACAAGATAAAAAACTCAGTAAAGCAGGACACTCTTGTAATACAGGCAATAAATAATATTGATGAATTAGACAGGGTTGCAAATACTTTAGTAAAGAGATTAAGGGAATGGTATGAGCTTTATTTGCCAGAGTTCTCAAAAAAACTAAGAGACAATGAAAAATTTGTTGAATTAGTATTAAAAAAGAAAAAAACAGAGCTTCTAAAAGAAATCAACATAAGCAGCAAAAAAAGCATGGGTGCAAACCTTGATGAAACTGACTTAAGACCAATAACAGAACTGGCAAAAAGAATCTTGTCATTATATGACCTGAGAAAATCACAATCAGACTATCTTGAATTAATAATAAAAAAATCATATCCAAACATGTATGCAATAACAGGCTCGCAAATAGGAGCAAAATTAATCAGCTTGGCAGGAAGCTTTGAAAAGCTTGCTAAGTTTCCAGCATCAACAATACAGTTATTGGGAGCAGAAGAGGCATTGTTCAGACATTTGAAAACCGGTGCAAAATCACCAAAATATGGCATATTGCATGAGCACCCTCTTGTAACCAAGGCAAAACCATCTGAAAAAGGAAAAATAGCAAGGGCATTAGGTGATAAGATTTCAATAGCTGTAAAGGTTGATTTCTTTAAAGGAAAATTCATTGGAGAAGAACTAAAAAAGGAATTAGAGAAAAAATTCATTAAAAAGAAAAAATGATGATAAAACAAACAAAGCTTCAGGGTGTTTATGAAACCATAAAAGGAAAGGGAAAAGTATTATTGACAATAAATCTCTCGCCAGGCAAAAAAGTATATGATGAAAGCCTGATAAAAGACAAAGGAGTTGAATACCGCGATTGGAACCCTAGAAAGAGCAAACTAGCAGCAGCAATAATAAAGGGAGCATCACAGATTGGAATTAAACCAAACAGTATAGTCCTTTACCTAGGATGTGCTTCTGGAACAACTGCTTCCCATGTATCTGATATTGTAAATAAAAAAGGTTTTGTTTTCGCACTTGACTTTGCTCCAAGAGTCATGCGTGAAATGGTTTTTGTATGTGAAACAAGGCAAAATATAATGCCTATAATGGCAGATGCAAACAATATAGAAAGCTTTGAGAAACAGATTACAATGGTTGATGCAATCTTCCAGGACATTGCGCAAAAAAGCCAGGCAGAGATATTTCTTAAAAACTGCAGGAAATTCCTCAAGCCAGGGGGCTTTGCTCTTTTAAGTGTTAAAGCAAGAAGCGTTGATGTAACAAAGAAACCAAAGACAGTTTTCCAGGAAATAAGAAAAAAACTTGAAAAAGAGCTAACAATAGTTGATTACAGAACCCTTGAGCCCTTTGAGCTGGATCACTGCATTTTTATCTGCAAAAAGAAATAAAATACAGATAGTTTTAAATATAATGATTTGTTTTTTGTTCTTATGGTAGCTAAACAACTATGTTGTTGCTGAATTCTTGCATTGTTTTAGTTTTACCTATAATTTCTTGTTAAATTTATAAGGAGGTCTAAAATGAATAAAAATATACTAGAATTGATTGGAAATACACCCTT
>JAFCEA010000082.1 GCA_017609385.1 Candidatus Woesearchaeota archaeon
CGTAGATGCTCCAGTTCGTGGGCAATAAGATGTATCAAAATTGGATCAGGGATATCCTCCTTATGAATAATCAAATGGTAATTTCTCCCGTGTTTCCAGGCCATCTGAATAACAGCCATGGTACCGCCGGGAGTTTCTCCCGACTGGATGCGAACAGGATATCCGGAAATATCAGCAAGCTCATTTTTTATATCTTCTATCACCTTCCACATGTCTTTGCTTTTCTTTTCGGCAAATTCGGCCATTAGCTCCCCATAGATTTTACGGGCCTGGGCAAAGACAGGAAGTGAGCGTGCATCCTGTATTTCCGCCTGGGTGAAAAGTTTTTCAAGAGTCTGTCTAGCTTCCTCAGGTCTTCCCTGAATTCTTTGCACCATAGCCTTACCCATATAAGGATTAACAAAGGATGGCTTTTCGGCAATGCTTTTTTCAAAAAAATCAATAGCTTCACTTAATCGTCCCTGTTCCGTACAGACTGCTCCAAGGCTGTTCATGACCCATGGATCATCTGCATTTACCCGAAGAGCTCGTTTCAACATGCGCTCAGCTACCTCAAAATTATTCTCAAACTTACTATAGATATTGGCAAGCACGACCAGACTCCACACGTCATCAGGATGAACTCCCAATACCTCGATGAGCTGATTTTTAGCCTCCTCCGATTCCCCTTTCTCTACAAACACCATGGCTACATGGCTAAATCCCGTCGTGCTTTATAATTGGAAGGCTCGAGTTCAAGGGTTCGCTTTAAGATATTCACCGCCTTGCCATAATTACCCTGAGCCGCACGTTTTGCTGCCTTTTCCTGAAGTCTTCTAGCTTCTGCTCGTGCAGTTGCTGACTCTTCGGGATAAGTGATTATACCTCTCCATCCATCGAACTGGATTTCAATTGGCTGCGGCAGGAAGGAAAATTGTTCACGGACTACCTCTCCATCCATCGAACTGGATTTCAATTGGCTGCGGCAGGAAGGAAAATTGTTCACGGACCATTGTCTCTAAATCAGTTAATGGGGGTAGTTTATCAGGAACAACCATACCCAAGAACTCATAAAGCGTCCGAACGTCAATTTCTATATTCATACTCTCATAATCCTCCTTAAAGATTCTGGCATTATATTATATGGTCTTGTAATATCTTAATAAATAATATGACAGGTGAAAGTTCTTTGTCACACTTCAATCCTTCCGGAATCAATCCACTCTTTTATTATTTCTCTTCTCTTTTCTTCCCGGAATCAATCCACTCTTTTATTATTTCTCTTCTCTTTTCTTCTAAATCTATGGCAGAGATTGACAAAGGACCGTACCCTGTCACCTTTTTTATCTACCAATTTTTTCTTTTAAGAACTTCTCAAATAAACCAATTTTCGAGAAATTTATTTCATACCTTAAATCATCTAGTTTATCAATCCGTACTGCACCTATTCCTATGGTTTGAAGTTTATCATATGTTAATAATTCTCCTTCCTTTAATTCCAAAACATCTCTTAATATCCACTGCCCTAATTCTTTATTAGAATAAGACATTAACGCTTTGTTACCAGCTTGACATACTTTAGACTGCAATTCTTTTCCATTTGGCAGTATCAAAGCAAATGGATGATCTCTATCAGGAAAAAAATTTGGGAATAATTTATGAATTATTGCAGGAATTGGAATATACACCTCATTTGCATCTCTTTTCCGTCCAGCTGCGTTCCATTGGTTCAGTCCGCTTTTTTCAAAAACTGTCTTATTTTGGCCATAAAGCGGTAGATATATAGTTTCATATTTTTTTGTATTAATAATTTTAAAATTATTATTTATAAGTAATTTGAGAGCTTCTAAGGGATCATCGAGTATATCAACTATTATTTCATCAATAAAAGAAGTTGTAACAAATCTTTTCGTTAAGGTGCTTTTTGATTTTAAAAATGAGTATTCATTAACGCAATCATTGAAATGTATCGAACTTTTTGTTTCTTCAATGTCTTTTATATCCTCAATATTAATTTTCTCTAATGGTTCTTCAAATATGCAAAACTTATTTTCTGATCTTACAACACAATGGTAAATAGATTTATCTATTAATAATACATTTTCTGTAAATGCTATCCTTTCATTCCTAAGCCTTGATATTTCTGCTACTTTTTCATTTAGAGGTTTTTTATCATATAACGGCTTGGCACTATTGAATTCAGCTACTTTTTGAAAAGTTTTTAAATTCCCTATTATAAATGTTTTTACTCCTATTCCTGTTTTTGATTTTCTTGCATCTACTGCGATATCACTTCTCGAGATGTCTTCTGCAAAAAAGGCTTTACAGAAGACTTTTTCAGCTGCTCTATAATATAATAATGGTATTTTAGATTCAGAAAAAAGTTGAGAAAGGCTTCCTGCAAGTTGTAGATATTTTTTATAATAATCAATATTACTTGAATTTTGTTTTTTATAAAAACTCATTTACCCTCCCTAATGCTAATTTTATATTTTCTGCTATTCTTTGCACAACAGGAACTGCAACAGAATTTCCTATCTGTTTATAAAGGTGCGAATTAGCCATTTCTTTTGGTATTTTAAATGAATCAGGAAAACCCTGAAATCTCAGGCATTCTCTTGGTGTAAGTTTTCTTATTCCATGACTGTTTTTAATTAATGGAACATTGTGACCTCCGGTTCCCATATTAGCAGTCAATGTAGGGCATAAACCATTTTTATTTTCCCGAACGTACACCCTTCTCCATTGATAAAGAGTATCTTCAGATTTTACTTCTTTAGCAAGAATTGGATAATATTGATGATTTTCTTTATAGTAATATTTGGCAGGTTGTCTGTCTTTCAATAAAACATCGTGAATTGTTTTAGTTGACTTGACAGATTCGGGTATACTAAAATTAAAAGTATATATATTTTCTTTATTACTGTTATAGCTAAAATTATTTTCTTCATTTTTAATTCTTTTAAAATCAGCTTCACCTCTAAATCCAACAATATATATCCTTTCACGTGTCTGAGGTACGTCATAATCTTTAGAATTCAAAATAAAGGGATAAAAGGAATAGCCGAGTTCTCTAGTTATCGTCTGTTCTATTATTTTTAAAGTTCTGCCCTTATCATGACCTTTCAAATTTTTTACATTTTCAAGAAGATAAGCCTTCGGTCTTATAGCATCTATAAACCTTGCTGTTTCAAAAAAAAGGTTTCCCCTAGGATCATTAAATCCCTTTCTATAGCCTGCAACTGAAAATGCCTGACAAGGAAAGCCGGAAGTAATGATATCTACATATCCTATTTTTTTTGGATCATCTACTTCACGAACATCACCTTCAATAAGTTTATGCTCTGGGAAATTTTCCCGGTATGTAATACATGCATTTTTATCAATTTCGTTCGCCCATTTTATTTTATATCCGGCATTCTTAAAGGCAAGACAAATCCCGCCTATTCCAGCAAACATACTGCCAACTGAATAATGACTTTTCATATTTTTTGTACCTCAAGTTTGTTTTTTAAAAATATTTTTAATTCTTCTATGTCTTTCAGCATGCATTCCCATACTACTAAAACTTTCCAACCAGCAGATTCAAGAGCTTTATAATTTTCCTTATCTCTTTCCTTCACTCTTTTAAGTTTAGGAATCCAATAATCTTTATTTGTTTTTGGGATATTAGCCCTTCTACATTTCTCATGCTGGTGCCAGAAGCATCCGTTTATAAAAATTACTGTTTTATATTTGGGAAGCACGACATCAGGATTTCCAGGAAGATCTTTTCTGTGAATACGAAATCTGAAGCCCATAGAATAAAGCATTGAGCGTACGATTAATTCAGGTTTTGTATTCTTTCCTTTAATTCTGCTCATATTCCAGCTACGCTTTTCTTTAGTTAAGTTGTCAGTCATTGTTCAAAAAAATACCCCTAAAATGTTTTCTCCATTTAAGTTATAATGTTTTATACATAGTAAATAATATACTATATTTAACAATATTTTATCATCATTACATTTATTATAACAGATTCGAAGTTGCTAATAAATATAATTTTCCGTATATTGTTTAAAATTAAATAAATGAAAAAGTTTTTGGAGCAAACGTCCTTTGGTGCCAGTAGTTATAAAATACTTTTTTGAAATATTGACCCATCTTCTTTCCCTTTCACGGTTTACATTTCTTGCAAGGTCTTCTACCAGAAGCAATCGCCTCTTCGCGAGTCTTAAATAGAATCAATTTTTCAGGCTTTATGCTTGCAACATAGGAACAGCTAATATAGTGAAATACTTCTGACTTTTTTGAAGCAGCATATTTATATTCTTGGGTTTCGGTTTTTACTACTGGTGGTGCT
>JAFCEA010000083.1 GCA_017609385.1 Candidatus Woesearchaeota archaeon
ATGCCTCAAATAAAAATAATTCCGATAGGTCACAAATATTAAGTGTTTCTCCGTAAAGCAATATTTTTCTTAATTTGTTTGATAACTTTGTTCCCCCAGGCTCTCTTGTAACAATCACATCATAACCTTTGTTTTCAAGATAAGGTTTAAGAAACCTTTGCTGGGTTGATTTTCCAACTCCTTCTCCTCCTTCCAGTACAATTAGTTTACCTTTCATTTAGTAACCTCTTTTTAACCTCATAAAATTCATGCTTTCCGCACAGTCCCCTTGCTGTAAGGGGATACTCTTTTTGTATTAAGTCACCATATTGATTAATAATCCCCCTTATGTCCCACTGAGCTGCAAGATTTTCCCTTTCCATGCAGATTGCATGCACCTTGGCATTTGTCAGTGCATATTCTGCAACTTCTTTTGGAAAACCCCTTTTTAATAATTTATTATGCAGTTCATTTGATTTTTCTACTATTTCATCAAGCTCTTGTTTTAGCCCTGTCTGGACTATTGATTCAGGAGATGTATGCCCTAATTCTGTTAAATAATCCTGAGAAATAAGTGTATTCATCCTGTGCCTTTTTAATTGTGCAAAACCGCTTGCACTTATAATGAACTGGGCAACTCTGTCTCCAAGCTCATATTCCCTAAGTTTTGGGTCATGCTTTTCCTGGTATTTTTCTGCCTGATTCAGCAGATGCTCTTTTTCCTGGGTATCCATCAAATTTAATAGAGTTAAGCATGTATAATAAGGAATATTGCTTGATGAAAATACCAGTCCTGCAGGTATTGAATCATCTCTTTCTAATTTAGTAAATAATCTAACTTCCTCATCAGTATCAACATATTTGTTTAATTTAAATTTATATTTTTTAATTAAATCTGCAACATGCTTTCTTAGTTCTGGCCTTGTTTTTGCAAAATAATCAACTGGCTCTGTGTATTTTATTACAGAAGGTGCAATTCCATCTATTTCCATGAATATTTTCTTACCCATGTCTTTAAATTCCTCAATATTAGAGCTTCTTAATCTTGTAATCAAGACCTCAAGATTTCTTGCAGACGCTGATAACACTAACTGGGCCTGTGTTGCCTGTGATAAAGAATATCTTGCATCTTCTTTTCCAAGGTCTTCTATTGTTTCTAGTTGTTTTTTAGGTTTATTAGTGTAGCCTAATGATTTAAACAATTCAGAATAATCCTGCCCGCGGTGCCAGTCAGTAATCTTTTGTAGGTTATGATCATAAAAATTATTTTGCAGCTCAATCAACTCTTTAAATCCTGATTCAAAAAAAGATGCCTGGATTTCTTTTGGAATCACAAAATTCCCTTCCATTTTTATATATCTCTGTGATTTTTCCACCAGTAATAGCAAAATTGAAAAATGCATGCTCTGCAATTGACTTGTGACCCATGGCAAAGATTATTGCCTTGTTTGATTCTCTTGCCTTTTTTACATCTTTTCTTGCATCTTTTCTTAATTCATTTATGGGCCTTGGGTCCTTTGAGATTCTTGCTGCTGATGCTGAGATTGTTTCAGGGGTTAAGTTTCTAAGAATGTGCAATACTTCATACCTTTCTCTTTCTGAGAAGTCCTCTTTTTCAAGAATGTATTCTGCCTCTTTTAAGCCGTCAACATCAACATTAAATCCAGATAATTTAACTTCTAATGGACTTTCCATAAAACCCCCATAAGAATAATTGGGCCCTGGTTTTATAAATATTTAGAAACCATATAATAATTGTTTTGGAATAACTATCTAAAAATATATTAATAAAAAGCTAAAAATTAGGCAAGGTAAAAACAAAACTTATATAGTCTTCCTAATAATAATGATTATAGTATGGCAAATATATTGTTTGGCGGGCCGCAGGAAAGGGAAAGAGGAAAGCCCAGCACTGTACATGATAACTTAGTTGCAAGGCTTAAGAAGGAGAAGCATGAAGTTGATTATGTTGTTAGGGGAGATGAAATGATGGAAGGCCTAACTGCTACAAAAAATCCAATGAATCCTGTTAAATATGATTTAGTTCTTTATGATACTGGATTGTTTTATGATCAATGTAAGCTCAGAGAGAGAATTGAAGTGTTTAAAAAGGAAGTTAGTTATTGGTTAACGTGTGCTAAGGCACCGGTGATTGTATTGGCTGATGAAGAAATTGCAGAAGAAATAAGAGAATCAGTTAAAAGAGCATCAGTTCAAAATGCAAAATTTAAACAAATTGATATGCCATACAACATCGATGATGTTATTAGAGCAGTTGATTCTTCTTTGAGTTGTCAACCTCCTTAGCATAATTTACATATCAGAGAATCTTTAATGGCTTCTTCTTCACATGCCCTGGAAATGGATATTTTCCAGTCATTACTCTGGCAAAATTCTTCTATGCTTTGAAACATGGACTTGTTTTTCCCTTTGCAGTCTTCTGGACAGTTGCATGGATTTTCATCATACATTGAATGTTTTCCGCAAACCCCATCCCCGCATTTTATACACATCCCCATCTGAACCTTTGACGGTTGTCCTACTTCATAGCATATATCTGCGATTGAAAAACGTGTATCTGGGATAGGCCATTCTTTCAGACCTTCACAGCAATATTCATCAGGCTCCCTCAAAAGTTCCCCATTTTTTGCACATTCTTCAAAACTATTTATTTCTTCAAAAATTCCTTCACATTTATTATTTACACATTTACAATCTATAGGTGCTGAACAAAAACATTTTCCACCACTTCCTGATGGAAGATTATCCTTGTTATAACAACCACAATTGCATTCACCGGTTTCGCCAAAAACAACACAGTCGTCATCATCATCACAATCTTTGCTCCCTTCTGACTCTGAAATTTTACATCCATTCAATAAAACCAGGCTCAAAAGAGCTATTATTATTAGTT
Source organism: Candidatus Woesearchaeota archaeon (assembly GCA_017609385.1). Lineage (GTDB taxonomy): Archaea > Nanobdellota > Nanobdellia > Woesearchaeales > CG1-02-33-12 > CG1-02-33-12. Next base: position 2,894 of record JAFCEA010000083.1, read on the forward strand.
TATTCATTTTTAATTTCTCTTTATTCAGGAGGCAATGCTCCCATACATCTCCAGTTTATTTCTGCAGTCTTTGTAAATTCATATACTACACATGCAGGATTGCAGTAGTCTTTTTTGAACTCTTCTTTCATATCCAAGTCAATCCACCATGTCTTTGAATTTTCATTATACATGTAATTATCTGTTAAATCGCCTTTTTCTGTACATTCACTGTTTTGTGCTATTTCCATTGCTTCTTCAATAGTCAGTTTCTTTGATTCTGGAAAAGCTACACAGCACAGATGAAGGTATGCAAACCCCCCTATTCCACCTATACTTATCTCGTTTTCCTCACACATTTCAATGGTAGTATTAACAACACGGCCATCAGCGTCAGCACATTCTTCAATGGTTAGACCTTCTTGAACAGGGGGCGCTGTAGGACAGTCCTCTTCCCAGGTTCTTAGGCACTTTTGCTTTGACTCGCACCATGTATAGCCTGCCATAAGCATACAGCCGTGTTCATCTGTTTCTCCGCCAATTGGTTTTTCTGTTGCACATCCTGCTATGAAAAGCAGTGCTATTATTGGTATTAATATTATTTCTTTTCTCATTTTTTATTGCTTCTTTTTGTTATTATCAACTGTGGTTTTTTAAGAAGTGTTCCAAAGAGGAATGCACTTAGTGCTATTAAAACCAAAAGCACTATGAATATTATTATTGATAGATTATAAGGTGATGCCTTGGTTCCCTGAATTACTGCCTCTTCTGCAACCTGAGTTAGCTCTGCGCCGCCAATTCCTGAATCCTTTGCTGCTTCCATAACATTTAAGGCTCTTGGAGCTTCTGCAGCAAATGTCTGTGCTCCTTTCATTAGGAAATTCTTTGCAAAGACAAAAGCCATTCCAACAGCTGCTATTAAGGTTGTTATGAATGCAAAAAGAACCTTTATTTCCCTTGGCTCTATTAGTCTCCTTCCCTTGAAGGTTAAGGAGTAGTACTTCCACTTTCTTTTTGTGTCTTCTTTTTTTATTAATCCAGCTTTTGACAAAATATCAAGATGCTCCTTTATTGTTGAGTTTCCAAGACCAAGGATTCCAGCAATATCTGAGAGGGTGTATTTCTTTTTGAAAAGAAGCTTAAGTATGTTAAGCCTTGTATCAACGGCAATTGCCTTGAGTGTTTCTTTATCTATGAGTATTTTTTCTTCCATACTTTAGAAAAAGCAAAAGAACTATTTAAAGGCTTTTGTTTGCTTCGGTCAAGACCTAACTATACTATTATCTCGAGAATTCAGATGAAAAAACTTTTGGTTGTAACTCTTTGCTTACAATAAAATAATCAATTCTCCACCCAATGTTCTTTGCCCTGGCATTAAAGCGGTAGCTCCACCAAGTGTAATTACCTGGCTCTTTGTTAAAGATTCTGAATGTGTCCAAATAGCCTTTATCTAACTGTTTCTGAAAAGCATTCCTTTCCTCAATACTAAAGCCAGCATTATTTTTATTCTCTTTTGGGTTCCTTAAATCAATTTCCTTATGAGCAACATTTAAATCGCCACAGAAAATAATAGGCTTCTTTTTTCTCAGTTTCTCACAGTAGTTTATGAAGAGCCTGTTAAATTCAACTTTTTCATCTAATCTTACTAATCCATGTTTTGCATTTGGTGCATAAACATCTATTAAATAAAATTTTTTAAACTCTACTATTATTGTTCTTCCCTCTTTGTCAAACTTTTTAACTCCAATTCCTTTTTTTACAGAAATAGGGGTTATTCTTGTAATTATAGCAGTTCCACTATAGCCTTTTTTCTCTGCACCAAACCAATAAGTTTTGTATCCACGTAATGAGCCAATCTGCTTTAATTCATCTGTTACATCATTATCACTAATCTTTGTTTCCTGCAAACAGAATATATCTACATCTGCTTTGTTAAAGAAGTCTATAAAGCCCTTTTTCATTGCTGCTCTTATTCCATTAACATTCCATGATATTATCTTCATATTTATACCTTAATTTACCACTTATTGTAATGTACCCTTTGCTTTTTAAAGCGTTCTACTTTAAAAGATTTCTCTGCAGGAGTAATTAATTAATTCCAATAATAAATAAAACTGCCCAGATTAAGAACGAGGGATAATACTGGGTTGGAAATGGACCTATCCAGCTGGAATGCCATGGAATAAACTCTTTTTTGAATTTTTTGATGCCATAATCCGGGTTAAGCACAAACCAAAAAAAGTCTTCTAGCCTTAATAACAATATGTAAAAAGAAATCAAAATCAATTCTTTTTTTAATGACCACTCTAAAAAAATAAGTGTTATATGCAATAAAGAAAAAATAAAAAGCCAAAGATAAAAATGATACCCTGTAAGCTCTTTATTTCCAAGAATCCATCTTATAAACCTGTTGCTTCTTCTCCATGTTGGTAATTTGCTTGCCCAGCCGTTTTTGCCTTCAATCTGGATTTCCAGTAATGCAAATAAGATTGCAGCTAGAAAAACAAGCCCAAAATATAAAATATAAAATCTTATCATTTTAATTAATTACAACTAGGCAATTTATTTAAATTTTGTCATATTTTATTAGCTTATTAAGAAATATAGCTAACATCCAAAGATTTTCAGCCAGACTAAAAGATTTTCCGTAAAAATACGAAAAGTTTAAATAATACTTTAGCTAAATTATAAATATATCTAATAAAAAACGAAAAGTTTATATAATAGTTATACCTACATTAGATTATGAAAAGTAAATTTTTACTCAAAGAGTTAGAAGGAATACAGACAATTGTTTCCATTATGGATGTCCTGCACATAAGTAAAGAGAAAGCAATTTATTATGTTCATCTCTTAAGAAAAAAGGGCTATGTTAAAACAAAGAGATTAAGCAACAATAAGAGAGTGTATAATATTTCCTTTGAAAACCGCTTGAAAGGCTCAAGTTATTATGAAATAATCAACCAGCATTCCCCTATAAAAATAGCAATACCACAAATCTATAGGATTTATGGAAAAAAACCAAGCCTAGAGGAAACACTGGTTTATGCAATAAAAACCTCAAGCTTAAGAACTATTCTTGCCTCATTAGCTTTGTTCAAGAAAATATCTGACTGGAGTGAACTATATAATCTCGCAAAAGAAAATCATATTGAAAAGCAGGTTGGAGCATTATATGATTTGGCAAGAAAGGTTATGAAAACAAGAAGAATGACAAAAAGATTTAGGACTAACTCCCTTCCAAAAAAGAATGATTCTTTTGAATATGTTATACATGGTTTAAAATCAAAAGATTTTAAAGAGATTGAAAATATATGGAAAGTTTATCTGCCTTTTAATAAAGGTGATTTGGATGGGTATAAATGATATCAATAGAGGAACAGCAGAAGTTACTGCTTAATGCTGCAAGAAAACTAAAAAAGAAAATAACTGCATATGCAATTGGCGGTACAGCTATGATGGTTTTGGGATTTAAGGATTCCACGCTTGATATAGACTTAGTCTTTGAAAACAAGAAAGACAGGGCAGTTTTTAAGGAAGCTATCAAGTCAATTGGATATCAGGATGTAAATGCAATTAAAGTTTATGGAAAAAAAGAAAATCAGCCAGAAATGCTAACCTTGGGAGATGAAAGGTTTGATTTATTTGTAGTAAGGGTTATTTATTTTATATTTTCTGACAGTATGCAAAAAAGGGCAAAACAAATACATCAGTTTGATAAAAACCTTATATTAAAAATTGCAGACCCCCATGATATCATCCTGATGAAATGTGCTACAGACAGAATGAAGGATGTGGATGACGTTAAAAATATAATAAACAACACAAAAATAGATTGGGATATAATAGTTGAAGAAGCCAAGAAACAAATTAGCTTAGGGCAGGACAGGGCTGCATTTGAGTTGGGTTGTTTCCTTGAAGACCTAAAGGAAAAGATGAAAGTGAATATTCCGAAAGAAACACTAGACAAGCTTTTTAAGATTGTTCAAAAACAGGCAGCAGAAAAACAGAAAAGTAAATAAATTTTTAGTTAATTAATTCATAAAGTTCTGTTAAGTTTAATTCCAATGCTGCAACAGGCATCTCAAGCTCCCAGTTTGTTATGACTTCTGGTGAGATTTCTCCTATGTAGGCCAGTTTTTTATCATTAACAACAACACGGCCAACCCTTCCCTTGATAAAGCTTGGATGCTCTGTGTCCTCAATCCTGTATTCAAATCCAAGCATATTAAACAAATAATCCAAGACCTGTTTTATTTCTGTGAAGTTTGCTCAAGACAGCAAGCCTTGTGAACTCTTCAACACCTGTTTCTGTTGAAGGATTTTCTTTAAAACAAACCCCCATCTCGAAAATCTCCTGTGGAAACTCCCTATTTTTATTGTTCTTTAAAACATCCATCAGGCTTGGAATCATCCATGACCTCAAGACATCATAATCTTTTGTTAAGGCATTTGAAAGCTCAACACATCCTAAATCAAGGTTCATTTTCTTGTTAAGATTTTCTTTATTAGTAATATGATAGGTATTTGTTTCAATCATTCCAAGGCCAATAAGCATTTGTGCAATCTTGCTCTTGAATTTCTCAAATTTATTCTCTTCAGCAATTGTTGCAAGATTTGGTATCTCAGGCTCAAAGTTCTCAAAGCCATATGCAATTGCAACTGCCTCAACAATATCAACAGGATGTATAATATCTCCGCGGTAAGCAGGAATTAAAACCTCTTTATCAAAACCAAGACCCATTTTTTCAAGCAGTTCAACAAACTTCTTTTCATTAAGGTTAAGTCCAAGCAGTTTATTAACATAACCTAAATCTACTTTCATCTTTCTTGGCTTTAAGTCAGGGCTAACAACTCTATTAATATCAAGAGAATATATCTCAGCACCCCTATCAGCTAGGCTTGAAACTAAAATATTCAATGCCTGTGTAACTGCATTGACATCTAAGCCAGTTACATCAATAAAGAGATTCTTAGTATTTTCCTTGACCTGTGTTATAATTCCATTGATTATGGGTGGAAATGAAACAACATCATTTTTTGCATCAATTATAACAGGATAGTTTGAAAGCCCTTCCAGAGCAAATGCATAATCCCTCCCTTTTGGATGCTTTACTAAAATCTCTGCAAGATTCATTTCCTTGGTCATTTCCAGGGGAACAAATGAAATTGAAGCTGGCTTGACTGCCTTATAGACCAAAGGGAATTTTATTGCATCAAAATCATGAACACCTATTGCAACCTTTTTTCTTTTTCTTCCATGTGTTAAATGCAGTTTTTCCTGCAACTGCATTAAACTCTTTATTGCTTCATCACTAAGATTAATATTTTTAAGAACAGCACACCTTATGTAAGGCCTGATATTTTCAACAGACTTTTCAACATTAACTTTAAATCCA
>JAFCEA010000084.1 GCA_017609385.1 Candidatus Woesearchaeota archaeon
ATCTTGTTTCCATACACATTCTGGATAAGGGGTACAATCAACATCACAATCATCGCACCAATCACTTGCTGACCATTTTCCTGTTATTGGATAACCAACCCATGCTCTTTCTGGCAATTCAAAGTAGTTAATCATACAGGGTTGGGATTCAGGAAGACTTGGGGGAGGTCCAGCTGGAGGTGTCCAGACTGGAGGAATATATCCACCATTAGAAGGTCCTTCTTCAGGCTTTTCTTCCACAGGTGGCTCTTCGACAGATGGCTCTTCTTCTGTACACCCTCCTCCATTGGAAGGAGGGGGAGGAGCCCCATTTCCATTGCCATTGCCATTATCATCTTCCTCTTTTGGAGGAGCTTCCTCTTCTGGAGGAGGTGGAGTTTCATCCCCATTATCTGGTCCACCATTATCACCTGAAGGAGAGATATAAAGATAACCAGTGCCACCAACAGGTCGATTAGGCAACAGGTTGGGGTCCGATACTTCCTCACTTGATATAGGGTCTGTGTTCGCAGTAACAGTACCTGGTCCACCCGGTTCACCTGATGGAGGAACCTCACCACTTCCACTAGCTCCATTTTCAGCCGGTATACTTGCAAAAGTTTTAAAAGGTATAATCATAAAGCATATAAAAAAACACAGTGCAAAAATTAATATAATATAGTTTGTTTTTTTCATAGTTTTTGAATTAATTTAATATATTTAAAGATTAATAGGTTTTTCCATCTGCCAGATAATAGGATAATCCTTTAACATGTCTTTGATTTCTGAAAATGACTGCCTGTTCATAACATCAGAAACTGTTTGCCCATCAACAAGATAAAGTTTAATGTTTAAAGATTCTGCACCAGGAATAAAACCAGAGAAAGTTATAGAAGGGGTTTGATCCATGGCAAGTTGGGCACAACCAATATTTCCTTCAGGAAAAAACAAATTCTGTTCTGGTGCTATTTGTAGATGAAGTTGGTCTTCCCAAGAAGGCTCGGAAATATTACAGAAATACAATTTCTCTTCTTCTAAGAGAGATGCATTATATTCCCTTACTACATCTTTGAGGTCGACTGAAATTCCAATATAACGATCGGGTTTAAAAGAAATAATATTGTTTAAATAATAAAACAAAGGTAAATATGGTTTATCATTCGCTATCTTATATTTATTAGCATATTCAGGTAAAATTTTAGTAAGCACACAAATAATCTCTTTTATCTCTTTGCCTTTTAATTCTTCTGCATCTGAAAATCTTACCGCATCCTTACAATAATTAATAAAATCTAAAAGTTCTTCAGAATTAACTGGATAAGATTGAGAAAAACTAAGAACCGATCGTTCCACATCAGGAATTTGGGTTTGTTCTCCATTTTCCTTGTAATAAGTGATTGCTCCCGTAATAATTATTAATGAAAGAATTAATGTTCCAAAGATGATAATGTATTTTTTATTGATATTCATAATGTTTCAATATTTTAATTAATTTAATATATCTATCTTCTATGTATCAATTATAACCCCTAAGTAGAATATGTCAAATCAAGTAATAAAAAAATAAAAAGGAATAGAGTATGCCTCTATTCCTTGCTTTTCTATATCCTTCTATAGTGCTTTTTTAAGATATTCCACTACATCCTTCCTTTCTGCTTCAAAGCCAAATAAAAGTGTAAATTTTTTCTTTCCTTCAAAAACTATTAACTTTATGTCAACTTTCGTTCCAGCCCATTCTTTAAAAGCAGCAGTAAATTTATTCTCCTTTTTGAAAATTGAATAATCGTTTTCATATGGAATTTTCCACTCCTCCAAGAAATTCAGGCTATCACTTTTGCCTTTTTTATATGCCCTAATGGTTATCATGTTTTTATCAGAATCAGGAAGAAAAGCAACTAAGGCAAATTGATAATCACCTGTTCCTTTAAGAATATCCTCTGAATCTTCGCCGAAAGGTGAAAATAAAATTATAGACACTCTTTCACCTTTTTTGTTTTCCATATAACGATTCATTGCTATACAAAATGGTGCTTTAGTGTCTAAATATAGTATCTCTCGTAAGAACCCTAGGCTATCCTTCCAATAACTTTTTGGTGGAAATTCTTCATCCCATCTGTTCCAACCTCCGAAACTAACTTTTGCTAATACAACATCAGTAGTAAAAACACTTACACATATAATTATCGTTAAAACAATCAACACTAGCTTTTTCATTTCAACTCAACCTCCTTTTTTTTATTTTATATTTTAATCTTTTAAAATGTAAAGGTGCTATACTCAATCTCCTCCAAAACTCCCCCAATTATATATCCTTTCCCTCATTTTGTCAAGGATGAATAGTAATGTGCACACACATATTGCACTTTTCTGATAATCTAAGGGTATATGAAAATTATGCCAAAAACAACAATTAACAACGCCTGACGTCGTTAATAATCATCAAATTTTAATTAATATAATTTTAAGGTATAATGGAGGTATAAAAATATGAGAATTATTATAAAAAGAATTAAATATAGAGCTTCTGCACGATTTTGGCAGGCAGTAAAGGACCAAAATAAGAATAAATATGGTTTAGATAAGTTTGATATTCCTCAAAGTATTTTCGACTCAATTCAGTCTTTGCCTAAAAAAATGCCACTTTATAGAAATTTGCCTGAATCACAAAAGGAAATAGTTAGAAATATCTATGATATGTTTGATAATCTCTGGAAAAAACACCAGAAAGATATTGATAAGGTTTTGAGAAAGCTTAGAACCACTGATTTTAAAAGAAATTGGTTAAAGAAAGAAATACCTAAGGCAACGGGAATTGATTGGCCGTTCAAGAAAATCTACATATTTCCAGGAATTCTCAATTGGGCGAGAGTTTCAGAAAATCAACTTTGTATAGGTATAAGACCAAAACGTGCCTTGAAAAAACGTAATCTTATACCATTAATTGTTCATGAATTAATACATATAAATACGTGGAAGATATGGGAAACAAGATCTAAACAAAAATTATTTTATAAAGAAGACAGTATAGAAATAGCTACTACTCTACTGACTAATAATATCATTCGAAATATGAACACTAAATTTAATATACATATCC
>JAFCEA010000085.1 GCA_017609385.1 Candidatus Woesearchaeota archaeon
ATTACCCCATTTCTTGTAAGCAAGCATTGACTTGCATATGTGTATTCCGCGATCATTATTCATATTTACCCTAAAGACCTTAAAGCCATTGAACTCAAGAATTCTTGAAAGGCTCTCACCAATTAACATGTTTCTTACATGGCCAAGATGCAAAGGCTTGTTTGTGTTTGGTGCAGGAAACTCAATAACAACCCTTTTGTTTTTTTTAGGCCAGGAGCCATATTTCTCTTTTTGATTTAGAACTTCATTTAGTGTGATTTCATTAAGAATACTTTCATTAACAAAGAAATTAACATATGGACCAATGTTTTTTATCTCTTTTATGTATTTGTTTGGCTTTATTTTTAATACCAAATTCCTTGCAATCTCTATAGGGCTTTTCTTTAGTTTTCTTGCTAGGCCAAAGCATGGAAATGCATAATCTCCTAGCTTAGAATCAGGCGGGGTTTCAACTTCTATTGGCCCCCTTACCTCTTTTTTCAATAGCTTAATAACTGCCTGTTTAAAGAGTTGCATAGAAGGGATGTTTATCTCTTTATTTATTAGTTGCATAGAAGGGATGTTTATCTCTTTATTTATTAATGTTTTGTATTTATCTCGCTGGATTTCTCAACCATTTAATCTGAGATAAGTTTCTGAATGTCTTCAAACTGGTCTTTGAATATGTGGGCACTGTTTGAGAATGTTGTTAAAGAGCCTGTTTTGTACCCTAGTTTTTTTCCTATGTAATCCTGCAATACAAATAACTGGTAGAGGTTTGCTGGCCAGCCAAAGAAAAGATCATTGCTCCTAATCACTATGGTTGCATTAAGCCTTTGTTTTCTTATCTTAAAGTAAATGCTTATCAACCCAGGCACATCTCTTTTGTAGATGTTTGAGTCCTGTATTGGGTTCCACACAAGAACAATGCCCCTCCTGGAGAAACTATTCCTTTTGAGAAGTGGAATTAAGAAATTATCAATCTGATTTATTAAATTATGAAAATTAAAGAGTCTTGGCCCATATGAATAGGAATATGTTGGTGAGAGTTTTCTTGATAAGATAAGGTCAGCTATTTCATCCAATGGAGGATAGACCCATTTTTTAAAGCTGTTTAGTATTTCAACAGCTCTTGTTATATCATCCTTGGGATTTTTCACATCTATAACAAGGTTTAATACTTCTCTGCAAACCCTCTTATTCTCATCTGTAAAATCCTCTCCAGACTCAAAAACATACCTTAAACTGGATTTCCAGGCATCCACTATTGTCTCAGATTTTATTTCCATATAATCACCTTATGAAAGTTGTAAGCTTTATGTCAGCCCTTTTTATTTCAGCAAAGTCATAGCAAAAGAAAGGAATTTTATAGGTTTTTAGGATTATATTAAATTCACGGCAGATATCCTTTGAATTTATTTTTCCTGTTCGGTAAAATCTTGACCTGTCGCCGCCGTCAAATGCCTGAAAAATCTCCTCTTTTACACCAAGCAGTTCCTCAATCTCTTTTGAATAAAGGTCCTCTAGTTTTTTAATCTCTGTTTTCTGGAATAATCCCTTGCTAAATTTAAATTTTGACCCATTGAAAAGACATGAAAACGCAACCTTAAATCGTGTTGGCATACCGCATGATTTGTAAATAGTTTCTTCTGACACACAGAAATTATCAATCTCTTTTTTTGTGCTTTTTATAAGCTCAATAACATAGTTTTGGTTTAGGTTTGGGTCTTTCCAGCCATAATTCCAAAACCTGATATAGTTCCTGCTCAAAGTAAAAAATTCCTTTACATGAGGAAAGGTTAGTTTAACAATATTTTTAAAATACTCATCTGACTTCCTTCTTTGTAATGAGTTTGCAGATAGCAGTGATTTAACAATATTCTTAATAAAAAGCCTAAACTGTCTAAGGTCATTGTGTTCTCTAAAAAACCTGTTAACATCAACCACAACTGTTGATTGCGAGCATGCAAGACCATAGCTTTTTTTCTGAAACTCCTTTTTGTAAACAAGCCATTCATTCTCATCAAAGCAATATGGGCCAATCCTGCCTAAGATATATGGAGCGCAGTAAAGATCCTGATTTTTTATGTATATCCTTATCTTAGAGTTTATAAAAATATCAATAACATCCTCAAAAAAATCAGAGTGCTCCTGCAGCTCTTTACTTCTCACATCAAATATTAAGGTTATGTTCTCAGAGTGCATATCACTGTATTCTTTAATAAATTCAATGACTTTATTGGTTTTCTCTTTCTCAAGATTTGTTATGTCTATTATGCAGCTTAGCTTTTTCCCATAATCCACACACTCAGAGTTAATCTTTCTGATGAAAGATAGGGATTCATTAAGCTCATTAGTCTGTATTACAGATTCAAAGTCATTCAATCCAATAGCATCATTAATGTTTGAGAAGCATTTGTTTATTGCATTATAAAGCTCTTTAAGGTTTTTGAATTTAGTGGTCTCTAATAAAATAGAATTTAACCTGTCAACCCATGTTGCTGACTCAAATCTCGCAGCAATATTTTTTTGCTCATAGCCGTCTATAGGCATTGCAGGCATGCTTGGTTTTGATATAATAATTTTTCTCTTTGATTTATTGATAATAAGTTCTTCTCCTTGTTCTAATGAAAGAACAAAATATTTTTCCCCTTTGTTGCCCTGTTTGCTTATCTTTAGAATATCTTCCTCTACTAAATTATTCAGGTAGTAAAGGATTTTTCTGTGAAGCTGGCCTTTTTTTCTCTTTGCCTTGTTAAGCATCTGTTTATCTGCAAACTGATTTTTGAATACTAGCTCTACATCTTTATAGTCTTCTGGGAAAATATTGGCGAGTATATCTGTTGTAGAGAATTCTTTTTCAGGGTTTTTTTTGAAAAACAAGAGTAAGTTATACTCTATTTGGTTCATAACTACTTTATAATACTAACAACTATATAAATGTTTTTGTTTCAGAAAAAATATTGTTTAAACTGCCTTATTTTTAAATGCTTCAGAGTTTTTCTGAAACATTCAGATTTTATTGCTAAAAAAGCTTTATATTTCAGTATATCTCTGAATAAAAATATTACAAAGTTTATGAAAAAAATATGGAGGTTAAAATGATTAATAAAAAAGATTTAATAGTTATTTCTTATTTAAGGCAGAATGCAAGGGAAACACTGACAAGGCTAAGCAGAAAAACCCATATCCCTGTATCAACAATATATGACAAGCTAAAGCTGCATGAGCATGAGCTTATAACAAAATACACAAGCTTACTGGATTTTTCAAAGCTTGGTTTTAACACAAGGGCAAATATCATATTAAGGGTTGACAGAAATAAGAGGGATGAAGTAAAGGATTATCTAATGAAGCACCAGAATATAAACTCTGTTTGCAAGATAAACAATGGTGATTTTATGATAGATGTTATTTTCAAGCATATAAAGGATATGGAGGATTTCATAGAAAATATTGAACAGAAGTTTGACATAAAGGACAGACAGATCTATTATGTTATAGATGACATAAAGAGGGAGTCCTTTATGAATGATCCAGCTGTACATAAAGGACAGACAGATCTATTATGTTATAGATGACATAAAGAGGGAGTCCTTTATGAATGATCCAGCTGTTCTGGAAATAATAGGGTAATTTAATCAAAGATTAGTAAATTTAAAGAAATAATTTAATGTTTAATTCTTTTTTTATAATATACTAATTTTACCCCTTTTGCATATAGTCCATGCCAAAAAAATCTACGTTCATCCTGTTCAACACATACATATAGATTTTTAGGTTTACATCTTTGATCAAACAAATAGTTTAATATGGTATTCATAGTGCCTCCAGTAGCTATTAAATCATCACAAATCAAAGAAATTCTTTCTGGTTTTATTTTTCCTTTAACCCATTCAATAATCTGATTATCTTTTGAATGCTTTGAAGGTCTTATTTGAATTAGATTTCCATATTTATGTTTATTTTTAACTGATTTAATCATTTTTTCTGCAAGATTTCTCCCGCCAGATTCTACAGAAATGATATCAATTAAATTTGAACTTTTCAATAAATCCCTAAAACGAATTGCTCTATTATCGTAAAGGGCAGAGTCCCTGATTATTTTATAAATAGACATAAATTAGATTAATAGTAAATAATTTATAAACTTTTCTGTTTATTACTACTATGTAATGGTTTATACTGTTCAAACCAGTCTATTTGAAAAGATAACCTAAAAATTTATATACAAGGTAATTCTTATCTTAATGTATGAATATTATAAAATTTCTCCAACAAGTAATGAAATTAAAAGAACTAAAGAGAACAGGGTGGCTATATAAAGATATTCCGAACCCTGAAAGTGTAGCAGATCATTCATTTGGTGTTGCTATGTTAGCCTTGACTGTTCCTTTGCCTAAAGGTATTGATAGAGACAAACTGATTAAAATGGCCTTAATCGAAGAACTAGGAGAAATTGAGATTGGAGATATTGTCTGGGAAAGAGGAGTCCATATTAATCTACAGAAAAAAAGAAAGCAGATAAATTCAGAGAAAAAAACAGTCAATAAAATTTTTGATATAATCAATAATAAAAAATTAAAAAAATTATTATTAGAGTATTTAGAACAAAAAACAAAAACAGCAAAATTTCTTAAAGAACTAGATAAATTAGAAATGGTTTTGCAAGCATTAGAATATGAAAAGGGGGTTCATCCTTCTAAGTTAAATGAATTCTGGATAAACGCAGACAAATATATCAAAGATAAAAAACTAAGAGAATATTTTTTAGAATTAAAAAGTAAGAGGAATGTTAATTAAGAACTATTTATTAAGATAACTCTTGGATATCTTCCGGAATTCATAAAAATTTCATGATTTTTTTTGGTAAAGCAATATAAACATGTATTTCTTATTGTTGTTAGGTGAGTTTATTGCTGACAAAAAAGGAGTTATTGATTTTAACACACTTAAGAGCAGATTCAAGAAAAAGCCTTGCAATGATAAGCCGCGAGACAAGTATTCCAATATCAACAATATTTGATAAGGTAAATAAGCTTGGAAAAAGCACAATATCAAAATACTCTCCTCTGCTTGACTTTCAGAAGCTTGGTTTTGGATTAAGAGTTAATTTTGTATTAAAAGCTAATGACAAAAAAAAGCAAGAGCTTAAAGATTTCTTATTAACAAATAAAAATGTAAATTGCATATTAAGGCTTAACAATTGCTTTGATTTCTTTGTTGAAGCAGTATTTAGGGATATGAAGGGGATTGAGGAATTCTCTGAGAGCCTTGAAAAATTTAAGATAAAAAAGAAAAAAAAGTTCTTTGTTATCGAAGACCTAAAGAAAGAGGAATTTCTTACCAGGCCAGAGCATATAAAACTGTTGGATTAAATTTATTGAAGTTGATGATATAACTAAGCCAATGGAAAAGCCATCTTAATTGTTATTATCAACTCTTTAATTCAGTTCATTAAACAGTTTTTTAATAATATTTTTTATTTTTTCTTGATTTAAAACAATATAATTCTTATGTATCATAAATCCCTCATACGAAATGCGGTTTCTATAGTCTCTCATCTGTTGCAGGAATTGTCTTGTTTGTTCGTCAAAATTATATTGTTTTGCGATATAGTCAATAAGCTCTTGGTGTGCTCTTTCTCCTTTTATCTTAATCCCATTAAGCATACTAAGAGCCTCCATCAACTTATGGATTGCATCATAATAATCATTAAGTGTATTTGTAGGATATTTTTCCCTGTCAGTATCTTCTAATCTTTCTAAAGTTATCTCAGCCATTATTTTAAGAGACCTTGATTTTGATTTATCTGGACGAATTTTTATAATCATTTATATCCCTCTAAAAAACCCATCACAACAATCCCATTAATTATATTGTTTTTTAATTCTTTAGGGTATAAAGCAAAATTTTCTTTAAAATGCAATTGTATCTTTCTATCTAACTTTTTTTCAAATTTGTTAAGATTTAATTCCTCTTCCTTGCATTCAACAAAAATATCAATATCACTATTTTCTGCATCATCCCCTCTTTGATAACTTCCAAACAGAACAATAGATTTAGGCATAAGTTTTTCTTCTATAAATTCTATCATTCCTGATTTTAAAAGAGAAGACAAATTATAAATCATCTTGTATTCCTTAAAGAATTTGCTATCTGTATTGGCTTTGTAAAGTGGAAATTTTCTTTTCCCTTTCTTCTCCACAGATTCTATTATCAATCCCAATTTGACTAATTTATCTAAATTTTTCCTGACAGACGTGTGTGCTAATCCAATGCTTCGGCTAATATCCATAAGGTAATGTTTCTTAGTAGGACTAACAAAAAATATTTCTGATGTTCTAAACATACTACTTTTTTGTAACATATATAACATAATTGTAATAGGTCTTATATAAATGTTTTGATTTTTTAAGGGAATTTATCGAAGACCTAAAGAAAGAGGAATTTCTTACCAAGCCAGAGCATATAA
>JAFCEA010000086.1 GCA_017609385.1 Candidatus Woesearchaeota archaeon
AGGCAAAGGTATTCTCTTTCTCTTCATGCGTTTATTCTTCCTGTTCTGCATGCTTATGATAAGGATTCGCCTGCCTTCCTTATAGCTCCAGGAAATATTATCTCTTCTGATGCCTTTATAGTTCAGCTCCTGCCTTTCCACACTTGCTTGTATAGGACTTTTATTTTTAGTCCTTGATATGACTTCCTTCTTATTGCCTGCTCCATCAGTAACTATCTCTTTCCTGTATTCAACCTTTCTAAGATAAGGCTCTCTGACAATCTCACTGATCCTGCCGCCTGTCAGGTAGGCAATTATAAATAAGGCCCTTTCCCTAAGGTGCTTAATCTTCCTGGCCATAGCAATAACCTGCTCCTTGGAAGGCATATCTTCCTTCTTGAGCTTCTTATGCGTGGCCCATGGCTTGTTTTTCATCTTGTATCATCAATTTTAGACTTAACAACACACCGCAGTATGTTGTTTTATATAGTAAACTTGTTGAAATCAGGGCACATAAACAAATTAAATCAATAATAAAGGCTCAATATATAGTGCTATAATAGCCTATAAACCTTTAAACCTCGTCTTTAGTTCCTCTCTGATTCTTTCTGTATCGCTTAAAGACAGTTCCCCTTGATCTCTCTTTGACCTATTCACAATAAAGCCTTTATTCTTGCAAGCCTTCAAATGTGAATTAACTGATGGCTGTGTTATCTTCATAACCTTGCCAATATTAACTTCATTCAGCCCATATTCATTCCTAAGATTGATAATCCTTTTCTGTATCTCAGTCAGTTCTTTTGGTTTTGTGCTGTCCTGCATATCCAAATCAACTTCAAGGCCCTTATTCAGCTTTGTTGTATAATCTTTTTTCTTCTTTTCGTAGGCATCTCTTAATTCCTTTGATGGCAGGCGAAATCCTGCTTTGTCCAGTGCCATTGGCTGCTCCCCTGCAAACTTGTATCTCAGCCACTTATAATAAGTGTGGCCTGTTCTTTGATTTACCTGGATTACTTTGGGCCTTGTCCATGATATTCCTTTCTTAAAATCAATCCTTGACATCTCAATAATCATGTGAAACATCTTTCTGACTGCTGTATCAATAAAATCAAAATAAGGGGCATTTAGTATAACAACATAATTCTGATGCCTGAATGTCTGGATAACATAATTAACCATTAGATTAATAGAACTCTGCCATTTCCTTGAATTGACTGCAACCCCTGCCTCATCCATAATTATTATTGATCCTCTTTTTAGGTTGCCGCTATTTATTAGTTTTATAAATTCCTTTGGTGTGAACACAATATGATCTACATTAAACTCAACACCATTCTTTTTTGAAACAAGCTCAGCAAGCCTCATGGAAGAATATGATTTTCCTGATCCTGGGTTGCCAGTGCAGCATAGAAGAGCATTAAGGTTTTTAACCATAACTCTATCATATAGCCATTGAATCAAAACTGGCTTTCTTTCTTTCATCAGGATCATATATTTTGCCATCAATAAATCTCCTCTGATTTTTTGATTCCAAACATCCCCAGTCTTGACATAAGAAAAATAAGCTGCCTATATTGCCATCTTTTTATTATTCTCAGCTCAGAATAATACCAGACATTAAACTTACTCTCAGATAAATCTTTCTTCTTTTCTCTCTGATTATTCAACTCTTTTATTTGTTTTTCAATATCCTCATTTGCTTCATTAAACTTTTTGTCAAGAAATGGAATCAATAAATCATAAAGCTGATCAACTGCTCCAATATAAACCTGCCTGGTGTCTGGAATATAAATTTTTTCAGTAATTAAGCTGCCGCCAATCATCTTTTCCCTGTTTTCCCAGTATCCCCCTCTGAACTCAACTGATCCGCTTAACCTAACTTTGTCTATCTGATTCATCAATTCCTGGCTATAATCTATCTTCTGGCTGAATCTCTCATTCTCATCTATAAATTCAATATCCTTTTTCATACTCAGCACCCCCTGGTCTATCATCCTTTTTATGCTTTGAAATTTTGGTTATCCCTGTGTCATTTGCAAAAGACATGATATCTTTTGTGTGTTTAAGCAAATCATCATAAGAGATATCCTTTGTATGATTCAGTTTTTGCAAAGCATCAAACAAATCCTTGTATTTGTTTTTATACTCCTCATCATTTGCTTCATTAAACATCATGTCATAGAAAGATATCAGGGCATCAATCCATTTAATTTTAGGATATGCAACCCCTCTGTAAACAACTAACTTTCTATACTTCGCAAACTCTCTTAACAATTCAAAATAAGCTTCAAGCTTAATGGCTCTTAGCTGTTTGTCTGGTGATAATATTTCTTCATTTCCTTGCATTCTTCCCTCATTACATATTCTAACTTTAACTTAATAGATTCTAAAAATTGTCTTTCTTTCAACAAATTTTTTATTATTTTTGATGCTCGTCTTTTGATTATAGTATCTGCAATTTTCTTAAGTTCATCTTCATCAAATGTTATGTGCATAGGAATATGCCTTTTCATTTATATAACACCTTTGTAATTCTTATCCCAACAGCAGAGTCATTGTTAAATGCAAACAATGAATCTTTCTCTGCAAGTGATTTCCAATACTTTATTTTCTTAGGATTCCTACACCAAAATTTCTGTGTTCCTGCAATCACTCTTATAGCATAGATTTCTTTTTTTTGTTTTGTAAACCACCCCCTTAATATTTCAATTATTGACTTAGCTTTCTTTTGATTGTCTGTTAATTTCTTTTTTTCTGTCATTTCTTCCTCTTCTTCCTGTTGTATTTTGCTACCAAATACTCTGTAAAATCATCAAGATTCATGGGCTTTTGTATGTCAATCAAATGTCCGTCTAAATCAAGAATCTTGACTTTTCCATCCTTTATCTTAACATGAGGCTTTCTCTTCATTTTATTAAGAATTTCAGCAATTCTTGTATGCCATTATAATTAGTATAGGAAATCACAGCTGTAACCAATCCTGCAATTGCTGCAGCTCCTGCAACATAAAGAAGAGTCTGCATTTCCTTTGCTGCAGTAACCCTGGCAAGAGATTTCATCTT
>JAFCEA010000007.1 GCA_017609385.1 Candidatus Woesearchaeota archaeon
GAGGAATGCCTAAGGAAGGGATGGACTTATCAAGTAAAATATGGTCTTTTGATTATATGAGTGCTACTGAATTTGAGCATGGTGCTGTTCCTAGGGCATTATACAAGATATGGGATTATAGTAATAAAAATCATGCAGCAAAAGGATTAGTACATTTACTAAAAGATGTTCATTATATCTGTGAAAAAGGAACCCAAAAATATGTAGAGGATATTATTCAAAAATTATATAAAAATGAAAATGGTTTAAATCTTAAAGAATCCACTTTTTTGAGAGGAAGCATTCAAGGGAAAATGGACATTAAGGGATGGTTAGAGTTAGATAATGCCTTTATGTTTTTTATAGACAAGGATATGTATAAGAAGACCTTAGATTTATTTAAGATCAAATAAATATAATGATCCATAATTAATTTTTTTAGATTATAAATAAAAAGATATTTAAATAATCTGCTTTTTCTTTAGATAAAACATAGAAGGTGTTAATAAATGGCAATAAAAGATTTAGAAATAAGACAAGGAAATGTTGACCTCACAGCAGAGGTTGTTGAAATAGGAGAAGTAAAGGAGTTTAACAAGTTTGGCAGGCCAGGAAGGGTTGCAACTGCAAAACTCAAGGATGAAACAGGAGAGATAAACCTCAGCTTATGGAATGAGGATATTGAAAAGGTTAAAGTAGGCGATACAGTCCAGATTAAGAATGGTTTTGTCAATGAATGGCAGGGCACACCTCAGCTAACCACAGGAAGGCAAGGAACTTTAGAGGTTGTTGAAAGTGGAGCTGAAAAGCCAGCAGAAGAAAAAGCTGAAGAAGAAACAGCAGAAGCAATAGAAGAACCTGCTGAGGAATCTTCAGAAGAAGCTGAAAAGGAAGAGCCAGAAGAGGAACCTGAAAAAAAGGAAGAAGCAGAAGAAGTCAAGGAAGAATCAGTTGAAGAAACACCAGAAGAACCTGAAAAGAAAGAAGAGGCTGAAACTGAAGAACCAGAGAAAAAGGACGAATCTTCTGAAGAATCTACAGAGGAAGAAGAACCTGCTGAAGAGCCAGAAGAAGTCAAAAAGGAAAAAGTTAAATAAACTTTTTAATATTTTTTCTTGTAGTTAAGGGGCGGTAGCTCAGCCTGGAAAATACTCAAACTATTTGGGCAAGAGAGCACATGACTGAAGATCATGGTGTCCGGGATTCAAATTCCCGTCGCCCCATCATTCTAAAGCGAAAACTTAATTAATGAACACTTTTTATTTAGCTTTATGAAAGAATCTGTATTTGTTATATGCGCGCATTCTGATGATCAGATACTCGGGCCAGGCGGAACACTGGCCAAATATGCAAAAGAAGGAAAGGAAGTCTTTACAATTATATTCTCTTATGGCGAAACATCTCACATTTGGCTTAAAAAAAAGGTAAGTGTTGAAATAAGGGTTAAGGAAGCACAAAATGCAGACAAGGTCATTGGGGGCCATGGTGTTGTTTTCTTTGGCTTAACAGAGGGAAAAATCTTAGAAGAAGTTAAGGATAAAAAAATTAAAACTAAAATTAAGAAACTGATTAAGGAAAAAAAGCCAATTAAGATATTTACTCATTCTATTGATGATCCACATGAAGACCATAGAGCTGTTTATAGGGTTATTAGCGAAATAGCTAATGAAATCCATTACAAGGGAAGTTTACTCTGCTTTGATGTCTGGAATATTGTGGATTTTAAGAAAAGAGAAAAACCAAAGCTTTACGTTGACATTACTCCTACTTTTAAGACAAAACTTAGGGCATTAAGTTGCTTTAAGAGCCAAAGGTTTGTAATGTTACTTCCCTATATTAATGTTTATATAAAGGCATTTATCAATGGACTTAAAAATGACTGCAAGCATGCAGAAAAATTTTACAAAATAAAATGAAAAAACTTTTGATAGCAACAGACTCTTTTCTTCCAAGATGGGATGGTATTGCAAGGTTTCTTAATGAGATTATACCCAATCTCTCAGATGAGTATGATATTACTGTTATTGCACCAAAATTTAATGGTAAACTGACAGGATTCAAAAATATAAACATTATAAGAATTCCCCTCTCAAGACTTCATGTTGCAGATTACACACCCGCTAAATTTTCTATTAGAAAAATAATAAAAGCTGTTAGAGAAGCAGACATTGTATGGACCCAGACAATCGGCCCAATAGGCATACAAACAATACTTGTTGCAAGATTTTTTAGAAAACCCCTTGTTGCATATATACATTCTCTTGAATGGGAGCTCTTCACAAAGAGCTTATCACTTAAAAATCCATTTAGGAAATTAATCTACTCTTTTACTAAAATCATTACAAGATATCTATACAACAAATGCAACCTGCTACTGGTTCCATCATTAGAGGTTGCAGAGATATTAAATTGGCACAATATAAGAACAAAGAAAAGAATTGTTCATCTTGGAACAGATACATTGAAATTCAAGCCAGCAGAAGATAAAAAAGCTGCAAAGAAAAAAATAGGAATTAATCCTAAAAATACTATTATTGGGTTCTCAGGAAGAATTGGAAGAGAAAAGAATCTTGTAACACTTTACAGGGCTTTTCTTAGATTAAGAAAATCATATGGTAGTATTACCTTATTAATCATTGGAAAAGGAATTCAGGAACTAAGGATTATGCTTGAGTCAAAAAAAGATATAATTGTTGTTGAATCTGCTGATAATATTGTTCCATATTTGCAGGCAATGGATATTTATGTTATGCCTTCATTAACAGAAACATCATCTTTGTCAACAATGGAGGCAATGTCATGCGGCATTGCAGTTGTTTCAACACCTGTTGGTTATATTAAGGGTTATATAAAGGATGGCTACAATGGATTTTTCTTTGGTAAGCAGAATTCATATGAGCTGTCAAAAAAACTGTCTGTTCTGCTGGACAACAAAAAACTAAGAATAAACCTAGGAGAAAACGCAAGAAAAACCATTATAGCATTTTACAACTGGGATAAAACAACCAAGGGAATAAAGAATGCATTGGAAGAGCTTATATTTTCAGGCTGACAACACTACTCACTCCATTAGTGCCCATGGAAACACCATAAAGCGTGTCTGCTTCTGTTATTATGCTGTCATTGTGTGATATTACAATATACTGTGCTTTTTCAGAATATTTCCTGACAAGTTCTGCAAGCTTTTCTGAATTATGCTTGTCTAGTGCAGCATCAACCTCATCAAGAACATAAAATAATGCTGGCTTATAGTCCTGAATTGCAAATATAAAAGCCAGTGCTGTTAAACTTTTTTCTCCCCCTGATAATGAGTGTATGTCCATGAATTTTTTGCCAGTTATTTTGACCTTGATTCTTAGGCCCCCTTCAAATGGCTCTTTCTCATTCTCCAATACAATAGATGCAATTCCTTTTGATGTAAGCTTGGAAAAGATGTTTTTAAAGTTTTCATTAATTGCATTAAAGGTTACCATAAAAAGTTCTTTTTTCTTGCCTTCAATCTCACCTATCATTGTAATAACATCTTTTTTCTCCGTTGCAAGCCTTTCTTTTTTCTCAAGCAGTTTTTTATATTCTTTTTCTATATTATCATAGACTTCCAAGGCCCTCATGTTTACAGCACCAAACTCTCCGATAAGTGCCTCAAACCTGTTTATTTCCCTCTTGAGTGATTCCTCGCTTTTTCCTTTTAATAACTCAACATCCTCATACTGCTCAAAATCTTTTTTCAAGCCAGCGAGCTCTGCCTTGACCTCAACATTTTTCATTGAGAGATTGTTCATCCTTGTTTCAGTGCCCCTGTTCTGGTCCTCTTTGTTCATTATCTCACTTTCAGTCTTGAGGATTTCATTATTGATATTATCTCTTTTCTTAAACAATTCTTTGAATCTTGTTCTGAACTCTTTCTGGCCTTTTTCCTTTTCAATCAGCACTTTTTTCTGACTCTTTATTTTTTCCCTTATCTGCTCAAGCTCTAAGGTAAAGTCCTTTTTTTCCTTTTCCTGTTCTTTGAGTATCCTTGTTATGTTTTCTTCATCCCTTTTCAATATGTCATTTATCTGTGTATTAATGCTGCTTATCTTTGAATCAAGCTCAAGGATATCATTTCTTAGCTCCTGCCTTTTCTCTTCAAAACTATTAAGCTCAGCCAATAATGTTGGATTTCTCAGGCCGCTAATCCTTGTTCTTAACTCCTGTTTTTTTGTTTTTATCTCAGCCAGTTTTTTATTAAAGCTAGATATTTTTTCCTCTGTCTCTGTTATCTGCTTGTTAGTATTTTTTAGATCCTCTTCTAAGACTGTTTTTTGTTTTTTAGAAACCTCTGTATCACCTGCTTCAAGGTGAAGGCCTTTTTCTGATTTTATTATCTCGCCTTCAAGAGCTGATTTTTCATTCCTTAATAAAATTATGTTATTCTCAACCTCTGTTCTTCTATTTTCAAGAACACTAACAAGGTTTTGCTGTTCAGCAATTTTTTTCTCATAATCAGCCAAGTCTTTTGTAAGGTCTTCCTGCTGGAAGCCTCCCATTGATTTCTTCCTGTAGCCACCCCTCATTGCACCGCTTGTTTCAATTAAATCGCCCTCTAGAGTTACCATTCTGAAGCTCCCTATACCTAAGCGTCTGGCAACATTAATATCATCAACTACAACTGTGTTTCCAAAAACATGAGAGAATGCATTTTTGAATTTCTTGTCAAATGATACTAAGTTAATAGCTAGGTCATGCACTCCATTGGAGGATAGCGCTTTTTTCAGCTTAGGGTTTTGTACAGAAGGTTTTATTTTATTTAATGGAAGGAAATTTGCAACTCCCAGCTTATTATCCTTAAGATATTTGATGCAGGTTTCAGCAACCTTGTCATCCTCAACTATGATGCTCTGTATTCTTGAGCCAGCTGCAACCTCTAATGCAAGAGAATATTTTGAAGAAACATGACCTAAGCCAGAAACAGTTCCATAAATTCCATTAATCCTGTTTTTTTGCTCAAGAATTCTTTTAACAGCAATATTCAATGATGCCCTTTCCTTGATCCCTATGTTTTTTACCTTTAGTTTTTCAAACTCTTCCTTTACAGTAAGCAGATTTTCTTTTGATTTGGATAGCTGGGCTGCTAGTGATGAGTCCTCGTTAAGAAGCTTATTTAATTCAAGGGTTTTTTTCTTAAACTCCTGCTTCTTTTTAGTTAGCTGCTCTATCTCTTTCTTATTTTCTTTCTCAACATCAAGAACCTTTTGCATCACAGCATTAATGTTCTGAATCTGATACTCTATCTTATCTTTTTCTCTTAACAGCTCTTGTTGTTTTTCCCTTAAACCCTGTATTTCCCTTTGTCCGTTCTCTTCCTCTTTTTCTACCCTCCCAATCTCTTTTTCAATTTCATCCAGATTATCAACCTTATTTTTTTCCTTAAAATTTTTAATAGAATCGTCAAGCCCTGATATGTCTTTATTTTTTTCTTTTTTTTGCTTTTCAAGATTAAAGATATCTGATACAAAACCATCAATCTTCTGATGAATCTCAGTAAGGTCTTTTTGCAGCTGGTTCTTTCTTGAATCAATCTTTATAAGCTCATTCTCGCATGTGGCTATTCTTGTTTTGTTTGTTTCAATGTCAACCCTTAACTGCTCAACCTCTCTTTGCATTTTGAGCTGTTCTTTTTCCCCTTTTTCTTCAATATCATTTGTTATCTTTTTTATCTCATCCCTCTTCTCATTGACTGTTTTTTTCAAGGCAGTTATTTCATCCTGAACCCTTGCTATTTTTTTATTGCAGCTTTTAATATTATCCTCAAACTTTTTTTGCTCTTCTTCTTTTTTTGTTATCTGAATATTAATGAAGGTTGCCTTATTCTGCTTTATCTGGTCATTCATATTTTTGTATTTTAGTGCCTGATCCCTTTCTGATTTTAGTTCCTTCAGATATGTCTGTCTCTCTGCAAGTATGATATCAGCTTCCTTTAGTTTGCCATCAACCTTATCAAGCTCATTTAATGCCTTTTTTTTCTTGTCCTCATATATTGAGATGCCTGCTATCTCCTCAACCACCAATCTCCTCTGCTCCGGAGACATCTCAACAAACTTGTTTATGTCTCCCTGCAGGATTATATTATAACCCTCAGGATCAATTGCTGCAACAGACATCATATCAATTACTTGTTGTCTTGTTCTCTTTTTGTCATTTATTTTATAAACACTCACCCCTGTCTGCTTTACAATCCTTGTAACCTTTATCTCATTTTCGTCAGATGGAAATATCTTTCTAGAGTTATCAAAATAAATGCTTACCTCGCCGTTTTTTGCAGGGCCCCCCTTTTTACCTCCATCATAAATAAGGTTTGCAGACCGCTCAGCCCTGAGGCTTTTTGAACTTACTCTTCCAAGAACAAAGCATAGGGCATCCATTATATTTGACTTGCCAGAGCCATTGGGTCCAAGAATACAGTTAAAGTTATTGCCAAACAACAACTCTGTTCTTTTTGCAAATGACTTAAATCCCTTAATTACAATCTTATTAATTCTTGTCATTAACTCACTCTTTTTTATAATTTTTTCAAAAATACTAATTAAAAGTTTGAAATATTGCTTCTATAAATAGCTTTTGGTTAGTCTAAAAACATAAAACTTTTATAGAAAACAACTTTGGATAAAAGTATGGAGCTTTTAAAACAGGTTATTGGTGAATTAAGGCCAAAAAAAGATGTAGTTGATAAATGCACTGCTGTTTTGGATAGTATAAACTCTGAAATCAAAAAAAAGAAAATTAAGGCAAGGGCTGTTCTTGGCGGCTCAATAGCAAAGGGAACTTTCCTAAAAGATGATTATGACTGCGATATTTTTGTTAAATTTAATTTAAGTTACAGGAAAAAAGATATATCTGATTTATTAGAAAAAATTCTTAAGATCTTTCCAAAAGCTGAAAGGATTCACGGCTCAAGGGATTACTTTAATCTCAAATCAAATGGAATAAACTTTGAGGTTGTTCCTGTTCTAAACATAAAAAAAGCAGAACAAGCAGTTAATATAACAGACTGCTCACCCCTGCATGTTAAGTGGGTCAGGGATAACCTAAAGAAAAATCCAAAATTAGCAGATGATATAAGATTAGCAAAGGCCTTTTGCAAATCATGCAATGTTTATGGAGCAGAGTCATACATGAGGGGGTTTTCTGGGCATGTCCTTGACATATTGGTAATTTATTATAAGGGATTTATTCCTTTATTAAAAAATGCTGTTAAATGGAAAGAGCAGGAGGTTATTGATTTCAATAATTACTATAAGGGCAGTGCTTTGGAGAGACTAAATAAATCAAAACTCAGTCCCCTTATAGTTATTGATCCAATACAGCCTGAGAGAAATGCTTCTGCTGTTCTCAGCAGGAAAAATTTTCTTTTTTTTAAGAAATCTGCAAAGAATTTTTTGAAAAAACCATCAAAAAGGTTCTTTAAGAAAAAAGAAATTACTATTAAGGAGCTTAAAGAGAAGTCAAAGGGCAAAAACCTTGTTTTGCTTGATGTCAAGGCACTTGATGGAAAAGAGGATGTTGTTGGCTCTAAACTATTGAAGGCATTTAACTATATAAATAAAAACCTTGTTTTAAATGGCTTTACTGTTTATGAAAAAGGCTGGAAATGGGACAAGAAAAAAAAGGCATTGTTCTGGTTTATTTTAAAGAATGAGATTCTGCCTGAATATTTTAAGAGGATTGGGCCACCAATCAAGAATAAAGAAAATGTTAAGCAGTTTATGAAAAAGCACAAAAAAACATTTATCCAAGGAAAAAGAATTTATGCAAAAGTAAAAAGAGAGTTTAGAAAACCTGAAGACCTGATTAAAGCCATAAAAAAAGACAAATACCTTAAAGAAAGAACCAAAAAAATAGAAATGTTTATATACTAGCTTCTTAATAAATTATATACTAATATACAAAAAGGTATAAACATGAAAAAAGCACAGATTCATGGCCAGGTATTTATCTATGTTCTTACACTAATCATAACAGCAGCTATATTGCTTTATGGCTATAATGCAATAAAAGGCATTAGCAAGAGAGCAGAGCAGGTTGAGCTTATAAATTTCAAAGATGACTTAAAAGGAGATTTTGAAAAAATGAGCTCTGACTATGGCTCTGTCAAGACAAAGACATATAATGTTCCGTCAAAAGTAAAGGAAGTATGCTTTTATCAAGAGGGCGACGTTCTCCCCCCCAATATTAATCCATTGGTGAGAGATTCTATTCTTGACACGGATAATAATATTTTTCTTGTTATTGGCAATGCAATAGAGCCCATGAAACTTTCAAGAATTGAGGTTAATAATGGTCCAATAGTTTGCATTTCAATAAGTAGTAATAGACTGAAGTTAAGGCTTGAGGGCCTTGGAGATGGTGTTTTGGTTGAGCAAGGTTAGTTATTAAAAACCTTTATATATCTTTTATATTTTTTTAAATTATGCTTAACCAGATATTGAATTTAATATTCATAACACTATTGCCTTTTCTCGAGCTAAGGGCAAGCATACCATATGGAATTAATGTTTTAAAGATACCCTGGCTTACTGTTTTCATAGTCTGCATCATAGCAAACATAATTCTGGGGATTTTAATCTATTTCCTGCTTGATAAGTTTGTTCATTTTTTCCTAAGATATAAAATATTCTCAAAGCCGTACAATCATATTGTTATGAGAACACAGAAAAAAATACAGAAATCTGTTGATAAGTATGGTGAGCTTGGGGTTGCACTATTTATTGGAGTTCCCTTGCCTGGCTCTGGTGTTTATTCAGGGGCATTGGGAGCTTATGTGATTGGCCTCAAATTCAAAAAATTCATAATAGCAGACATAATAGGAGTCTTGATAGCAGGCACAATTGTAACAATAATAAGCACAGGTGTTTTACAATTAGTAACATAAAAAAATATTATTTGATAATAATAGCATTTGTTCTGTTAGTTAGTTTTTTAGTTGATAATCTAATATTAAAAATAACACCCTTAATTAAGAACCCTGTTTTAGATTATCTCTCAAGTTTGTTCACAAATTTAGGTCCTGTGTTAGTTATCACAATAGTTTTAATCTCTTTGTTTCTGCTTAATAAAAAGAAGAGAGAATGGATCATGCCTTTGGGATTAAGTCTTATTTTTTCTTACATAACAACCTATGTATTAAAGTTTATAATAGCAAGGCCAAGGCCTTTAGGCACTATAAAGCTTATGCCACTAATAAACCTTGCTGATTACTCTTTTCCAAGCTCACATGCTGCTGTTGCATTTGCAGCACTTCCAATTCTTAATAAAACATATCCAAGGCTAAAATGGCTCTGGATTTTATCTGTCTCATTTGTTGCATTTAGCAGGATTTATATAGGAGTTCATTATCTAAGTGATGTTGTGGCAGGAGCATTAATAGGATATTTTGTAAGTGCTTTTGTAATGAAAATAAAGAATAAAAAATGGAAATTAACAAGTTTGAGATAAGAAGGCAGGCAGTCCACATATGCTTAGGCTTGATAATTGTTATTTTATTAATCAACAACATATTAAATTCATTAATATTATTTATTATACTTATTATTGGGATTATAATCTCTATTCTTAGCAGGAAATTTAGAATTCCAGTAATTTATTCTTTTCTGAAACTATTTGAGAGAAAGCATACATTAAAAACATTTCCAGGAAGAGGAACTATCTCTTTTTTAATAGGATGTTTGCTTGTGCTTCAGTTGTTTGAGAAGGATATTGCACTTGCATCAATAATGATACTAACCTTTGGAGATTCAGTTTCACATCTATTTGGCTGGCATATAGGAAGAAAAAGACACCCACTTAACTGCCTTAAATCAATAGAAGGAAATATTGCTGGTGCTATTGCCGGATTTCTTGGAGCAATGTTTTTTATAAGTCCATTACCTGCCTTATTGGCATCATTCGGAGCAATGACAGCAGAGGCTGTTGAGTTAAAGATGAATGAGAGGATAGTTGATGATAACATTATTGTTCCATTAGTGGCTGGGACAATAATCTATTTGATTAGCAAATTTCTTTGAATTAGTCAACAAGCCAAAGCTTGCCTTCTGACACAACAACCCTTACTTTCTGGTTAATCTTTAGTTTTTTAGTTTTAACATTTTCTGGTTTTACAGACTGGAATGTCTCTGGATGCAATACCTCGACATGTGGAAAGACCAGTGAAACTATTGTTTCCTTAATCTCTTCAGCAGCCCTTACCCTTAGCTGTTTTGGCATTATTGATGTTTTTTTTCCTGTTTTTATGTTGACAGCTATGATGTTCCTATCAATATTTTTTACCTTGAAAAGCCCATCATCTATCTTTAAAATATCTCCTTTCCTGAATTTTGACTGCCTGAAAAGAACATTTACCCTGTAGATATCCCTGCTTCTCTGTTTGTCTCTTGAGAACAACTTTCTGCCCATCTTTGTCTCACCGCCAAATCTATTTAATAATTCCCGGGCAAGCTCATGTATATAGCCTCTTTTTGTTAAGTAAATGTCAAATCCGTTCTTAACTCCTAATTTTTTGGTTATAAAAATGCCTCTTTGCTTTTGTTTCTTGGCCTCATTAACAGCATAGTCAATTACTTCTTTATCAATATCCCTTAATTGGAGTATGCCCTCAAAATAACCACTTTTATGCCTGCTGCACCTTGGGCAAAGAACAAATATTAATTTTGAATTAAGGATGTATTCCTCTTTAATAGGTCTTTTCTTTCCATGATAAATCCCAAAAACAGTCAGGAGTGATTCAACATCCAACTTCAGATTAGGGCTTTCCTTATGTTTTGGAATCCTTGGAATGATCTTAAATGAGCTTATATTGGCATTGTCATTAAACACTATCCTTGTCTGTAATATGTTTTTGATTGAATCATCAAGCTTTCTGAAACTGACCCACTTCCCCTTATAGAAATACTTATGGCAGCAGAAGCATACAAGAATTTTTACAGGTTTAAAAGATATTAATAAAGGATTTTTGTTTAGATAACATTCTTTACAAAGATCATCAAGGAATATCTCTTTTTTCCCACATTTATTACATAGTTCCATATTATGCCTAATATACTAGTTGTATAAATAATTATTTGATTTAAAAAAGCTCATCAAAAACGATAGTTTTTTATTTCTTTTGTTTAAAGCCCTTTCATGATGAAAAAGAATCTGAATACAGCATGGAAGAAATTATGGTATTTTATCTGGGAAGACAATAGCATATGGAGCTGGATTGTGAATATTATATTTGCATTTATCCTTATAAAGTTTTTAATCTATCCTGGTTTGGGCTTGGTTTTAGGAACATCACACCCCATAGTTGCAGTTGTTAGTAATAGCATGGAGCATGATTCTGATTTTGACAGCTGGTGGCAGAGCAGTGAAAAATACTACTCAGAATTTGGAATAGTAAAAAACTCATTTGAGGAATTTCCCTTAAAAAACGGGTTTAATAAAGGGGATATAATGGTTCTTTGGAGAGCAAATCCAGATAATCTTAAAATAGGCGATATTATTGTATTCAGAAGCGCAAGAACAAATCCAAAACCAGACCCAATAATTCATAGGATTGTAATCAAAGAGGAAAAAGAAGGCAAACTAACATATCAGACAAAGGGAGATAACTATCTTACAAATCGTCGCCAGATTAATGCCTGTTTCCAAGACGGCTGCATTTATGAATCAGATATCCAACAAAGCCAGATAATAGGCAAGGCTCTTTTTAAGGTCCCTTATTTGGGTTACATTAAGATATGGTTTGTTGATTTATTGAATTTTTTATTAAACAGGAGGTAAAAAATGTTTTGTCCAAAATGTGGGTCTTTATTATTGCCAAAAAAACAAGATGGCAAAAGAGTAATGTCATGCTCTTCATGCAATTTTGTAAGCAAGGATTTGGAAAAAAGCAAGATTATTGAAAAGACTGCAAAGGAAAGGGAAGTTGATGTTGTGGAAGGTGATGATTCTAAACATCTTCCTATAACAGATGCAGAATGTCCTAAGTGTGGCAATAAAAAAGCATATTACTGGCTTGTCCAGACAAGGGCAGGTGATGAACCAGAAACAAAGTTCCTTAAATGCACCAAATGCAAACATATCTGGCGGGATTATAGCTAATGGAAGAAATAAGAGAAGGCAATGTTAAGGTTATTTTAAAATCCAATTCTCCAAAAAATAGGATTGTTAAGTTTGATTCTGAAAGAAATGTTTATAGGGTTGAGATAAAAGCTCCTGCACAGCACAATAAGGCAAATATAGAGCTTGTTAAGTTCCTTTCAAGGTTTTTAAAGAAGGATGTCAAATTAATTAAAGGTTTTAAAAGCAGGGAAAAATTAATTAAGATTTTTCCAAAAGAATAATTATTTTTTTTCTTTTCTTTCACTTAAAAAGATTATAATTGCAAGAATAATAATTCCAACAAGTATGTTGTATTTATAGGAGATTATGAATGCAATAATTTTTGTAAAAAGTTTTGTGTAGTACAGAAAGAACAACAAGAAAACACCCAATATAATAAATAAATATTTAATGAATTTAGCTTTTTTGTCAACTTTTTTCAGCCTTTTTTTTGGTTTCTTTTTTTCTTTTTTTTCCTCAAACCATTCCCCCTTAAGTTCCTCCTCTGTGAAGAAATCAACAACTCCATTCCACATTCTTTTGATAACTCCATGTTTTTTTCTTTTTTTAGGTCTCTTCTTTGTTTCCGATTTTTTCCTCTCTTTAGGCTCTTCTATTTCCTCTGTGAAGAAATCAACTATCCCATTCCAGGCGCTTTTTAATGCGCTTTCTTCTTTTCCCCGGGCTTTTTCTATTTCAATAATCTTTCTCTTATCCTCTCTTCTTATTTTAGGATGTTTCTTTAGGAAAGTAATCACCCCTTTAAATCTTGCATTAAGCCTGTTAATATTTTTTCTAAAAGAATTTTTCTCAACAAAGTTCTTTTTTATAACTTGGATTTCACCCCTTAAATTTTCTATCTGCTGGTTTAAATAAGATTCTTTAATAAATTTGTTTTCTAAATTTTCAAACTCTTTTTTCAGGTTATTGATATCCTTCGCCCCCTTTTTAATTCTTGCATCAAACTTGTTTGTCTGCATATCAAGCTCTTCCTTGTTAACAACAGAGTCCTTAAACTTGTTAAACTCCTTTTTGATGCCATTAATCTTTTTAATGTCCTCAACCACAGAATTAACTTCTTCCCTTAGCTTTAATGCCTCTTTCAGTTCCTTCTTTAGTTTCTCCCTTTTCTTCAGCTCTCTTCTTACTTTCTCATATTTTTTGTTGAAAGAATCTATTTCATTATCGAAGTCCTGCCTTGTAATATAATCCTCTTCAAGCTCAACTAGTTTTTTGTTTAGCTCATTAAGCTGTTCTTCATTTGTTTTGGCTAACCTATGTATATCGCGTTTTACCCCAGAAAAAGACCTTTTTAGGTTAAGATTTAGATTATAAAACCTTTTTTCTACATCTCCCCCCAATTCATTAGAACCCATTTCTAATTTTAAAGTGATAACAAATATAAAAACCTTTCGGTAATTAATATAGATATAACCCTTTCGAATATGTATTAGTAGTATGAATGTTAAATTTAACTGGTCTGGAAACGCAAAAATTATATACTATAAAATTAATAAATAATAAAGGAGGTGAAATCATGAGTTTCACAGACTGGATGAATTCAAAAGTAGAAAAACTTGACTGGATGGATATTGGACTAGTAAAGCTTTTGGTGTTTGCATTTGCACTGATGATAGCAAAGTTCTGGTCAGGAATCCTTGCCTTGGAGTGGTATTGGTATGCAGTAATCTTTGTCTTGGCAGCAATAAGGCCTATTTACAAGGCATATTTCAAGTAAATCTTCAAAAATATGAAGAAAAAACCAAAAAAAGCCCTCTACTGGGCCCCAAGAATACTTGCAATACTATTCACAATATTTATCAGCCTTTTTGCATTAGATGTCTTTAGTGAGGGTTATGGCTTCTGGGAAACAATAGTTGCCTTGTTTATGCATCTTGTTCCAACTTACTTATTGATAATAGCTCTTCTGATTGCATGGCAGCGGGAGTATATTGGGGGAATAATATTCATAATTCTAGGAATATTTTATGTAATCATGGCATGGTCTAACCTTACATTTAAAATCTTCTTAATTCTGCCAGGCCCATTATTTTTAATAGGCATATTGTTTTTATTAAATAAATATTTAAAGTAATAACCAAGAAAAATTTATATATTAATCAAAAAAAGAGGCAATATGAAAGCTCTAGTTGTATTTTATTCAAAGACTGGCCTTACAAAAGAGGTTGCAGTCCACATTTCAGAGGAACTTAACTGTGATATTGAGGAAATCTTTGATGTAAAAAGCAGGAAAGGCATTCTTGGTTACATTAGGTCTGTGATTGAGTCAGCATTTAAAAAAATGCCAGAGATAAAGAAAACTGAAATAAATCCAGAAGAATATGATGTTGTAATAATGGGAACCCCTGTATGGGCTGAGAACATGGCCAGCCCTATAAGGACATATCTTTTCAATAACAATGAAAAGATGGATAAGGTTGCTTTCTTTTGCACCATGCTTGGCAGTGGAAATAAGAGAGCTTTCCTTGAGATGGAAAGAGTTTCTGAGTCTGAGCCTTTGGCCTGCCTTGCTCTAACTAGTAAGGAAATAAAACAGGAAAAGCACATAAAGAAAGTAAAGGAATTCATAAACAAAATAAAAAAGAATTACAAGAAAAGTTAATGATTTTTCTCCTGCAATGCCTTTATTGCAGGCAGCTCTTTTCCGCTCAGGAACTGTAGGAATGCGCCGCCACCTGTTGAGATATAATTAACCTTGTTTTCCAGGCCCAGCTGTTTTATTGCCACTCCTAATTCGCCGCCGCCAACAAAGACCTTTGCGTTAAGTTCTGATAAAAACAATGCAGTCTCATGAGTGCCCCCTTCAAATTTCTCATACTCAAATGCTCCTAATGGTCCACCCCATATAACAGTCTTTGCTTCCTTGAGCTCTTTCTTATAGAGTGCAATTGTATCAGGGCCTATGTCACCAATCATACATTCATCTGTTATTCCCTCTATCTTTACAATCCTTGAATTTTCTCCTTTTTCAATACTATTTGCAACAAATGCATCAACAGGAAGAACTATTTTTCCTTTTGACTGCACTAAAAGAATTTTTGCATCATTTACTGATTCAGGGTCAAACTTTGAATTACCTATATTTGCACCCATTGCCTTAAGGAAGGTATTTGCAAGAACTCCCCCAATTATTATTTTATCCACAAACCTCAAAAGGTTTTTTATTACATTTATCTTGTCTGGCTTTGCACCACCAATTATTGCAACAAACGGCTTTTCAGGATTCTGCATTATTTTTGTTAGTATTGTTATTTCCTT
>JAFCEA010000087.1 GCA_017609385.1 Candidatus Woesearchaeota archaeon
TCAACTGATTTATTTAGAAAAAAATATCAAACACAGGCAAGAGAAAATCTTGAAAGGTCTTTGGCTAGATTAAGTTAAAGCAATGGGAAAAATATTTATATCCTGATATATTAGACTGATTATGGAAGATAAATCTCAAAAGGGATTTGCTGATTTTAAGCCTTATTATGTTGTTGATGAGGAATCTGGAAAATTAGTGCCTATATACCTGCCTTCTGATGCTGTAATGCCTGAAGCAAGACCTGGTGCAAAGGCAGGCAATCCTCTTCTTGATGAAATAAATGAAGAATTAAGAAGGGAAAATATAATTGAA
Organism: Candidatus Woesearchaeota archaeon; assembly: GCA_017609385.1. Lineage (GTDB taxonomy): Archaea > Nanobdellota > Nanobdellia > Woesearchaeales > CG1-02-33-12 > CG1-02-33-12. The sequence continues at coordinate 314 of JAFCEA010000087.1, forward strand.
AAGATGAAAAGATTATACAAAATAAATAATGAATAACTTATCTTTTTTATATCAGCATTTTCAAAAATTTAAACTAACCACAATTAAACAAAGGCTAAAAAACCCACAAAATATTAAAAGTAAGGGTTATTTCTTTTTGTTATGGCAATATTAAAAGTAAGGGTTATTTCTTTTTGTTATGGCAAAATCCAATGATCCAAGAGATATAAAGAACATTAGCCTCAAAAACAAAATCCTAATCGGCCTCGCAATGTTCTGCCCTTTCTCTGGCTTTAAGAAATTATTATACAGGATGATGGGGGCCAAGATAGGAAAAAATGTTTTCTTTGGCCCGCAGTCTGTTATAATAAGCAAGGATTATAAAAAAGTGGATATTGGAGATAATGTATTTTTCTCTTTAGGTATGACCTAACAGTTGGAGAAGGAACCCATATTGGCTACCAGGCACTGATGACAGGAAAGAAAATACACATAGGAAAGAACTGCAACATAAACAACAGGGCTTTTATTGAGGCATATTATGCTCCTGTGATTATTGAAGACAATGTAACAATAGCTGGCTCTGCAATGATTTCATCGCATGACGGCTCTTTTATGAATGTTCTTGGCCAAAAAATGATAGCAAAGCAAAATTGTGGGAGCAGGAGCTGTTGTAACAAAGGATGTTGAAGAAAGAACAATTGTTGTTGGAGTTCCTGCAAAAGAGATAAGAAAAATATGATAAAAACATAATAATTATATACCATTACTTCTAAACAAATGCTATGAAAGTAATAAGAACAATTGAATCATTTTATCCCTATGTTACAGGGCCGGCTAACCAGGCCTTCAAGATATCTGAAGGGCTTTATAATAAGGGTGTGGAATCTCCTATTTTTACAACTGATTTTAATGTTGAAAATGTAAAGGAAAAGGAGTATTTTGGTGATGTTCTTGTAAAACGGTTTAAGGTCAAAAGAAAAATTATGAAATACTGCTTTACTCCTTCAATGAAAAAAGCGCTTGAGAAAGAGAAATTTGATGTTGTCCACAGCCACAACTATCGCTCTTACCAGTCTTCTTTGGGTTATAAGATGGCAAGAAAGAGGAAAAAGTCTTTTGTGATAAACACTCATGGAAATCTTCTAGCTTATAAGAATTTTAAGATGGGCCTTGCCTCAAGACTGCCTTATTATGTTTATGATTTGATTACCTTAAAAAAAATTGTCAAAAAAGCAGACATGGTTATAGCTGCAACAGGGCAGGAATATAAAGAAGCCTTGGAATTTGGGGTTAGAAAAGAAAATCTGAGAACAATCCCAGTTGGAATCAATATTAAGGACTATGAGCCTGTTAAAAAAGATCTTTCAATGCTGAATCTTTTGTTTGTTGGCAGGATATCAAGGAACAGGAATCTTAATAAAGGCAATGAAGATTTTAAATAAGGAAAACATTAAACTAACCATTGTTGGGGGGGAGGTAAAGAGCTCAGAAACCTCTAAAACTGGCTATGTTGATGAGCTAAAGAAGCTTGCAAAAGGCCTCAACATAGATTTCATAGGCCCGAAATACGGAAAAGAGCTAATTGAGTATTACAAAAAATCAAATATCTTTGTATATACATCCTTTTATGAAAACTTTGGCCAGACAATGCTTGAAGCTGGAGCTGCAGGACTTCCAATAATTGCAACAAAAACAGGCATTGCAAATGATATTGTGAAAGATGATAAAACTGGGTTTATTGTTGGGCCTGATAATCCAAAAGAGATTGCAGAATATATTATGATGCTGAAAGATAAAAACAAAAGGGAATTGTTTGGAAAGAGAATAAGAGAAATAGTCAAAGAAAATTTTGACTGGGAAAAGATTGTTAATAAATATGTTAAGGTTTATGAATGTGTTAGCTTTATCTAATGTCAAGCTTAAATGGGAGCATTAGGTCTATTTTTCCGGATTTTGTCTGAACTCCTGTATTAATTAAATATGCTTCCTTTGTGGGATAGTTTTTCAGGAACATATCTAACCCAATCAAATCATCTTTTTTTAGCTTATTCTTAAACTTAACTTCTATTGGAATTTGCCTACTCACAAGGTCTATGATAAAGTCAACCTCATGCCTGTTTTTATCCTGCCAGAACTTAATGTTCTCAAAACCATGCTTAATTAATTCACCAAGAACATATCCCTCAAACAAAAACCCTGAATCATTTCTAATACTAAGTTGATTAAAATTATTGAAAAAGAAGTTTCTAACACCATTATCAATAAAATATATCTTTGGAATTTTTACCAGTTCCTTGCTCTTATTTGTGAAGAAAGGTCTTAGCTCAAAAATAAGAAAAGTCTCTTTAAGGATTTCAATGTAATCCCTTACCTCATAGGTTTTTAATGGGCATCTATCAGCAATTTCTTCATACTTTATCTTTTGACCATTGTTAATTGCAAGAAGCTCTATTAATTTCTTGATTCCCATAATTTTTTCCAGTTTAAGATAATCAACCAGCTCTTTTTTAACATATAAGTCAAATATGCTTCTAAGGATTTTAATTTTTTCATCATGTTTTTCAGCTAACACCACCTCTGGATATCCCCCATATATCATAAACTCATGCAGTAATCTTCTCAGTGGGAGTATATTGTTTAAGTGTTCCCCTTTTAATCTCATAATATTATTAAACTGGGTTATTGCCTTATCATTTTCCTTAAACAATAAAAATTCTTCAAAATCAAGAGGGTAAAGAAAATGTATGTTTTTTCTTCCTGCAAGAGATTCCTGAACCTGCTCCTTGATCTTTAATGATGATGAGCCTGATGCATAAATCTTAATATTTTTGCAGTTATCATAAACATTTTTCATAATCATTGATAAACCACTGTATCTCTGAAATTCATCAAGGAATAAGTAAAAGAAATCTTTTTGGTCATCCTTATAGCCAGATAATCTTATAGTATTCATCAGCCCTTCAAAAGAGCTGACTTTCTCAAAATTAGTTAGTATGTCCAAGTCAAGAAACAGTCCTTTGTTATGGATACATATTTTTTCATAAACTGCCTTCAGGATAGTGGTTTTTCCAACTTGTCTTGGCCCAAGGACTATTGAAATCTTATTATTATCCTTTTCCCTGATTAGTTTTTTAAAGAGTTTTCTTTCTTTCATTCTAAAATTAATTAATTTTTGTTTTAGGTTAATCTAAAATAAATAATATTTTGTTTTAGTATATAAATGTTTGTTTTTTGTTGGCTCGTATATTTAAGCTATTCAGGCGTTGGAGTAGAGAAATATGGCTATTGCCAACAGCACATTTAGGGCTTTGTCAACATAGCTGGTTTTTGATAGTTTAAATAGAAAAATTTAAATACTTTTAATTTTAATAGTGTTAATATGAAATACTTTGAAAGAGAACTATTTGGGGAAGTGAAGAAATGGATGGGGAGAAAAGAGGTAATAGCAGAAATGGATGGGGAGAAAAGAGGTAATAGCAATTAAGGGACCAAGGCAGTCAGGCAAGACAACACTGCTAGAAATGATAAAAGAATGGCTTGAACAGAAGAAAGGCATTAATCCAGAGAATATTATTTTCCTTACTTTTGAGGATATGGAAAACCGGGAAAAATTTGAAGAAAGCCCAAAAGAGTTTATTGGGTCATTCATCCTGAAAGAGGATGAAAAATACTATTTCCTGCTTGATGAGGTGCATTATATAAAAAACTGCGGACAGAAGCTGAAATTGATTTATGACTTATTCAAGAACGTGAAGCTTATAGTAACCGGCTCTTCTTCACTGGAATTAACAAATCTAACAGCAAAGTATCTTGTTGGAAGGCTCTTCTCTTTTGAATTACTCCCTTTTAGCTTTTATGAGTTTTTATTAGTGAAAGATAAAAGGATTGCTAAAATTTACAATGAAAAACACGCTTTGGTAAAACAGCTACTTTTGGAAAGAAAGGATTTTGAAATCAAAAAAGATATTTTTATAAATGATATTCTTAAGCTCCTAGACCAATACCTGACTTTTGGGGGCTATCCAGAGGTTATTAAGGCAGGGAATAAAGAGGAGAAAAAGATTATTCTGAAGAATGTGTACAACACATATATTGAAAAGGATATAATCAGCTTCTTAAAAATCCATGATATAATAAGGTTCAAGAAACTTGTAACAATGCTTTCCTCTCTGGTTGGAAAGATGCTGAGGTATGAGAATTTAACAACAACATGCGATAGCTATTACAAGGAGATTATAGAATGGATTAATGTGCTGGAACATACATATGTGGTAAGGGTTGTCCGGCCATTCCACAAGAATTTGGTAACAGAGCTAAAGAAAAACCCAAAATTGTATTTTGTTGACAGCGGATTAAGAAATTATCCATTAGGTGACTTTTCCTCTTTTTTTGTAAGGAGTGAGAGGGGCGAAATAGCAGAAAATTTTGTTTTTAACCAGTTAAATTATGTTTTTGATGAAACAATAAATTTTTGGAGAACCACAAGCAAGGCAGAAGTGGATTTTGTTGTGGCTGGCAACACTATAATTCCGATAGAGGTCAAGTTTAAAGAGCTAAAGAAAGAGAAGATTTCTAAAAGCTTTCATAGCTTTATAAATTCTTATTCCCCAAAGTTGGCAGTTGTTGTGACAAAAAGCTTTTGGGGGAAAAGAAGAGTAGGCAAAACACTTGTTAAGTTCATCCCAATAGCCTATTTTTAAGGGTGAAGATTAATTTTATCTCTTTAGAATAAGAATATATCAAAGAACTATCAGACAAAAACAAAAGGGCAATGTTTGGAAGAAGAATAAGGGAAATAGTCAAAGAAAATTTTGACTGGGAGAATATAATAAAAAAATATATTGAGGTTTATGATTCAATAATGTAAGTTTTCTTAAGAACCATCCCCATCTAAGAAAGGTTTTGAACCTGTTTTAAAGAATTCTTTTCTTTATTTTAAAATTAATTCATCTATTCCGGAAAAACCCATGAAAAAACCAGACAAAGCATAAAAATCTGCATTTGGTTGCTTATTAAGAATAGTATTGAGAAAAAGTTCTATAAAAAGAGAGTTAGAAATGAATGTGGAAGAATTTGTAAAAGAAAAGGAAAATAAGGATTTGGATTTCAAGCTGGAGCTGCCTGAATCCAAAAAAGCTGCCCAGCTAGTTACTGCGTTTTATAATTCCAGGGGCGGAAAAATAATCCTGGGCGTGAATGACAATAAGAAGCTAGTTGGTTTAAAAAATCCCCAGAAAGTTGAGCATAAGTTTACTCAAATAATAAGGCATTGGTGCAGGCTTGATGAAGAGCCAAAAATTGAATTTATAAAATATGAAAATAAGAATTTCATTGTTATTCATTGCCCTAAGGGAAAAGACACGCCTTATTTTGTCAGGGGTGAATCAAAACCAAGAATCAGAATAGGCTCTTCTAATGTTATTGCAAATAAGGAGGAAATCGCAAGATTGTATAGAGAAGGGTCTTCTAAATCACAAGACATCTACCCTGTTGAAAACTCAACACTGGATGATTTGGATTTAGAAAAAGTGAAAGAATATTTGGAAGAGAGTAATCTTACTAAACAGTTAGAGAGTAAGCATCTGCATAGCTTAATGCAAAAAGAGGGACTAATAGTTTTTAATGAATCTAAAAAAGAATATATCCCAACTTATGCAGGTGTTTTACTCTTTGGTAAACATCCCCAATTAAATATTCATTGTGCTTCTATCAAAGCAGATAGGTATAGGGGAACAGATATGATTGAATGGATTGATAAAAATGATTTTAATGGCAATATCTTTACATTGGTTGAAAAGTGTGAATATTTTTTTAAAAAGAATATGAGAATAGCTGCATGGTCGGCTGGTTTTAAAACAGAACATAAAACTGAGTATCCAATTGATGCCTTAAAAGAAGCTGTAATCAATGCTCTTGCACATCGCGATTATCACCAATATGGAAAAGATATCTTGATAAGGATGTTTGATAACAGAATTGAAATAAACAGTCCTGGAGAGCTGTTAAGACCCTTAACTATTGAAAAGCTTCAAGAGCATAATTATAAGCCAAATAGCAGAAATAAGGCAATTACAAAGGTTTTGCTTAGAAAAAGAATTATGGATGAGCGGGGAAGCGGAATTCTAAGAATGGAAGAAGCAATGAAAAAATGGGAGCTTGAAAAACCTAATTATGCAGAAAAAGACGGTTATTTTGTCATCACTTTTAAAGGTCCTAGCAGAGCTGAAAAACCACTTGACGAAGAGATTCTAAGGGACTTGAATGAGAGGCAGAATAACAACTAAAGATTATTCTGCTATAAATAATGTCAGTGAAAGAACAGCAAGAAATGATTTAGTAGCAATGGTAGATAAGAAAATATTGCAAAAAATAGGCAAAACTCAAGCAGCATATTATGTCATTCGGCAAACATTCGGCAAACATTCGGCAAAAAAGGTGATAGAAAATAATCAAATCCCTTAGAAGAATAATATTTAATAATTTACAAATAAAGAATATAAGGAAAAGTACATAAAAGTATATGGTAAAATAACAAGTATGGACTACAGAAAATTGTGTCTTGTTGTTAAAGATACTGCCAATAGGGATTTGGTTGATCTTATCAAAAAAAGAATAATCAAAAAAGAAGGTGTAGGTAGAGCAGTATTTTATAGGTTATTTAATGAAGCAGATAAATGATTGCGTCCGATTTGCGTCCGATAAATAGTTTAAAAAGGTAAAGGAAGTCTCAAAACAAGCCATTATGTTTTCAAAAAAAGTTATGATTAGGTGATGATTAGGTAAACGATTAAGAATTACCAAAATATTTGGTAAAGGAAGGGGTACTAAATATATATTTAGGTAACGATTAAGGTAACGATTATTTCACTAGTTATTTACTATTACAAAAATTCCAAAAATAGATGAATCAAAGTTAAATGATAGACAAAAAAAGGCTGTTGAATACCTTAAGGTTAAAGGTAGGATCGGCAATAAGGAATATCAGGGGATTTGTGCAGTTGATAGGATTATGGCATTTAGAGATTTGAGTGATTTGGTTGAGAAAAACATGATTAAAAAGATTGGAAAAACAGGCAGGTATACATATTACACTTTAAAATCTAACATGCAATCTAACGTGCAATAAAAATGCTGCAAAAAAGTTATAATACAAGGGTTTTGATTAGGAAAGGTACTGGAAAAAGAAATATTCAATACTTATTAAATGATGCAAAAAATGATGCAAAAGAATTATAATATAGGGTCGGTAAATTAGAGATTATGGGCAAAAGGGGCTCTTAAGTTTTGAGAATAAGAGAAATAGTAAGAAAAAAGTTTAATTGGGATAATATTATTGATAAGTATGTTGAGGTTTATGATT
>JAFCEA010000008.1 GCA_017609385.1 Candidatus Woesearchaeota archaeon
ACAACACCATCAACATCTATTCCTATTTTTTTTATATTATTAGATTTTTTCAATAGTTCTTCCAGGGACTTTGATTGTATTGATGGTTGTGCAATAAGCATTTTATTTTTTAGAGAAACCTGAATTATATAAAGCTTTTCATAATTACCCTTTTAAAATAGTAATTAAATTGTTTTTATGTAGAACTCAATAATAACAAAGAATACATAAAGCAGAATTAGTGAAATTCCTTCTTTTATGTAAAGCTTGTTTCCGCTCTCAACAAATGTTGCAAACAGGAACGCAACTATTACCATGAATATTGCACTTACAGAAAATAAAAGTATATTTGCAGTAATTGGAAATATGATTGCAGTTATTCCCAAAACAAGTGTTGAATTTACAATCACAGAGCCAATTAAATTTCCCAGGGCCATCTCTGAACGTCCTGCCAAAACTGCCCTGCTTCCAAATGTAAGCTCTGGCAAAGTAGTTCCTATTGATATAATAAATAACCCAACAATTATTGGAGGCAGTGCTAAATCAATAGACAGCAAGGTTGCATATCCAACAACAAATCTTGCACTTAAAAATAATAGGGCAAGGCTAAAAACAAATAAGATGGTTGTTAAAATAATATCTTTTCTTTTAATGTTATCCTCAATCTCTTTTTTAAATAATCTTCTCTGCCTTAAGATCCTCCCTGCATAAAGTGCGAATGCAGCCAATAAAATAATTCCATCAAGCCTTGATAAAGAGCCACCAATTATCATTAAAATCATTGGGAGTGCAGCAATAAAAACCATGTAGAGTGCGTCTGTCTTTGTTTTCTTGCTCTCAATCTTTATTCCCCTTCCAAGAAGTATTGCAATGCCAATCACTAATGTTAAATTTATTATATTTGCGCCGATTACATTTCCAAGTGCCAATGCAGAATTCTTTGCAAGAGCAGAAGTTATGCCCACAAATAGTTCTGGGACGGAAGTTGCAAAGGCCATTATTATAAAGCCAACAACAAACTCGCTGAGCTTTAGAAAGGCAGCTATCTTTGTAAGGGTTTTAACAAGCAAGCTGCCGCTTGTTACAAGCACAATGCATGCTATTAAAAATATGAGCAGGTTAATTATTAACATTTAATCCCCTATAGGCTTTTTTATTTTGTTTCTTATAAGTTTTATTGTTTCGCCAAATATCAAAACAGTGCTTGACATTAAGACAACATAAACCCAGTCAATAAGTGATAAAGGTGTTGTTTTAAAAAATATTGCTAATGGTGTATGAATAACTGCAATCTGCAGTAAAATTGAGATTGTTATTGCTCCTATTAAATACTTATTGGAAAAAACACCTATCTTAAAAATGGAGTTCTTCTCTGACCTGCAGTTAAGAACATTAAACATCTGGAACATCATCAATGTGGAAAAAGCCATTGTCTGTGCATAAACCAGATTATTTACTGGATCATAGAGCTTAAACAATGCCAGTGTGCCAATGCACATTATTATTCCAACAGCTATCATCCTTAAAATAATATTTTTTGAAAATATCTTGCTGTCTTTTTTCCTGGGCTTTCTCTCCATAATGCCTAGTTCAATAGGGTCAACACTTAATGCAAGTGCTGGCAATCCGTCTGTGGCAAGGTTAATCCACAAGATATATATTGCTATTAACGGCAGTGGCATGCCTATAAGCATTGCAACAAAAATAACAAGTATCTCGCCAAGGTTAGATGACAAGAGATATTCCACAAACTTCTTTATGTTGTCATATATGCCCCTGCCTTCTTTAATAGTGTTAACTATTGAGGCAAAGTTATCATCCAGGAGAATCATGTCAGATGCTTCTTTTGAGACATCTGTTCCTGTGATGCCCATTGCAATACCAATGTCTGCTTTTTTTAATGCAGGGGCATCATTTACACCATCACCGGTCATTGCAACAACATTTCCATATTTTTTTAATGAATCAACAATCCTTATCTTGTCCTTTGGGGAGATCCTTGCAAAGACATTCACTTCCCTAACCACATTATCAAATTCTTTATTTGAAAGGTCCATTATATCCATGCCCGTAATGACCTTGTCATCTTTATTTGTTAAACCAATCTGAATGCCTATTGCCTTGGCAGTTGTTCTCTGGTCGCCGGTAAGCATTATAACCCTTATTCCTGCTTTCCTGCAAAGTTCAATAGCATCCTTTACTTCTGCTCTTGGAGGATCTATCATGCCAGTAAAGCCAACAAAAACAAGGTTTTTTTCAATATTTTCTGTTGAGTATTTTATTTTTTCAGGCAGTTCCCTGAATGCCATGGCCAAAACCCTTAATGCCTTTGAAGCCATCTCCCTGTTTTTTTCCAGGAACTCTTCTTTCTTGCTCTTTGTTAATCTTATAATCTTTCCATCCTTATAATAAAAAGAGCAGTTATCAATAACCTGTTTTGGGCCACCCTTGACAAAAGCAATTTCCTTGCCTTTGTTTTTATGTATTGTTGTCATCATCTTTCTTTCAGAATCAAATGGAAGCTCATGTATCCTTGGAAAGTCCTGCTCAAGCTCTTCCCTGAATAAGTTTGCTTTTGCAGCACAGACCAATAATGCTGTTTCAGTTGGATCACCAAAAATCTCTTTATGATTTATTGTTGCATTATTGCATAATGCAGAGACTTTTAGCAGAAGTTCATAATCATCTGGTTTGCTATCTAGGAATATTCCTTTTCTGGAATAGCCCTGACCTGTAACTTTTATTAACTTATTATTTATAAAAAGCTCCTTGACAGTCATCTCATCTTTTGTCAGGGTTCCTGTTTTATCAGTGCATATAACATTTGTACTGCCAAGGGTTTCAACAGAATGCAATTTTCTCACTAATGCATTTTTTTTAACCAGCCTTGTAACACCAAGGGCAAGTGTAATTGTTACAACTGCTGGCAACCCTTCAGGAATTGCAGCAACTGCCAATGCAATAGCAGCAATAAACATCTCTACAATCTCATTCCCCCTTAAGAGTCCGGTTAAAAACACAATAATAGATATGACAATTATAGCTATTCCAAGCAGTTTTCCAAATTTAGCAAGTGTTAGCTGCAGTGGGGTCTGCTTTTCTTTTTCAGACTGCATCATCTCTGCTATCTTCCCAATCTCTGTTCCCATTCCTGTTCTTACAACAATGGCCTTTCCTCTTCCCTTGGTTATTACAGTGCCTGAAAAAATCATATTTGATTGTTCAGCTACTGATTTTTTTTCCTTTAATGGATTAATTTCCTTTGCAACAGGTGTTGATTCTCCTGTAAGTGCTGATTCATGTGTTTCTAAGCTTATTACCTCAATAAGCCGAGCATCAGCAGGTATTTTTTCTCCTTCTTCAAGGATTATTATATCTCCTGGAACAAGCTCTTTAGCCAATATTCTTTGTTTTTTTCCATCTCTTACAACAGTAGCCTTAAGACTTGTGAGCTTTTTTAGTGCCTCTATTGATTTTTCTGCCTTGTATTCCTGGGCAAAGCCAAGAACTGCATTAACTATAACAATTATTGATATAATCGCTGAATCAGTATATTCACCTATTAGCAAAGTTATTATTATTGCAAACAGAAGTATGTAAATAAGTGGGCTTTTGAACTGGTTAAAAAATATCTGGAATGGGCTTATTTTTTTCTCTTCTTTAATCTCATTAAGACCGTATTTTTCAAGCCTTTTCTCTGCTTCTTGCTGCGAGAGGCCTTTAGAAGATGTCTTAAACTCACTTAATATCTTATTTACAGGATAATTATAGTAATCCATAACCCACCCCTTTTTCAATATTGAGAAATTTATTATTTATATATGTTCCCCTTTATTTGATTATAGCTCTATACTAACAAAAAATTTATAAAATAACTCAAATTTTTAAATAGGTACTTTTTAAAGTGATTTTCATGAAAATATTTAAAAAATACATAGATTACTCAAAGAGCGAACGTTTTGTTAAAGCGATTGATTCTTTATGTGATCACTATAGATTATTAAGCGGTTTAAATATTGAGGTAAACCAGAATCAAAAAGATTGTATTTGTGATTTAATCATAAATGAAGAAAAGTATAAGTCCTCTCAGCTTGATGATACAATAAGTTTTAGGGATATTATTAAAGATTCTTATGGATTAAGTTTTGTAGAAGAATATAAGGGAGTATTTAATTTAAATGATGTTGAGAAAAGTATAAAAAAAATAAATTGTCCTGCAGATATAGATTACCTCAAGGTAACACAACCGGGTATTGAGCTTTTTAAGTTATTGAACATTATATTGTTTAACAAAGAAAAGTTTATGGAATTATGCAAAAAACATCCGTTAATGGTAATAAGTACAAATGGCAATTATTTAATTGATGGCAATCACAGGCTTCTTTATTCAAAAATTGTGGGTATAGACAGTCTTCCTGTAAACAAGTATTACATACAAAATAAATATTTCAGAAACTTTCTTATTGAAAGATTGAGTAATCAAAACAATGTCTTTAGTCATAAGTCAGGTTATTTCAATGTTTTGGGATTAGAAAAAATCTTCAAAGAAAAGTTTGAAAAAATATTAAAGCTAACAAAATAATTATCCTATAGTATTAATACAAAACTATTTATAATAATTGTAAGTTATAAGATATTTTGTGAAAGCAAAAGATGGCAAAAACAATTGTAATATCATTGGGCGGCTCAATAGTTGTTCCTGACAAGATAGATGTTGAATTTCTAAAAGATTTCAAAAAAGTCATAATAGATTTTGTTGAAAAAGGAAACAAGGCAGTCATTGTCTGCGGCGGAGGAAAAACATGCAGGCGCTACCAAGATGCTGCTGCAAAAGTAAGTAATCTGAGGGATGAGGACTTAGATTGGATGGGAATTCACACAACAAGATTAAATGCCCAGCTCATAAAAACACTTTTCTTGGGAATTGTTCATGAAAGAGTTATTCATAATCCAAATGATAAGATTGATTTTAAGGAAAAAGTTTTAATTGCATCTGGCTGGAAGCCCGGATTTAGCACTGATTATGATGCTGTTATGCTTGCAAAGAACTTTAATGTAAAAACAGTTGTTAACATGAGTGATATATCCTATGTTTATGATAAAGAGCCAAAAAATAATAGTAATGCAAAACCCTTTAAAAACATTTCATGGAAAAATTTCAGGAAAATAGTTGGAGATAAATGGGACCCGGGCCTTAATATGCCATTTGATCCTGTGGCAGCAAAAGAGGCAGAAAAACTCAAGCTAAGGGTCATAATACTAAAGGGAACTGATTTAGACAATTTCAAAAAGTTTTTAGATGAAAAAGAATTTAAGGGAACTGTTATCAGTTAACTAGCATACTCTTGATTTGTTTTTCTCAAGCTCAAGAAGTCTTTTCCACTCATTATTTACATGCTGCTGTATGTCTCTTATTTCATCATCTGTTACATGCTTAAACCTTCCCTGCAGTTTTAGGTATTCCTTAACAGGGATTTCTTTTGCAGGCTTTCTTGAAATAGTTAAAATTCCTTTTTCAATCTCATACAATGGTGTTATTTTTGTTTCAAATGCAAGCTTTGCTATGTCTATTGTGAGATTATTTGCAAACTTCCATCCTGTTGGGCATGGAACATAAACCTGTATGTAAGCAGGCCCATCAAATGCAAGGCCTTTCTTAACCTTGTTGATAAAATCCAAGGGAAATGTTATGTTAGCAGTTGCAACATAAGCGCCGTGTGCTGCCATTATAAATGGCATTGGTTTTTTGAATTCTGTTTTTCCATGGATTATTTTTCCTGCAGGGCTTGTTGTTGTTGAGGCATACTTTGGTGTTGCCCCTGAACGCTGTATGCCAGTGTTCATGTAAGCTGCATTATCAAGGCAGACATAGCAGAAGTTTTGGTCTCTTTCAGCTGCTCCTGAAAGTGCCTGAAGACCAATATCAAATGTCCCTCCATCTCCCCCAAACACCAAAAGGTTAGTATCTTTTCTTTTTCCAAGTGTTTTCAAAGCCCTGTCAATGCCAGAGGCAATTGCTGCTGCATTCTCAAAAGCGCCGTGTATCCATGGAACTCTCCATGATGTTTCTGGATATGGTGTGCTGAATACTTCCAAGCAGCTTGTTGCAGTAACAACTATTGTGTTTTTGCCAGCTGCTTTTAGTGCGTGCCTTGCTGCCAAAGCAACGCCGCATCCTGCGCAGGCCCTGTGGCCTGATGCAAAAAATTCCTCTGTTGAAATTCCTGCAATTGTTTTTTCCATTTTATGGGTTTTTAATTTTTTTTTTCTAATTTTCCTTTTGTCTTTATTCCTTTTTTATGTTTAACCTTTTTTTCCAGGTTTTCATCTGCCTTTATTTTAAAGCCATTGCCATCCCAATGATCATGGCCAGAGCCGTGAAAATCAACCTTAATCCTGTTTTTCTTTCCGCATCCAGAGCAAGCAACTGTTTTATAATGATGCTCTGTCTCAAACTCTGAAGTCCATGTTTTTCCTTTGAGTTTGCTTCCGCAATACAAACATACTTCTTTTGTGTTGATTTCTTTTATTAAATGATGTGCTGCTGTCATTTATGTCTCCTAAAAATAAAAAACTAGAGCAACCATTCAGTGTCACTGCTGTTCTCTATTTTCTTAAAAGCTGTTTTAATATGGTCAGGAGTTATGTCCCTTCCGCCAAGGCCAGCAATAAAGCCTTTTATTATTGGTTTCTTGTTTTGATTGTAAAATGCTGATCTTAATTCAGTGTACAAGGCACCCTCATTTCCTAATGATATATTCCTGTCAATGACTGCAATTCCCTTGATGTTTTTGCAGCAGCTTATTATTTCCTGTTTTGGGAATGGCCTGAATGATTTTATTTTTATCAAGCCAACTTTTTTTCCTTGTTTTCTTAGCTCGTCAACAACAACCCTTGTTGTGCTGCATGCAGTGCCCATTGCTGCAATAGCATAATTTGCATCCTCTATTTTGTATGTTTCTATTAATCCATTTCCATAGGAACGATTGAATGATTCCTTGAATTGATTGTTTACATCTTTTATTATATTTATTGAATCAAGCATTGTATCATGTGTTTGTTTTCTGAATTCCATGTAAGTGTTTGGGAATCCGATTGGCCCCATTGTGATTGGCTTTTTTGGATCAAGTTTGAATAAGGGATTATATTGTGGAAGGAATTTATTAACATCCTCCTGCTTAAGAATATCAACAGGCTCATAAACATGGCTTAATGTAAAACCATCCAAGCAGACCATGACTGGCAGTAAAACTTTTCTGTTTTCTGCTATTTTATATGCTTGAATAATAGTATCAAGCGCTTCTTGTGCTGATTCAACATAAAGCTGTATCCATCCAGAGTCACGCTCTGAAATAGAATCCTGATGGTCATTCCAGATATTTATTGGGGCACTTAAAGCCCTGTTTGCAACAGCCATTACAACAGGGAGCCTCATTCCTGCAACTACAAAAAGAATTTCATGCATTAAAGCAAGCCCTTGCGAAGCTGTTGCTGTAAATGTTCTTACACCCATTGCTTCTGCACCTAAGGCTGCTGAGATTGCACTATGCTCTGATTCTACATGAATCATCTCTGAGCTAAGCAGGCCATCATTTATGTAATCTGCAAGGCGCTCTACAATGTGGGTCTGAGGTGTAATGGGGTACATAGGAATTACCCCTGGCTCACATAGTTTTACGCCAAGTGCTACAGCAGTGCTTGCTTCAATTACTTTTTTCATTTCTCCTCTTTGACCATTTTGATTGCTTTAAAAGGGCATATATTTGCGCATATTCCGCAGCCCTTGCAATAATCATAATTTACATCAAAGTTTTCATTAATTGCATTGTCAGGGCAAAACTGCCAGCACAGGCCACATTTTGTGCATTTTTTCTTATCCCTGACAGGCCTGAAAGAGCGCCAGCCGCCTGTCTTGTTTTTTATTGTCGAGCCTGGCTCTTCTATTACTGCCCCAACTGTTATTTTTGGTTTTTTCATTTTGTCTGGTTATAAACAGCTGTTATTGCTTTTTTGTTAAGCTCAGCTATTTTCTTTCCTTTTGTTTTTAAAAATGTTTCATCAATTGCTTTTGTTAATGAGTTTAATGAAATCTCTTTTGTTATTTTTGAGAATGCCCCAAGCATTGGTGTGTTTACAATTGGCCTTCCAAAAATCTTTAGTGCAATTGATGTTGCATCAACAGTACGGATATTAAAGTTTCTATTTATGTTTAAATCAGAAGGTTTTTTGTTTGTGTTAATTATTAATGTACCTTTTTCCTTTAAGCCAGAAGTCACATCAACTGTTTCAAGCAAAGATGCATCTAAAACAATGACTATATCTGGGTTGTATATCTGGCTCCTTATGTTTATTTTTTCATCAGAAATCCTTGCAAATGCCTGGACAGGAGCTCCTGATCTTTCAACACCAAACATTGGGAATGTCTGGCTCTGCTTGTTGTCATAAAAAGCTGCTATTGCCATTATCTGGCCTGTTGTAACAGCTCCCTGGCCACCCCTTCCATGGATTCTTATCTCAATCATCCTCTTTCCTGAATTTGTGAAACCTAGGCACTATTTATATTTTTTTGTTTTGCTTTAAAAATTTCTTAAAAAGATTTATAAAGCCATAATCTAACCTTCACAATATGAGGAAAATTCAGCTTGAATGTATTGTTTATAGAAAGAGGGGCAATAAAATTGAGTTTTTATTGATGAAAAGAGTTCCTGAAAAAGGTGGTTTTTGGCAACCTCCCTGCGGAGGGATGGAAAACGGAGATAAATCTCTCAAAGATACTGCTTTTAGAGAATTATCAGAAGAAGCCAGTATCTCAAAAAAAGACATACTGCAAATTATAAAAAACGTTTATTATTTTGAAATAAATAAGCATTACATTACAGGAGAACCAATTCCTACAATAAAAGAGGTTGTTTTTGGTTTTGAGGTTAAGCCCGATACTAAAATCTCAATAAATAAAAATATTGATACTGAACATGAAAAATTTAAATGGGTTTCTTTTAATGAAGCAATGAAAATTTTAAAATGGAATAATAATAAAGAAGCCTTAAAAAAGTTAAATTGTTTAGTTAAAAAAACTGAAATAAAAAATGAAATGCGAAATATGCAAGAAAAAGATTGAGGAGACCTTTTTGAAGAAGATATTAGGCACTTACATAAAGGATGAAAAAGGCAAAAAACATGTTGTATGCTTTGAATGCCAGAAAAAGTTTCCAAAGAAAGACGAGTTGCTAAAACAGCTTTAATTCCTTGCCTCGATAGCTTAGCTAGCCAGAGCAGCAGACTCGTAATCTGCAGGTCGAGGGTGCAAATCCCTCTCGAGGCTTTTTAAAAGGTAAAATTTAAATATTATAGCGCCCTATTTTGGAAAAAAGGTGAGAATATGCAATATGAGGAACAAAAAGAAGAAATAAAAGACCAGCCAATAACAAAAGAAGAAGACAGAAAAAGGATATTTAAAATGATATTTGAAACGATTTTTATTATGATAATTGCTTCTTTATATTGGAAAATTTTAGGAAGATCAATCAAAGAAGTAGTTTTAATCTCAGTTGCTTCTATCATTGTAATTATCTATCTTAATTATAGGTCTCAAAAACGTCTTGAATTTTCTGAATATTCTAAAAAAATTAGAAGAATGCATTTAAAAAAATTTTGGATGGCTATTTTAGGGTCATTTCTTGCAATTTTAGGACTATTACATCATAATTTTTTTCCAGAAAGTAATTTATGGATTTTTATCATAATACCAGGGATATTGATTCTTGGAACTTGGTGGTACCAGCCAAAATTTTTAATTAAATCAAAATAATATAAAATAAATAAATTCAAATTATTTTGCTTAAGAAATGGATTTTATTTTTCTCCTGATTTCAGGCATGGCCTTTTCAGCTGCTTTTTCACCGGCCTTTATGAATCTTTTGGCCTCATAAAACCTTAATGAGTCAATCTCATCCTTATCATCAATAGTTGGCTGTATTAAAACCAAATCCTTGATTGGTTGGATCTTTAGTTTTGTAAGCTCTGTCCTCATTATATCAAATGATTGTATAAGTGTTCTAACAGTTGTTGGTTCTTTAAATCTTACCTCATTGCTTATTGTTAAGTCAACAGCAATAACAAGATCAGCACCCATTTCTTTTACTACATCAACAGGTGTTGCATTTATGAGGCCGCCGTCAACAAGCCATTTATCATTTAATCTAGCAGGATAAAATATCCCCGGGATACCTACACTTGCCCTTACAGCATCAGCAAGGTTTCCTTTTTTTATATTAACTTCTTGGCCATTTTCAAGGTCAGTTGCAACAACAGT
Organism: Candidatus Woesearchaeota archaeon; assembly: GCA_017609385.1. Classification (GTDB taxonomy): domain Archaea; phylum Nanobdellota; class Nanobdellia; order Woesearchaeales; family CG1-02-33-12; genus CG1-02-33-12. The sequence goes on from JAFCEA010000008.1 coordinate 10,292, forward strand.
TAAGGGTATTTTAATGTCTTTGAAATCTTTGTTTTCCAATATTCTGCCTATTTCTTCCTTTATCTTATCTCCTGCAATTAATGCCTTCTTTGGATTAATTGGGTCAATAAAAGAAAGAATTTTTTTCTTTGTTAAATTGAGGCATATTTTTTCAAATCCTTCTATCTTCCTATTAAGAGCATAGTATGCCCCTACAAATGCTCCTGCACTTACCCCTGCAATATAATCTATTGGAATTTTGTTTTTTTCCAGAACCTTTAAAACACCAATATGTGCTATCCCCCTTGCACCGCCGCTTCCGAGAACAAGACCTATTTTTGGTCTAATAATAGTATTAACATTTAATTCCATTTTTAAATAATAAAAATAAAAATTTAATCTAATTTTAAATAAAAAAATCAATTAGTAAGGCCTTAATTTCCTTAAAATCCCTTAACTATTTTTTCTTCATAACAAAAAAATAGTATAGAAGGGCCAATAAAAGTACTGCTAAAACAACCCATATCCATGTTTCCATTTTTAAACCTCCTTTTATTATTAACCTTATAAACTTACTCCTTTTTATATTTTTCCTTAAAAACCGAAAGATTTATGAGTAAGCAGTTTTTATTCATTTAAAAAGGCCTTTAAAAAGGCTTATATGGGGGTTTAAAATGGCTAAAGGAATAAGAATTGTTAATATGGTTGTTTCTACTGACTTTAAGCATCCATTGAATCTAGAGAAAATAGCATCAACTCTGCCAAACACAGAGTATAATCCAGAGCAGTTTCCAGGGCTTGTTATAAGATTAAAGACACCAAAATCATCAGCACTTCTTTTTACAACCGGCCGAGTTGTCTGCACAGGAGCAAAGACAATGAAAGAGGTTAAAGAGGCTATCCATAAGATAATAAAACTTTTAGAGAGAGTAAAAGTCAAGATAGATATTGAGCCAGAAATACATGTGCAGAATATGGTTGCTTCAGGTGCTTTAGGTTTTGCACTTAACCTTAATGATCTGGTTATGAAGCTCAGAAATGTTGAGTATGAGCCAGAGCAGTTTCCAGGATTGGTTTACAAGATCAAAGAGCCAAAGGCAAGCTTCTTGTTGTTCTCTAATGGCAAGATAGTCTGCACAGGTGTTAAAAGCAAGAAAGAGGCAGACGAGGCTGTTGCAAAGCTTGAGGCAACATTGGAAAAGGCAAAGAAGAAATAAAAATGCAGCAAATTAATGAAAAAGACCTTGAAAAAATGAATAATGTATTTATTTCTCTGAGAACAAAGAAGAATGAGATACCTGCCAAAGAGTTTGCCCAGGAACTTAAATGGAAGTTTGACAAGACTGTTGATGCTCTAAAGACTATTTTTGACAATCCAGAGAAATACAAAACATTATTTTACGTTCTTTTAAACTCAAACAATAAGATTTTTTTAAGGTAATTTAATTTTCTATTTTTTTGAAAGGGATGCAAGATATTTGTCCTCTGTCTCTCGAACATCATAACAGTTTAAAAACATCATTTATATATAAAGTTTATTAATAGATAAATTTAAAAATAAACTCTTTTTCTAGTTTTGTATGATAAAAAATCTAAAAAACAAGGTTGTTATTGGGCTGGATGAGTATGTTACTATAATTGATAATGGAAAGAAAGAGGAAACAGTTATTGCAAGGATTGACTCTGGTGCAGAATGGAGTTCTATTGATGAAAAACTTTTTGAAAAATTATCTCTTGGACCAATAATTGGCTCTAAGTTAATAAAGTCTGCCTCAGGAAAAAAAAGAAGGGATATAGTAAAGATAAAAATCAGATTAAAGGGAAAGGAACTTATGGGCCAGTTCAACATTGCTGACAGAAGCAGATTAAAATATAAAATGCTTATAGGGCATGATATACTGATGCAGGGATTCCTCATAGATCCCTCAATTGCAATAATAAAAAAAGGAAACAAGAACTAATACCTACTTCTCATTAATTTTTGAATGCTTTTTTCAGAAATGTTTAAATAAGAATAAGATAATACCCTATTTATCTTGTTAACAAAAAGGAGGTTGCCTTATGAAAATCACAATAGACACAAAAGAGGATTCTAGTGAGGATATTAAAAAGCTGATAAAGATGCTCTCAAGTCTTATAGGAGAGGATTATAAAAAAGAGGGTGAAACACCAGAGGTTTCTGAGGGCGTGTTTAACATGTTTGACAGCTCAGCAGAAGAAAAACAGGAAGAAGATAAAGAAGAAAAGCCATTTGAACTAAATGAGATTACAACTTACTAAAAATGGAAAAATACAAGTTTATAGAAGGCCTTACATCAGATGTAATGTTTGAGGTCTATGGAAAGGATTTGAAAGAGCTTTTTAAGAACTCTGCACTTGCACTGTTTAGTGTTATATGTGATATAGAAAAAGTTAGAGAGGAAAAAACAATTGATATTGAGGTTAATGGGGATTCATTAGAAGACTTAATGGTTAACTGGCTGCAGGATTTGATAGCTCTGGTTGATACAGATGAGTTGTTTTTCTCAAGATTTGAAATAATAGAAATTAATGAAAATAATTTAAAGGCAAAAGTTTATGGAGAACCAATAAGCCCTGAAAAAGCAGGTGTTGTTGTCAAGGGAGTAACATACTACAAGCTAAAGATTGAAAAAATAAAAGATAATTATAAAGCAACCATAAGTTTAGATATTTAAGGTGTAAGATGAAAGAAAAAATCCAGAAAATAAATGATTATGAATGGTTATTGCCAAAAACAGCACGAGAGGGAATGAATGTTGGTGCAAAGATTATTGCAAATAAGGCAATATTGGATGCAATTGAAGATAGCGCTGTTCAACAGCTTACAAATGTAGCATGCCTTCCAGGAATTGTTGAGCCAGTTATAGGGCTTCCAGACATGCACTTTGGTTATGGACTGCCAATGGGCGCAGTAAGTGCATTTGACAGTGAAAAAGGAATAATCTCAGCAGGACTGTGTGGCTTTGATATAAACTGCGGAATAAACTCCATAAGAACAAACCTAACAGTTAAGGAAGTTAAGGAAAAATTAAAAGAGCTTGTTCCTGCATTATTCAATGCAATTCCGTGCGGCGTTGGCTCAAAGGGAAAACTAAGGTTAAATTATGATGAACTTAATGAAGTCATGAGCCGGGGAGTTAACTGGGCTGTTGAAAACGGCTATGGGGCAAAAGAGGATATAAAAAATACAGAGGAAAATGGCTGCATGCCTGGAGCTGACCCCTCAAAGGTCTCTGACCTTGCAAAAAAAAGAGGATTGCCACAGCTTGGCACTTTAGGAGCAGGGAATCACTTTCTCGAAATCCAGAAAGTGAGTGATATTTATGACAAAGAATATGCAAAAAAACTAGGAATTGTTGATAAAGATCAAGTCCTGATTATGGTTCACTGCGGAAGCAGGGGTTTTGGACACCAGATTGCAACAGATTATCTTAAAATACAGGAGAGAGCTGTTAAAAAATACAATATCTGGATTCCTGACAGGCAGCTCGTATGTGCTCCTATAAATTCAGGGGAAGGCCAGGATTACTACAAGGCGATGAAGTGTGCTGTTAATTATTCCTTTACAAACAGGCTTGTTATGACACAATGGATAAGGGAAACCTTTGAGAAAGTGTTTAAAAAATCCTGGGAGGATATGGATATGCAGACTGTTTATGCTATCTGCCATAATGTTGTAAAGCTCGATAAAATAAAAGGCAGGGAATATTATGTTCATAGAAAGGGTGCAACAAGGGCTTTTCCAGAGCTTCCTGTAATTGTTGCTGGAACAATGGGAACTGCTTCATATATCTGCAAAGGAACAGAGCTTGCTTTGGATAAAACCTTTGGAAGCTCATGCCATGGCTCTGGACGTGCAATGAGCAGGCATGCTGCCTTAAGGCAGTTCAGGGGAGAAAAAGTAAATGAAGAGTTAAAGCAGAAAGGTATAATAGGGAAAGCAGGAAACTGGAAATCATTTGCAGAGGAAGCGCCTGGATGCTACAAGGATGTTGAGCAGGTTGTTGATTCTGTGCATAATGCAGGAATAAGCTTAAAGGTTGTTAGAATGAAACCATTGGGGGTTCTTAAGGGTTAAACTTATTCATAAACTTTTTTACTTCTTTAACAGATTTTTTTATCTCTTTAATTACCTTATCTGTAGCCATATTTTCCTTTGCATAATCCATTATGGGTTTGACAGAGCTGATTCCTCTGCCGAATCTTTCCATCCATTTGTGTCTTGGAAATATCCAGACATGGAAGTTATGTTCTGTGTCTTCGTTCTGAAAAAAGTAAACATCCTCAATACCTAAAACATCTTTCATTCTTTTCCTTACTTCGCGGAGAAGCATTATAAATTCAATGGCTTCATCATCATTAAACTCAGAAATAGAGCGCATCTTTCTTTTTGGTGATAAAATAAAAAAACCTAGTATTGGAACTTCCCAGTCCTGGCTAACCTCAAAGTTCCTGGTGCTTATTACTGAATCATTTGGAAATAAGATTTTATTTTTCATTTAAGGTTATATTTCTATTATTTTTCCTTTCCTGCCGACATTTATAACCCTTGTTTTTCCTACTTTTTCCTCTATGCCCTCGGCCTCATGGACATGCGAGCAAAGAAGTATGTCTGGCT
>JAFCEA010000009.1 GCA_017609385.1 Candidatus Woesearchaeota archaeon
TTTTGAAAGAAGATTACGTTATTCAGAAATAGAAGGACCGTATGAATCTGCTCCTAAAGTTAAAAAGGAAGAATATGCTTCTGAATCTTCGGAACATGTTTTGGAATCACTTGTACCAACTAACTCTATTCCTATTGAACTTGAAAAGGTTTCATTAGTTGAGTATGGAACACAAACAGATAGAGAGAGTGAAATATTTTTTGGATGGTTTGCTAGAAAAGAAATAAATCCAACTAAAATGATAGAAATTGGAAAGAAAGCTTTAGAACACCTTCGTAGGATGAGTGTTAATATTAAAAAGATTTCTGATTTTGTTTATCGAGGAGTTGTTGATGATTGTGTACTAAAATTTACATTAGTTCAATCTTATGTTTATCCATCTTTTGTTTATCCAGAAGTTGGTATTGGTATACTTGGAAAAGGTGAAAGACCTCACCAGTTGATTCAAGGATTAGGACTACATGAACTTGGAGAGCAGTTTCCTTCTTGGGGTAGAGATATAGGAATAAAACATTGTGTTCGTAAAGGATTAGCTTATAATCTTTCGTTGAAAAATCATGATTTAGATAAAATTCTTGCAGGAAAAAATATAATCCTATAAAAATTCAATCAACAGGCCTTGTAACATTAACATCCTTAACCAAAACAGCAGGGCTTACAACAGGTGTCTCAACTTCCCAGCCAATTACTCTTTCAGGCTTATTTCCTACTGCAATAACATTCTTCAGAAGATTTAGTATATTCTCACTTATTCTTATTCCCTTTATTGGCTGGCCTATCCTGCCGTTTTTTATTACAAAGATCCCATCCCTTGGAATTGTTGAGAAATCTCCTGTATTATAGTTCTGGAACCTTGTGTACCAAAGATTCGTTATGTAAAGCCCGTTTTTAACCTGCTCAAATAGTTCCTGCTTTGAAAAATCTCTTTTTTTAACAATTAAATTTGTTGGCTCTGGTGAAAGCAGGCCAGCATTTGCTGTTGTCTTTGTATTAAATCTTTTGGCAGTTGATGTATTATGCAAATAGGTTTTTAAAATTCCTTTATCAATCATAATATTTCTCTGTGTTGGAGCGCCTTCTGCATCAAACTTTGAGGAAGCAAAACCATTTTTTAGTGTGCCATCATCAATGATGGTTATTTTCTTGTTAGCAACCTGTTTTCCAATCATATCCTTTAAGCAGGAAAGCCCTGCTTCGACTGAAAAGGCAGATAGGGCCATGCCAAGATTATCAATAATATTTGCAAATGGCAATGGTTCAAAAACAATATCAAACTTTCCAAACTTTCCGTGCTCTGGATTTAAGGACTGTTTCGATATTAATGCAGCTTCTTCTGCAAGTTTTTCAACATCAAGCAAATCAAGCATCCTTGAAAAGCCAACCTTTTGGCAAGAGGCATATTTGCTGTTAAAAGCCCTTATTGAAAAATAACTATAAGTGCCTTTATCAGTTGCCTTAACATCATTTGAGGTTAGTAAAGAAACATTTGTTACAGAATTTTCAAAAACACCTGCTGTTCTCTTTGCTCCACAAACAAGAGCTTTATTGATTGCCTTTTCAACATAATCAATGGATTTATCACCTAATGAAGCTATTTTTTTGTCATAACCATCTTTAACTTCTTTATAAGAGAATGGGCCTTTTGCAATTCCTGCATATTCGCTATTTGGGCTTGCTGACTTAACAAACTTCAATAATTTATTAACAACATCATCTGCAGCACTCAATGAAAAATCCTTTATATTTGTCAGAACAATCTTTTTCTTTAGTGCCATGAAAATACCAAGATCAATGTTTTCCCATGTTTTTGTTGTGTTTATGAGATTATTGGAGTACTTAATCTGAGAGCTTTCCTGTCTTGATACAGAAACAATTACATCATCTGCACCTGCTTTCAAAAGCTTATTTAAAACATGGCTGCTTATTTCTTCTGGCTCCATTTTAATTTCCCAATCTTATCTTCCTTAATCTTATTGATGGCCCACCAAACCAGACAGGGATTGGCTGCATTGGCTCACCCTTTCCGCAGTTGCCTGCATGATATTCACTATTATTTGCAACAGCATCAATGGCCTTATATAGCTGCGGCGTTGTTATTTCAATTACAGGCTTTATAACAGGCTCTTTTATCTCACCATTTTCTATTAAATATGATTCTGCGCCAACATACTTTTGGTTAATTCTTTTGTCATCAATGTTCCATTCCATGAAATTTTTCATGTAAATTCCTAGTTTTACATCCTCTATTAATTCTTCCTCATTGTAATTGCCAGGAAGCATAAAAGTATTTGACATTCTTACAATGCTTTCCCTGTCATAATTAACAGACCTTGAAGAGCCATTGCTCTTTAATCCCATATAATAAGCTGTTTTCCTGTTATGTAAAAACTCATTTATTATTCCCTGTTTGATAATGTATTTTCTTCTTGCTTTTACTCCCTCATTATCATATCTGTAAAACCCATAGCTGTTTTCCAATAAAGGATCATCAACAACATTCACAACCTTGTTTCCAATTCTTGTTCCCATCATTTCTTTTGTTACAAATGACTCTCCTGCCTGGGCTCCCTCTCTTCCAATAATCCTGTCTGCCTCATATGGGTGGCCCCCGCTTTCATGAACCATTATTCCAACTATCTGAGGTGCTGCAACAATATCAAGGGCCTGCTTTGGGGGCTTAACACCAAACTTAAGGTTTTTCTGCAATGCCTTAACCTCATTGACAACAATTGAGGGAATATTCCATTTTTTTACAAATTCGAAGCCGCCTGTCTGGCCATACTGCCATATCCTCTGCGAGGTTTTATTATCCTTTTCAACAGTCAACAGGTAAAAAAAGCAAACCCTTGGAACAGTTGCTAAGATATTTGTTCCATCAGAATTAATCAGGTATTCTGTTGTTAGGCTGTCTGATAATGAAAGATATCTTGAGGGGATTTTTATTTTTGTGTTAATAAGCTCTTTTTCTGCATCAAACAAAAGCTTTATTTTTTCTTCTGGCCCAACATCATTTAAATTAATCTTTTGCTTAATTTCATATTTATCTTTATTTGCTTTTTCCTCAGAAAGATTTATTTCTTCTCTTAAGTGTGAGGCCTTTTCTGTTGTATTAATTGTATTTTGGATTAATTTTTTTATCTTTTCCTTGTCCATATGATTTGTTGATGTAAAGCCAAGGGTTTTGTTTTTTATGATTCTCATTCCCAGGCCATTGATCTTATTAAAACCAGATGCCTCTGGTATTCCATTTTTTAGTATAAAGCTGTTTGATGTTGTTGACTCTAATCTTGCCTCAGAATAATCTGCTCCTAGTTTTAATGCATATTTAACTGCAAAGTCTGCTAAATCCTTAAACATCTTAAAATTTAGAATTTAGAGAATATATTTAAATCTTTGTTTTGGGCATTTTATCTTGCCAATGACCTCTTAATGAAGCTTATGGTTTGGATAAGGATTATAAACAATATTAAGTGCCTTTGGAATAATATTAAATACAACTTTCTCTGCATTCTCATATTCCCCGCTTAGGTGCATATCAAATAATTTATTATCTAAACATTCAACGCTGACTATTTTTATCCTGTGTTTTTTGTTATAATATTCAACTCCTTGTTTTCCTATATGTTGGCCTTTGTTTGCCTTTAAAAGCAAAGAGATACCATAGAATTTTGATATATTAGTTATAATACATACATCAAAATAACCATTGTCTATCTCTGCATCAGGGCATATCTTAATCCCTCCGCCTGCAGTCTTAACATTTGAAACATTAAGTGAGAAGGCCTTTTTGTAGATCATACTCTTATTATTGATGTTAACTAAATAATTTTGTGGTTTATAATTAACTAAGGAATAAAGAGTACTTGTATTGTAAATAATCTTTCCAACATTCTGCATGAATTTACTGTTCTCGCCCTTAAAGTGAGATACAATGTTTTTAACTGGCTCTAGTTCATGCTCAAGCCTTTTGATAATATTACCATCTATGCCAATTCCAACATCACCAAGAAAGTAAAGTTTCTTTTTCATATTATCCTTGAGTAAAATTGCTTTTCCAATGTCCACTCTTTTGATATATTTGTTATTACCACCCAATGCATTGTTAATGCAGTTTGCTGCTATTTCCTTATTAGGAATGTTAAGTTCATTTGAAATATCATCCCCTGCTCCGCAGGGAATAATGCCAAGAACTTTTTCTTCAAGTGATTCTAATTTTTTAAATCCCTGCAATGTGACTTGTATAGTTCCATCTCCGCCTAGAATAATGAAGTTTTTATGGCTCTTAAAATTAATATCATTGATGTCCTTGTAATATACTGTATTATTTAATTTGATAATATTTTTTTCTAACCCCTCTTCAAGATAATATTTTACATTAGTTAATTGGCCAAAATTCTTTTTTAGAAATATCTTGGTTTTTTTCCAATTTTCTTCTTTCTTTAGTCCTGACGCCCTTTGATTTATAATAAACGCAGTGGATTCTGTCATATTAAGTCCTCTATCACCCCAGATATTTAATAAAATCAATTCTTATCTTGTAATCTTAAAGCTCTTTACTTTTTCAAGAAGTTCTTTTGCTTTTTTGTCTTTCTTAAAGTGCTCTCTTACTGGTTCTACAAGTTTGTTTATATAATTTGCAATAGCAAGCTTTAAATCCACTGGATGCAAATCACCTTTCTCAAAAACCTTAACAAGCTCATTATAGCTGTTAAGTTCAAGATCTCCTCCAAACTTCTTAGACCTCTCAATCCTTATTGAATCAAACTTTTCAAAGATTATGTATTTTGCATATTCCATCAAAGGGTTTTCATCTATTGTTTTTTCAGGGCAATATGCCTTATTGATTTTTCTTTTTATTTCCTCTTCTGAATCTGTCATAAATATAGCTGTGCCTGGTTTTGATTTTGACATCTTTAGGTCAATAGCTCTTTCAACACTTGTTTTATTGCTTACAGGTTTTTCAAGGCCCACTAACATATGATGGCTTACAACAACAGGCTTCCACCAATTAAGTTTTGGACCAATTTCCCTTGCAAGGACATTAACTTTCCTTTGGTCCATGCCAAGCTGTGTTATGTCTGCCTTAAGCTCAAATATATCAGCACATTGCATGCAGGGATATAATATCTGTGATGCCTGCTGAACTTCTGAATCTTCTCTTCCCATAATCTGGCCGCATCTTGTTATCCTTTTTACTGTTGTGTTTCTTGCAACCTGCATTACTTTTTTCCAGTATTCCATGCTGTTAACAACATCTGAGGCCCTGATAAACTCAACCTTGTCGATATCCATGCCGCATGTTTTCCATACCTCAACAAGATAATCACCACAGGCTTGTATTTTCTTTAAATCACCACCAAGCTTGTTGTTTGCCCAGCCATGCCAGTCCGCAACATACATCTTGAATTTAATGCCGGCTTTGAGCATCTTGTTTACGTTTACAGCCCTCATAATGCCCTGTGCTATATGAATATTCCCAGATGGCTCAAAGCCATCATAAGCTATAGGGTGCTCTTTTATTTCCAATAATGTTTTTAGCTCTTCCTCTGTAAGAATCTCCTCTCCAACCTGCTTTATAAGCCCTAATTTTGTTGTTATATCCATTTTAATAAGAATAAATCATAACTAGTATTAAAAGTTTTTTGGTTTTATATATTATCATACTTGTTTTCTGGTTTTCCAGGAACCCAATGGCAAGACCTGCATGCTGAGGTATACAAATCCTCGCCAGCAACTAAAACAATAGGATCACCATATTTTGCTGGTTTTTTTATTCCATCTTTTATAACAAACCTCTGGGTTTCTGTTGCAGGTTGTTTTTGACAGATGGTGCAATAGGCTTCCTTGTTTATTATAGTAGTTGCCAAAGTTAAAATCTTAGGAACATCCCCAAACCCCTCTCCCCTAAAATCTTTTTTCAGGCAAGTAGCATAGACTGAATAACCTTGTTCTAAAAGCCCTTTTACCATTTTGTAAGGTTCTTTAAAGAACTGTATTTCATCAATTCCCACAAAACCAACATGTTTATTTTCTTGTAAATAGTCAATGATTTGGTCAGTATTCCCAACAGGTATTGCACCTATGGAGCTACCATCGTGGGAGACAATTTTTTCCAATGAGTATCTTTTATCTTTAGACCATTTGAATATTGCAGAAATATCTTTATTCATAAATTCATCTGCATAATTTTTTATTGGATTAAACTCAAGCTTGTTTTTCTTTTTGTTCTCTTCTTCAATTAGTTTAATTGTCTTTTGGGAAAACATTGGGCCAGTGACAACAACCAGGCTTGGTTTTTTTTCTGTTTTATAATAACATTTCATACATCTTGGCTCAAAATGATCATTTACTTCAATAGAGCGATATGCCTCTTCACCGCAGCCAGGGGTAAAACATTCACCTTTTTCTATGTCATAAACATCAGTAATAGTCATTATTTGTGGCATATAATTATAGGGCTCCCCTTTAGAGGTAAGGTTTAGCCCTGTTGCAATGATTATCACGCCTCTATCAATAAGGGCTTTTGAAAAAGGAACAATATCTTTGTCAAATAAATGTATGCCCCCTAAAAAGATAAATTTTGTATGCTTGGTAACACGTTTGACAATGTCTTGTGTTGTCTCACATTCAATTGCATCTATACCTTTTTTATTAAAGGAGGAAATCTTACTTTCTGTTTCCCTATCATCAAGAGGGTGTTTAATAATTAGAGATTCTTTCCTGAATTTTTCTTTATCTATTGCGTCCTTAAGGCTGTTTATTTTGCTTATTAGAGCTATGCTTTTCCCAGACTTAACACAACCATAAATTAGCTCTATCCATCCTGACTTTGGCGGCATCAAAGAACGTCCCATATTTTATCATCAATTAATTAAATCTGATATTATTAAAATATTTTGATTAAGGAAAATAAAGGTTAGAATAATAGTTTTATAGTATAAGTAATATAAAAATAAATTTAATTTAGAATGTGACTTAAGATTATATATAGTCTTTAGTAACTAAAACCTCAAGCCCTTTATTTAGTGGCTTGTAATCCCTGTTTAATAATTTATATTGTTTCTCTCCTGGGCCAGATTCTACAAAAGTTTTAAATCCTTCTTGAATTGCTTTTTCTAAAGATTTTTTCCATTTTACTGTTCCGCAAATCTGTTCAACCAAAGATTCTTTAATTTTATTTGGTTTATATATAAAATCACCAGTAGAATTTGCTATGTATGGTATTTTGAGTTCGTTAATTGTAATGTTCTTATCCTCCAATGCTTTTTTCATGCCTTCAGCAGCAGGCCTCATAAGCTCTGAATGAAAGGGCCCTTCAACTTTAAGGTAAACTACTTTCTTAATCTTCTTTTTTTCTTTAAGATGTTTGACTGCCCTTATTACAGCATTCTCATTCCCTGATATTACTATTTGGGATGAAGAATTTATAGTTGCAATCCGAACTATACCCTTATTAACCCCTGTATATAATGAATTTTCTTCACAAGCTTCATTAACCAAATTAATTAAATTTGGATTATCATCTAAAACAGCTGCCATATAGTGGGTTTTACCTTTTTCTACTTTTTCCTTTGGGATGCATTCACTCATTAATTCAGCCCGTCTCTTGACTAATTTTATTGCATCTTCTAATGATAAGGCCTTTGAGGCAACCAAAGCAGAATATTCCCCAATAGAATGCCCGAGTGTTAACACACACTCAATTTTTTGATTCAACACAGAAAAATATGCTAAATTATTTAATAATATAGCAAGCTGGCAATTAATTGTTTCTTTTAATTTTTCTTCTGGGCCATTAAACATTAAATCAATAATATCAAGTTTTAAATCAGCTTTTAGAATTTCATTACCAGTATGAAAGATTTTCTTAGCAGATTCATGTTTATATATATTTTTTCCCATGCCAGGAAATTGAGATCCTTGGCCAGGAAATGCATAACATGCTTCAATATGTGGTTTTTTCATGAATTAAATGTATTTTTTTGTAATATATAAAAGCTTTTATGAAATTTATTGGTCTAATTTATTTTAGAAATATTAAAAGAGTTTCATTGAGAAAAATGAGTATTAGAAAGATGATTTTATAAGTTATAATAAAAACTAAAGAATTAAAATACAAATTATATTAACATTAAAATTTCTATTAGTTTCTCTAATTATACAAAGGATGTAGGTTTGTGTCAACAAAGTTGAGAAAAAGATACTTCATTAATTTTCCCACAGTTTAGGATTTTTATTCCAAAATCTGTTAGCACATCCACATAAATTTCCATAAAAAGATATATTAGATATATAAAAAAGAAGGCATGGATCAGATTGAATTTGTGGATGTGATAATTTATATGCATGACCATCTGCTAAATTTATTTTACCTGTTTCGATTCGATCAATTTTGATGGCAATATCTGCATGAATATATACTGATTCGCCAAGTAAAAACTCAAGAACTTCATGTTTTGGTATATCTTTTAATTGTCCAATATCGTTTAAATCATACATATTTTTTTCCATATTTTGGTGAAATAAAACTCTTTTTATAAATTTGTTGTTTAAATATCATTTTTTCAATTGAAACTAACTAAAATTAAATTAATTTTTAATAGGTTTTAGGTCTTTCCAGACAGAATCAAACATCTTGGCCATTGCAGATGCAAAAAAAGGCGTTTTTATCCATATTCCTAAATCATAAGTTGGATGCACCTCTTTATCGTCTAAGGCCATAAACCAGAAATCCTTGTTGTCAATAACACAAAACCTTGCCTGTATATGATTTATATTTTTTAGTTCTGCAATTTTTGACAACTCATTAACTGTTTTTTGTGAATTAGAGCTTATTGGTGCTGCTATTCTTATTTTAACACCCTTATCTTTAAGTCTCTTAAATGTCTTTTTGAATGATTTGTTTTTTCTCTCAAGACCTTCTAAGGTAGTCATAAGGATTATACTATCTTTGGCATCTTTCATTAGTAATTCAAGGTGATTATAAGAGTTTTGCCTGCCTTTTAGAGATCCTGATAACTCATTTGGCTCAATCATCTTGATTCCATTCTTAAACAAGAGATTTAGTTCATTTAATACCCCTGCTGATTTCATGCTGTCAAGAAGTTTTCTCTTGTAAACAGTATCTTCATCTATCTTTTTCTTTATTCTTTCAACAACTTCTTCTGGCTGAACAGCAATGTATTTTATTGGCTTGCCAACTTTCATTATTATAAAACCTTTTTTCTCCAGTGATTCAAGAACATCGTAACTTCTTGATCTTGGAACATTTGCTATATCACTTAATTCTCCGGCAGTTGAAACCCCCCTTGACAAGAGAGCTGTCCAAAGCTTTGATTCATAGCTGTTTAATCCAAAGTCTTTCAGTTTTATTAAAAAATCTTTTTTTACAATCATTTTAAACCCTAATCATTATATTTAGTAATTTAATACCTATTTAATGGTGATAAATGGTTTTTATATATAAATCTTTCGGTTTTTGTTATTTTAAAGTAACAAAAAAGCAGAAAAATCATCGAAATGTTCCTAAGGAAGTATTACTCCCCTACCCCTAAATTTCGTATGGAAATCTTTAATGAAAATTTACTAAAAAATTTAGTTTAAATCGTGTTTTATTTTGTTAATTAAATAAATTCAATAATTTATGATGGTTAAAAATTATTTAATTTTAGATTCAATTTAATATTTTTTATTTTTATTAATTTAATATAATATAAATCTTTTATTTTTATTATTTAATTGATTTTATTTATTATTTTTTTATAGTCGAGAAACATATTTGTTTTCAATATAGAAAATATTTATTTATTTTTGTTTTTGTTTGATTATTTAATTTAAAATATATATTATAACAATTATTATTGATAACATACTAATACAATAAACATTTTAATTTACAATAGTATATAAAAATAAGTTCATATTTTTTCATAATGTTCTCAAAAATATTTTGTATTTGAAACAAGGGGGTGAGAGGCAAAATAAGGAATTTTTATGATTAAATCAATGACCTTACTTTCAAGTGGAAAATGGTACAAAAAGGATTAACTGGATTTTTTGAAAAATTTTTAACCAAAGAATCTTTGTTTAATAATAAAGAAATATTACAGTCAACATATTCCCCTGACTTAATACTCCACCGGAACGAGCAGATAAACCAAATAGCAAATATTCTTGGACCATCCTTGAGGCTTGAGAAGCCATCCAACCTGTTTATTTATGGCAAAACAGGTGTTGGAAAAACCCTTTCTATTAAATATACAGCAACAAAGATGTCAGAAATAGCAAAAAAAGAAAATATTGCTTTAAAAATTTTTTACATTAACTGCAAATTAAGAAAGGTTGCAGATACAGAATACAGGCTAATAGCACAGTTAGTAAGGGAACTTGGAAAAGAAATACCACCAACAGGTCTGCCAACTGAAGAGGTTTATAACATATTCTTTAATATAATAGACAAGGAAAAACAGCTTTTTATTTTAATTCTTGATGAGATCGACCAATTAGTTAAAAAAGCAGGCGATGAATTATTATATAACCTCACCAGGATAAACACAGAACTAAAAAATTCCCAAATATCAATCCTAGGGATATCAAATGACCTTATTTTTGTAGATAACCTTGACCCAAGGATAAAATCCTCCTTATCAGAAGAGGAAATACTATTCCCCCCTTATAATGCACCCCAGATTCAGGATATATTAAACCAAAGGGCAAAAGAGGCATTTAAGAAAAATGTAATTGAACAGGGAGTTATAGAAAAATGTTCAGCTTATGCAGCAAGAGAACATGGTGATGCACGCAGAGCTTTAGAACTCTTAAGGGTTGCAGGAGAGATAGCCGAGAGAAATGGTTATTTAAAGGTTAAGATAAAACATATTGATGAGGCAGAAGATAAGATAGAGAGAGATAGAATTCTTGATATTGTAACAACCCAGCCAAAACAATTTCAGGCAGTGCTTTATGCAATAATTTCCCTTTATACAAGGAAAAATAATGTAATATTCACAGGAAAGGCATATGAGGTTTATAAGGGAACATGTTTTAGGGCTGGCTTAAGGCCTTTAACACAAAGGCGCGTTTCTGATATAATTGCAGAATTAGATATGCTTGGCATAATAAATGCAAAGGTTATCTCAAAAGGCAGATATGGAAGAACAAGAGAAATTTCCCTTGCAATAACCTCTACTTCAGAATCAAAAATCAAGAAAATATTAGAAGAAGGATTAGGATTAACTTGATTTAATCAAGAATAATTCTTCTCACCTAAAAAATGAAAGAATATGTTTCTAAACAAAAAGGGGTAGTTAGCTTTTTTTTAAAGAACAATATTTTTATCAGCCCCGATATTATTAATGAAATAAATACTGAAAATAATATAGAAAAATTAAACAATTTAATACTAAATAAGATAACCTCAGATGAGTTCTTATTATTAAACAAGGATATATATAATCTATTGTTAAGCAAAAATCTTCCTGACCTAAACTGGCTTGAGTTTGAGAGATCAAAAGTGTTATATGAAACCGGCAGGGATAACAAAATATACCTTAGATTTATTGACTATCTTAATGCAAGGGGAGAGAAGAAAGAATCAGATGTTAAAATATTATTTTCATATAAGGAGGAATCAAAGAAAAGAGAGATTCAGGACTTTGTTTCATTCTTTAACTCAAGGTACAAGGCTCTAGAGGGCATGCTTAAAAACAGGGCAGAACTACAAAATATCATGTCCATTAATAGGATTCTCAATAAAAAAGAAAGGGAAACTGTTTCCTTAATAGGGCTTGTTGATGACAAAAAAGTAACTAAAAATAATAATATAATATTAAGGTTAGAGGATCAGACCGGCCCCATTAGTATTCTTATAAATAAAAATAAAACAGATTTAGTTAACATAGCAAAAGATACAGTTTTAGATGAGGTAATAGGTGTAACTGGTATGAATGGAGATAATATTGTTTTCGCCAATAATATTCTATTACCGGACATACCTATACAGAAAGAGCTTAAAAAAGCACCATATGAGGCTTATGCAGTCTGCCTCTCAGACCTGCATGTTGGTTCTGTTGATTTCCTTCCAGAAGAGTTTAATAAATTTATTAAATGGATTAACTGTAAAACAGGAAATGAGAAACAAAGGGAAATTGCAAGAAAAGTTAAATATATATTTATTGTTGGCGACCTTGTTGATGGTGTTGGCATTTATCCTAAACAGGACTCTGAGCTATTAATAAAAGACATACACAAACAATATGACGAATGTGCAAGGTTATTAAAACAGATACCTAAAAATATAAAACTGATTATCTGCCCTGGCAATCATGATGCCATGAGAATAGCAGAGCCACAGCCAGAGCTTTATAAGGATTTTGCAGCTGCCATCTGGGAGCTGCCAAATGCCATTATGGTTTCCAACCCTGCGATGGTTAACATAGGTTATACAAAAGATTTTCCAGGATTTGATTTTCTGTTGTACCATGGATTTTCATTTGATTATTTTGTTGCCAATGTTGAGTCAATAAGAAACCAGGGTGGCTATGACCGGGCAGATCTTATAATGAAATTTTTATTGCAGAAAAGGCATCTTGCACCAACACATAAGTCCACCCTGTATATTCCAGATGCCAAAAAAGACCCCCTTGTTATAAACATGGTTCCAGACTTTTTTTTAACAGGCCATATCCATAAATCATCTGTTTCAAACTATAGAAATATAACCATGATATGTGGCTCATGCTGGCAAAGCAAAACCGCATTTCAGGAAAAAGTAGGTCATCATCCAGAGCCATGCAGAGTTCCAATAATCAATTTACAGACAAGGGAGGTTAAGATTCTTAAATTTGGAAAATAAGATGCAAGAACAAAAACAGGCAAGTCAGGAAATTGAATTATACTTTAAAGAAATAGATGATAAACTTAAAATAGCATATAAATTAGCTAATGATGCAAGAAAGAAGGGGTATGATCCTGAAAGCAAGGTTGATATACCACTTGCAAAGAACATGGCTGAAAGGGTTGAAGGATTAATCTCTACTGTTGCACCACAAATAGTTGATTCTGGAATATCAAAGAGAATCCTTGGTTTAGAAAAAAAATATGGTGCCCTTGACTGGAGAATCTCACTTATTATTGCAGAGGAAATTGCAAAAGAAAAGTTTTGTAAGTTTAAGGACAAGAAAGAGGCAATAGAAATTGGCATAAGGGTTGGTTTTGCTTACCATACCATGGGAACTGTTGCATCCCCATTAGAGGGTTTTGTAGGCCTTGATATAAGGAAGAGAAAAGATGGAAAAGATTATTTTGCCCTTATGTACTCTGGCCCAATAAGAAGTGCTGGTGGTACAGGAGGATCTTTTTCTGTTCTTATTGCAGATTATGTAAGAAAAAAAATGGGTTATCACCCCTATGACCCTACAGAAAAAGAGATTAAAAGAATTGTAAGAGAGGTTCTTGATTATCATGAGAGAGTAACCAATCTTCAATATCTCCCAAGCGAGGAAGAGCTTGAATTTTTGGCAAAAAACCTTCCTGTTCAGATTGATGGAGACCCAACCGAAAAAATAGATGTTTCAAATTATAAGGATATTGAAAGAATAGGAACAAACAAAATAAGGGGTGGAGCTTGTCTTGTTTTTGCAGAATGCCTTGCACAGAAAGCCCAAAAATTATGGAACAGGCTTTCAAAGTTCAGCAAAGAATTTGATTTAGAGCAGTGGAATTTTCTTGGGGAATTTTTAGATATACAAAAAGGGGTTAAGGCAAAAGGAGAAATAAATAAATCTGATGGGGAAATTACACCAAACTACACCTTTATAGAGGACCTAGTTGCAGGAAGGCCAATATTGGCGTTTCCATTAAGAATAGGAGGCTTTAGATTAAGGTATGGCCGCTCAAGAACATCTGGATATTCTGCAGATAGTATAAGTCCTGCTACAATGATTATACTACAAAATTATATTGCAACAGGAACACAGCTTAAAGTTGAAAGACCTGGAAAGGCAACAACTGTTAGTCCTTGTAACTGTATTGAGGGGCCGATTGTTAAGCTGAATAATGGCTCTGTCTTAAGATTAAACTCAGAGCAAGAAGCAAAAAAATATGTTAAGGACATTAAAGAGATTATTTTCCTTGGTGATATACTTATTAGTTATGGAGATTTTTTCAACAGGGCCCATGTTCTTGTGCCAGCAGGCTATTGTGAGGAATATTGGGTTCAGGAGCTTGAAAAGGCAACTGTTAATTTATTTGGAAACCTTGATATCACAAAGTTATCAAATCTTTTAGATATTCCTGAAGATAATCTAAATGAGTTATTAAAAAAATATCTTTGTATTAAGCCAACAGCTCAGAACTCAATAAAAATATCAGAAGCATTAAACATACCATTACATCCTGTTTATACCTTTCATTGGAAGACAGTCTCTTTTAATGAATTGAAAATTCTCATAGATTGGCTTAGTAAAATGAAAATTATAAGAGAAGAGAATAAAATAAAAATAGTATTGCCCCTAAAAGAGGAGCCAAAGAGGATTCTTGAGCTTATTGGTGTTCAGCATTCTGCTGTAACTAATGAATTTGTTGTTATTAGGGAAGATGATGCACTTGCTTTATTATCTAACCTTAATATTTCAGAAAAAGAGGATATTGAAAAAATAAAAAAAACAATTGAGGAAAACAAGGAAAAAAATGTGCTGGATATAATAAACATTTTATCAAAAATCAAGGTAAGGGACAAGTCAGGCATATTTATTGGTGCAAGGATGGGAAGGCCTGAAAAAGCCAAGATGAGAAAACTAACAGGAAGCCCACATGTTTTGTTTCCAGTTGGGCAAGAGGGTGACCGTCTAAGATCTTTCCAGGCTGCAATGGAAAATAAAAAAATAATCTCAGATTTTCCAATTTACAAGTGTGAAAAATGTAATAAAGAAACTATTTTTTCTGTTTGCGAGACATGTGGCAGAAAGACAAATAAACTATATTATTGCAATCTCTGTGGCAATATTAAAACAAATACATGCAAGCATGGAGAGGCAAAAACCTACAAAAACCAGAGCATAGACATAAATTATTATTTTAATTCCATGCTCAAGAAACTCAAGACAAGAACTTGCCCTGATCTAATAAAAGGGGTAAGGGGCACATCAAACAAAGACCATATACCAGAACACCTTATTAAGGGAATATTGAGGGCAGAGCATGATATATATGTGAATAAGGATGGAACAACAAGATATGATATGACGCAGCTTCCAATAACCCATTTTAAGCCAAGAGAAATACAAACATCAATTGAAAAACTAAAAGAGCTTGGTTATACAAGAGACATAAATAAAAGAGAGCTTGAGAATGATGGTCAGATATTAGAAATAAAACCACAGGACATTATACTGCCATCCTGCCCTGATTCAGCTGAGGCTGGTGCAGATATTGTTTTGTTTAATGTCTCTAAATTTGTTGATGATATGTTAGTCAGGCTTTATAATGAAAAGCCATACTATAACCTCAAATCAATTAGTGATCTTATTGGCCATCTTGTTATTGCTCTTGCCCCCCACACATCTGCAGGAATAGTCTGCAGAATAATAGGATTTTCAAAAACACAGGGATTTTATGCTCATCCAATGATTCATGCTGCAACAAGACGTGATTGTGATGGTGATGAGGCAAGTATTATGCTTTTAATGGATTCCTTGCTTAACTTTTCAAGACAGTTTCTGCCTGCTCACAGGGGCTCAACACAAGATGCATGTCTTGTATTAACATCAAAAGTTATCCCCTCTGAGGTTGATGACATGTTTTTTGATATTGATGTAGGGTGGAAATATCCCCTTGAGTTTTATGAGGCATGTGGTAAATACACTAATCCAAGAGATTTAAAGCTAGATCAGGTAAGCACAAGACTAGGAACAATAAATCAGTATGAGAATATGGGTTACACACATCCAGTTGAAAATATAAATTCAGGGGTTTTATGCTCTGCTTATAAGTCTATACCATCAATGGAAGACAAACTCAAGGGCCAGATGGAGCTTGCAGAAAAAATAAGGGCTGTTAATGAAGCAGAGGTTGCTGCAATGGTGATTGACAAGCATTTTATAAAAGACATAAAAGGCAATCTAAGAAAATTCTCTATACAGCAATTCAGGTGTGTTAAATGCAATAAAAAGTTCAGGAGGCCGCCTTTAATAGGCAAGTGCGATGCATGCGGAGGCAAGATAATATTTACCATATCAGAGGGTTCTATTATTAAATACCTTGAGCCAAGCATAAGCCTTGCTAAAAAATATGATGTTCCTGCTTATCTAAAGCAAACCCTTGAGCTGACAAAAAGAAGAGTAGATGATGTCTTTGGCAAGGAAAAAGAAAAGCAGGAAGGCCTTGGCAAGTGGTTTGGTTAGTGTATACAAACAGAATAATTTATAAGCATCAAAAGAATTTAATGAATCATGGAGTTATATTTCATTCAAAAATCATGGAAGAATATTAAAGATTTTTTTAAGGAAGAAACAAAGAGACACACCTTAATAAGATACCTTCTATTAATATCAGTCCTTATTGGATACCTCTTGTTTGTATCCTATAAATTTGGAGCAGCTAATGGTTTATTAGTAACAATTTTGAGTTGGTCTTTTTTTGTATTTTGCACTCCAATTGCTGATGCAGGGTTTATTCTTGATTTTCCAGTTCGTTTGATTACAGGTATGAGAATGATTTATTCAGAAATGATTGTATGGGGCATTGCTACCTTAATTAATATTATTGCATTAACCTCTTATTCAGAATTATATGATAAAACTTTGATTCTCAAATTATTTCATTATATAATATTGCAGCCATTTCCATATTGGGGCATTATTTTACTTTCTGCTGTTGGAACCTTCCTGTCAATCTATTTTGGTGATGAACTAATAGATGTGTCCACCTACAAACAAAGAAAAAAATATCATAGGCACATGAATGTGTATAAAATAATTCTCTTTGTTTTTATTATATCTTTAACACTGATTTTATACAACTTCTTACTAATTAAATTAGGAGTTAAAATCCCATTAGTATAAATAAATTAAAATAAAATCAATGTGTTAGTTAACTCTCTGAGCTTACGGCCTGCACATAAGGTATCTTCTCTATGTAAATTATATCTTTCTTAGAAATAATCTTTGTATTAAGGCCAAGCTTAATTGATTTTTCACCAATAAGGTTAATCATATATGACTGTTCAAACAACTTAATAATCTCATTTTCTGTTTTTTCATTTCCTTTATAGAAATCAGAGCTTAAGTCAAGCTTTAAGTCATTGGTTTCAAATTTCTTTCCTATAATCTCTTTATCACACACTGTTAGAATTAATCTTCTATCATAGGTTATATGTTCTTTTACTATCATCTTATATCTTTGTTTTAACAAGGTGTCTTGCACCACAGGCCAAACATTCCAAATAACTAATATTTCCTTCTTTTACAAGCTTTGTATCTGGCCTATTGCACTCAGGGCAGATAACAAAGATATCAACATACTGCTTTATTTTCTCATTTATCCTTGTTGATGAGACTTTCCTTCCTATGAGAAGGCCTGTGCTCTTTAAATCACCAGGTGTTGCCAGCTCTTTTAAAATATATTTTAGCAAATGCTCTGGCTTTCTTTGCAATACTCCAGCTATCTGGTTGAAGTTAGAAATAATTGTTTTATTTCCCTGGATGTGGCCAATAACCTTTGGGACCTCAAATCTCTCTGTTTTAGAGCTGATCTTTGGGAGCTCTTTCCTGGCCTTTTTCAATAGTTTCTCGTAATTCATTACATTTTGTCGCAGGATACCTAGCTTTTAGCTAGGAGGAATGCGACCCTCCTTCTTTTTATATTTCTAAATTAAATAATGAGTGCGCAACGAATTTTGGCGCGCGCACTCACACAAACTGAGTTAGCGTGAGCTGTAAATTTTCGTTGCGCGGAGGCAACGAAAATGAAAGGTTTGAAACACAACAACCATAGTGTAGGCCAAAACTGTTTCCACCTTGTGTGGAAGGTAAAATATGCCTATTCTTTCTTGAATAGGCTGCACTTGAAAAAGTGCGTCGAAGGTGTAATAAAGCTGATTTCCATGCAAAACAGTTGGGAAATCTATGAACTTAAGGTTATGCCAGACCATGTACACCTATTTATTAGCTTTCCACCAACAATAACACCATCATACGTTTTTGCTGTTTTAAAAGCAAAAACAGCAGGTGCTTTGTTCAGGAACTTTCCTTGGCTAAAAACTTATTTCCGTAAAGGTCATTTCTGGAGCCCTGGCAAATTTTATAGGTCTGTAGGCAATGTTACATATGATGTAATACAAAATTACATCAAATACAGCCAAGGAAGCTGGAAAACTAATTTCAGCAACCTTCCATCTTACTACCAGCAACGAAAGCTTCCTTCTTTCGTCGCTTGAGTTGTTTTTAGCAACTCAGGAATACCTCGGCTTTAGCCGAGGTTGTTTATTTTATGTCTTGGAATCATGGTTTATATATAAATTTATCTGAAAAACAACCTTACTATAGAAAAGGTTTTATATCTAAATTTAAACTCTTCCCTGATATGAAAAGAATTGGTATAGATATTGGTTCTGATAACCTGAAAGCAGTTGTAATGGATGGAGAAAATATAACCCCTTATCTAAAAAAGATAAATGGAAAGCCAATTTATGCTTTAAAAGAAACATTAGAAAAGATTGTAGAAAAGCATGGAGATGAAGCTAAAGTCGCTATAACTGGCGTTAATTCTTTTTCTTTACCAGATGTTCTAAAAAAAATAAATGAGTCAATTGCAACCAAAGGAGGTATTGAATTTCTTGGTAGAGATAATAATCTCGATTTAGACATTAAGGAAAATGAAAAAATGGGGGTAATCGATGCTGGAGCCTCAAGCCAAAGATATTTTGTATTTGAAAGACATAATGGGAAATTATTTTTAGAAAGTTATGATTTAGAAGATAAATGTGGTGTTGGTTCAGGTTTACTGCTTGAACATATGGCTAAAAGATTTAACTATGGTTCAATAGAGGAATTGTCTGATGTTGCTGATCAAACCAGAAAAACCATAAAGCTCTCTGCAAAATGTGGTGTTTTCCGGGAATCTGATGTTGTTCACCAGCAACAAAAGGGAACACCAAAAGAGGTATTAGCTGCCTCACTTTATAGGGCCTCTGCAGATAGTTTTAAAACCATTCTATCAAATGGAACAATACCTAAAGGAAAGATTGCTATTATTGGTGGTCTTTCACTTAGTAAATCCTTTGTTAAACATCTAACAGATGTTTGCAATATCTTACCTGATAGAATTATTATACCCAAACAAGGATTATATGTAGGTGCAATTGGTGCAGCAATCCATGGTCAACAGGTTTATTTAGATAATATAATAAAAAAATTAGAGCAGAAATTAACCAAACCCTTTAACTATGAATCACAAGGCCCCTTGATCTTCAAAAAATCCAGAATCATGAAACCAAGGGAGGATTGGCCTTATGATGCAAAAATCCCTCTAGCTGGCTTAGGAATTGATATAGGCTCTGTTAGTACAAAGGCTGCATTAATAGCAAAGATTAATAATAAGTTTAGATTGCTTGCATATCACTACAGAAGAACAGAGATAGATCCTGTTGGGGCTGCAATAGATGCCATAAACAAGGTATATCATCAGATTACAGAAAGGGGCTATAAAATTAAAAAAGTTGTTGCAGGAACAACTGGAAGCGGAAGGCAGCTTACTGGTTTTATAGTTGGAGCTTCTAAAGCTCATATTGTTGATGAAATCACTGCACAGGCTGCAGGCATAACAGCAGTCTATCCCCAAAAAGAGTTTAGTATTATTGAGTTTGGCGGTCAGGATTCAAAATTTATCAATATCAGCCAAGGGGTTGTTGTTGGTTTTGAAATGAATAATGCATGTGCTGCTGGAACCGGAGCATTACTTGAAAAATATGCCATGCGCAGAGACATTAAAATAGAGGATTTTGGAGATATTGCATTAAAGGCAAAGAAACCTCCTAATATAGACAGCACTTGTGCGGTTTTGTCAGAGCAATCAATAATAAAATATGAGCAAAACAATGTATCTTTAGAGGATTTATGTGCTGCCCTTACCTTAGCAACTGCAAGAAATTATTTAGCAAAAGTGGTTAGCGGTAAAGAGATAAAACCAATAGTTGTTTTCCAGGGTGCAACTGCATTTAATCTTGGGCAGGTTGCTGCTCTTGAAACTGTTCTTAAAAAAGGAATAATTGTACCTCCTTGGCCGCATATAACCGGAGCAATAGGTGCAGCAAAATATGCAT
>JAFCEA010000010.1 GCA_017609385.1 Candidatus Woesearchaeota archaeon
CTTGAAAGCAGAATAAATCAGATTCTGGGCTATTGCAGGAAGCTTTTCATTAATTTTATGGCATGTGATTATTGTCTTGCCGAAAAGCGGAAGAAAGGATTCAATTGTTTTAATATGATAATGCCTTGAAGTGCTTGCATTCGGCTTTATGAACTGCAACAATAAACTTACAGGGTTTTTTCCTTGAACAGGATCATCCCTTTTTATAATCCAGCGATACTCTGCATCTGACTTACCTGAATTTGACATCTTTCCAGGATGTTTTAGGGCTGTAGGAGAATAGAGCACAAAATCCTGCTTAATCTTTAGGTCTCTTGAGGAAATTGACTTGTAAATCTTATCAAGCTCTGTCTTGTTAACTGAATAAACTGCAATGAGGTCAACAATATTGCTAAGCTCCTCAAGCCTTGAGATATTGTTCCTTGCAACCCTTGCAGTTAGGGCAACTGCATCTTTAGCTTCTTTTGAAAACCCGTTTAAAACAGAAATCCCCATCTCATTAAGCATGTTGCATGTTTCAACAACGCAGTTATACCTTGGGACAATTGTTATATTAACATAATCTTTCATGAAGAAAACATAATTTGTATTTACTATTTAAACCTTATTAAATCAAATGAATAAACATAAGAAATAATTTTTTACAAGCCAGTTGGGGCATCAATAAAAACAGTTTCAACATCAAACTTGTCTTTAATAAGCTTCATTAGGGCCTTAACACCAAGGGTTTCTGTTGCATAATGGCCTGCTGCAATAAGATTAATCTTGCCCTCTTTTGCCAGCTGGTAGGCCTGATGCGGAACTTCACCTGTGACAAAGCAGTCAAGTCCCTTCTCAATTGCTTCATTTAAGGCAGAGCTTCCACCGCCAGAAACAACACCAATATTCTTAATCCTTTCATTTCCAAAATCAAACACTTTACAAGAACTATTTAACTTTTTATTAATTTCATTAACAAAATCATTTAAGCTAATTTCCTTCTCACCTGTAAAACCTATAACCTGCCCATGATAATCCCCAAAACCATGAATATGCTTTAGTCCGAATATCCTGCAGAACTCTGCATTGTTGCCGTGCTTTGGATGCTTGTCAAGAGGAAGATGTGCAGCATAAAGGGAAATATTATTCTCAACTAAAAACTTAACACGGGAATAATTAATTCCAGTCAAATACTTTAAAGAATCATCCCAGCTAATGCCATGATGAACTATAACCATATCAAAATCCCTTGCCTTTTCAAAGACTTCCATGCATGCATCAACAGCAAAGGCTATTTTCTTAACATCTTTAACACCAGAAACCTGAAGACCATTATTTGACTTGTCCTCAATCTCAAAAATACAAAGTTCATTATCAAGAAAATCCTTAATCCCTTTTAGCTTAACCATTATCCCATATAAGAAGGCTTTTCATCCTTCATCTCTTTTGCCCTGGCTGACTTGAAATGACCTCTTATATCCTCATAGGCTTTCTCAATATCTTTTGTTATAGATGGTTTAACTTTCTTTAATGCCTGCTCAAAGTTTTTCATTGTAATCTTGTCTGCCTTAATATCCTTTCTTAATGCAAATATTGCTGCCTCTCTGCATATAGCCTCAATATCAGCTCCTGCATAGCCCTCTGTTTTTTCAGCAAGCTCATTGATCTTTACATCTTTTAAGGGCATATTTTTAGTATGGACCTTAAATATTTCCTCTCTTGTTTTCTTGTCAGGAGCTGGAGTAAGTATTATCCTATCAAACCTTCCTGGTCTTAAAAGTGCATTATCAAGCATATCAGGCCTGTTTGTTGCAGCAATAACAACAACATCTTGTAAATTCTCTAAGCCATCCATCTCAGTCAAAATCTGGTTTACAACCCTTTCAGTAACATGACTGTCAGAGCTTATTCCACGCCTTGGGGCTATTGAGTCAATCTCATCAAAAAATATTATTGTTGGAGCTGTCTGCCTTGCTTTTTTGAAAACAGCTCTTACTGCTTTTTCACTCTCGCCAACCCACTTGCTCAGCATCTCTGGGCCTTTGACTAAAATAAAGTTTGCATCAGACTCATTTGCAACTGCTTTTGCTAGTAAGGTTTTTCCTGTTCCAGGAGCACCATAAATCAATATTCCCCTTGGGGGTTTAACACCTAGATTTTTAAAGGATTCAGGATTTTTTAATGGCCACTCAACAGCTTCTTTAAGCTCCTGCTTTACATCCTCAAGTCCGCCAATATCAGTCCATTTAACATCTGGAACCTCTACCAAGACCTCTCTTAAAGCAGATGGCCTCACAATACTCAGTGCCCTTGCAAAGTCTTTTTTTGTAATCTTTAGTTTTTCAAGAACCTCTTTTGGAATAATATTTTTCTCCTTTAGTTTTAAGTCAGGCAATATCCTTCTTAGAACAATCATTGCAGCCTCTTTTGTAAGTGCTGCCAAATCAGCCCCAACAAAGCCATATGTTTTATCAGCAATCTCCTTTAGATTAACATTTTTTGCCAATGGCATGTTCCTTGTATGAATTTTCAGAACATCCAGGCGGCCTTGCTTGCCAGGAATGCCTATTTCTATCTCACGGTCAAACCTTCCAGGCCTTCTCAATGCAGGATCAATTGAATTTGGTATGTTTGTTGCAGCAATAACCACAACCTTGCCTCTTGCATTAAGGCCATCCATTAAAGCTAGTAGTTGAGCAACAACCCTTCTCTCAACCTCACCATGAACCTCTTCTCTTTTTGGGGCAATTGCATCAATCTCATCTATAAAAATAATAGATGGAGAACTTTTTTCAGCTTCCTCAAACTTCTTCCTTAAATTGCTTTCAGACTCTCCATAGAATTTGCTCATTATCTCAGGGCCATTAATCAAAATAAAATGCGAGTTTGTCTCATTTGCAACTGCTTTGGCAAGTAATGTTTTTCCGCATCCAGGTGGTCCATGCAATAAAACACCTTTTGGAGGCTCTATTCCTAATCTTTCAAATATTTCTGGATGCTTTAATGGCAGCTCAACCATTTCCCTCACTTTATCTATTTCATCCTTAAGCCCGCCGATGTCATCATAAGTAATATCCAGAATTTTTTCTTCCTTTATCTCAATAGCCTCTGGATTAAATACAACATCTGTTAATTCAGATATTATGACAGCCTGCTTTGGATTAGAATCAGCAACCACAAACTTCAGGCTTCCAAGGCCAAAACCCATCATACTCTCGCTTAATGCCTCATAAATATTGTCTATTTCGTTATATTCCCTTCTTCTTCTGGTTCCGCCTAGTGATACAATATCCCCTTTTACAACTGGTTTCCCTAAAAGCCCTTGCTTAAAGATTTGCGGAGGAGCATTTACAACAATTCCCTTGCTTGCAGGGGCAATTATAATCTTTTTTGCCTCTTTGATATCTGCCTTGGCTATCTTAACAACTTCTCCAATACCTGTTTTTGCATTTCTTCTTGTGATGCCATCCATCCTTATTATGTTAAGGCCTATATCCCCTGGATAAGCACGCTCAACTATTGCAACAGTTTCCCTGTCACCAACTATCTTAATAACTTCACCAGGCCTTACACCTATTTGTTGCATAAAATTAGAGTCTATTCTAACAATACTTTTATTAACATCATCCTGCAAAGCTTCAATTACCTTTAGTTTTAGCTCTTTTTCTTGCATTTTCCCCCTTTTAAACTATGTTAGCCTAATAAATAAATGTTTTGGTTTTAGAACTAAGCCTTTTTAGGCTTTACCTTTGGCAATGGTATTGATGGTGGAAGATTAACATCCCTGCTTAAAATCAATACCTCTATGTTGCATTTCTCAAGCACAGTATTCAAGACAGCAGTCATAACATCGCTCTCTGCTTTTTTGTCCTTTTTCCACTGCTTTAAAATATCTTCTGCCTTTTTCTTGTCCTCTACTACAATAACATTGCCCTTAATAAGAACACTGCCTACCTTTGGCTCGTAGTTTGATGTAAACTCAAAACCAAACCTTAGTCCTTCCTGATTCTCTCTTTTAATTGGGACAGCTATCTTGTCAATTTCCTTTATTGAAACATTATTATTGATTTTTATCTCTCCTCTTACATTGCCTGTTCTTTCAACATTTATTTTATTTAAATCAAATCCTATTATTGCCATGATTATCACCAAAACCAGAGAAACATATTTGATATTTAAACCTTTGCACAAATTCATGGAAAGCTTTAAATATGCCCTTTTTTTCCTTTTTCATATGAGTTCAGTAAGAAAAATGGGTTCGTAAGCTGTTTCTTTAGACTTATTTATATTTATTAACATGTTTAAACTATAAAGGTGTTTATTATGGAAAATGTGCATGATTTCAAATGGGAAAAGGGAATGAGTGTTAAATCGCTTGCAGATAAGATTGGTATGGTTGGGTTTCAGGGAGCAGAGCTTGCAAAGGCCTCCAATATAATAATTAAAATGAAAAAAGAGGGTGCAAAAATATTTTTTACCTTTACCTCTAATATGGTTACCTCTGGCCTAAGGGGTTTTTTTGCTCAGCTTATAAAGCTTAAGATGGCTGATGTTATAGTTACAACTGTTGGTGGCCTTGAAGAGGATTTTATGAAGGCAATTGGTGAGAAATTCATAATCGGTGATTTCAATATGGATGATATTGAGCTTTATGAAAAAGGCGTTAACAGGGTTGGAAATCTTTTCATAAGAAATGAGAGCTATGCAAGGTTTGAGGACATGATACAGCCATTATTGAAAAAGCTTTATGATAAAAAGAAGAGATGGCCTGTCTCAGAATTATTAAAGGAAATAGGATTGACATTAAACGATGAAAACTCGATTTTATACCAGGCAGCAAAAAACAATGTCCCAATATTCTGCCCTGCAATAACAGATGGTGCATTTGGATTTCATTTGTTTATGTTTAAGCAGAAGCACCCTGATTTTGTTGTTGATGTTGTAAAGGATTTTGCAAATATATTGTTTTCAACAAGCCATGATGAGAGAAAGGGAATAATCTCCCTTGGCGGAGGTGTTTCAAAGCATCATGCAATTTTTTCCTGCTTGTTAAATGGCGGATTGAATTATGCAGTTTACATGACAACTGCGCATCATACATCTGGAAGCATGAGCGGCGCAACAACTCGCGAAGCAAAGTCATGGGGAAAGATAAAGGATGATGCAGATGCTGCTACTGTTATTGGCGATGTTTCAATAACCTTCCCAATAGCAATGATAAATGCCCTGGAAACATTATGCAAAGAGGGAATTATAAAATGCTGACAAATGCAAAATTCATTCTTTCAAAATCAAGGGTAATTGAGCAATACAATAAGATAAAGCATATTTCAGACATTGTTTCATACAGTGTAAAGACAAATCCAATTGTAGCTGAAATCCTTGAGGAAAAAACCAAATGTTTTTTTACAATTCATTTCATAGCTTCATTAGATTATATAAAAGACAAAAAAAGAATATGGTTTTTTGCACAGGCATGGGAAAACAAGGAACTTGACCTTTTGTTTGAAAAAGGAGTTGAAAGCTTTGTTGTGGATAATGAAAATGATTTAAGAACTTTGCTTGATTACATAAATAAATATAATAAAAAAATTAACCTTTTGTTAAGGATGCGCCTGAAGGAAAATACAATAAGAACAGGAAAGCATTATGTTTATGGTCTTTATTCACCCCAGGTAAACAAATTAATACCTGAACTTAGAAAAAACAAAAACATAAACAAGCTTGGAATACATTTCCATAGAAAAACGCAGAATATAAGTGAATGGTCTCTGAAATACGAGCTCAGTGAATCAGTTTCTGAGGAAGTAATAAAACAGATGGACATAGTCAATGTAGGGGGAGGCATACCCATTGGCTATAGAAACTATAATGAAAATCTCGAGCCAGTTATATTTGGAAAAATAAAAGAACTGAAAGAATGGCTCCATAATTACAACATAAAAATGATTGTTGAGCCAGGGCGTTTCATTGCAGGGCCAGGCATAAAACTAGAAGCTGAAATAGTTAATATATACAGCAATAACATTGTAATTAACTGCTCTGTCTTTAACTCAGCAATGGATACCTTTGTTGCAGACATAAGATTATTGGTTGATGGCGAGCTAAAACAGGGAACACCCTATGTTATTAAGGGCTGCACACCTGATTCAATGGATATTTTTAGGTATAGGGTATATTTAGAAACTCCAAAGATTGGTGATAAAATAATTTTTATTAATGCAGGGGCCTACACATACTCAACAGATTTCTGCAACCTTAACAAACTTGAAACAGTTGTTGTTGATTAAATAATTTTAACAAAACTTTATATACAAAAGCAATTATTTCTTTTATTATGTTATTAACAGATGTTCATGCGCACCTTGATTTAGAGGAATTTTATTCTGATTTAGATGCAGTGATAGAAAGGGCCCAAAAAGCAGGAGTAAAGGCAATAATAAGCAATGGCCTGAATCCTGAGAGCAACAGAAAAACCCTTGAATTAAGCAAAAGATACCCTTTAATAAAACCAGCCCTTGGCCTGTATCCAGATGATGCAGTTAAGTTAACAGAAAAACAAATAAAAGATGAACTAAATTTTATTGAAAAAAACAAAGACAAAATAATTGCAATTGGTGAGGTTGGCCTTGATTACAAATACTGCAAAAAAAAGCAAGAGCAGGAAAAACAAAAGCAGATTTTTATTAAACTAATAAAACTCTCAAAAAAGATAAACAAGCCAATAATTGTCCATTCAAGAAAAGCAGAATCTGATGTTATTGACTTATTAAAAAATTCAAATGCCAAAAAGGTAATACTCCACTGCTTTAGTGGGAATTTAAAACTAGTAAAAATAGCAGAGGATATATCCTATTCTTTCTCAATACCTACAAATATAACTTATTCCCAGCATTTTCAGAAGCTAGCAGAAATTGTTGACATAAACCAGATTTTAACAGAAACAGACTCGCCATATTTAAGCCCATACAAAAACAAGAGAAATGAGCCCTCTTTCATAATAGAAACAATAAAAAAGATTGCAGAAATAAAAAACATAAGCATAAATGAAACCTCAAACAATATCTTTATGAACTATCAGAAAGTTTTTTCCATTGATTAAACTATACTCTTTAAAAAGCGAAAGTTTTATATATCCTTCAATCTCTGATATTGTATAATGGTAGAGCAATCTGTATTCAGAGGAACAATAGACTTTTTTGGAAAACTTGGAATTTATGATGTTATTCTTCCTTTCTTATTGGTCTTTACAATTGTCTTTGCAATACTTGAAAAAACAAAGGTTTTTGGTTTAGAGGAAATAGAAGGGAAGAAATACCCAAAAAAGAACCTTGATGCAATGGTTTCATTTGTTATTGCATTTTTTGTTATTGCTTCATCACAACTTGTTGAATCTATAACACAGATATCTTCTCAGGTTGTAATCCTTCTTTTGCTTTCTGTGTTTTTCTTGATATTAGTTGGTTCATTTGCTAAAGAAACTGAGGAAGGTTTTTTCTTGCCAGGGGGATTGAATACAACATTTATGGTGATTATGTTTATTGGAATAACAGCAATATTCCTAAATGCAATCAAAACAGAAGATGGGCAGACATGGCTTAGCTGGGTAATGGATTTCATAAGCACAAAATGGAACACAGACTGGGTTGCATCATTAATACTTATAGGAGTTATTATTGGTTTCATGGCTTATGTCATGGGCGGTAGCGGTCCTAAAAAAGAAAAGAAAAAAGAGGAATAATAAAAAATCTTATTAAAAAGGAGGATGAAAAATGACTAATTTTGTTGAGTTGTTTGAGATAATGGAAAGCTGGGGCATGCTTGATGTGATGCTTCCATTTTTATTGATATTCACTATTGTTTTTGCAGTTCTTCAAAAAGCAAAGATATTTGGGCAGGAAGAAAGCAAAAGATACAATGTTGTTATTGCCTTTGTACTTGCTATGGTTGTTATTATACCCCATATCATGGGCACTTACCCTGAAGGCAAGGATGCTGTTCTTATAATCAACAATGCATTGCCAAATGTTGCATTAGTGCTTATAGCAATTATAATGGTTTTGCTCTTGTCTGGTGTTTTTGGTTACAAGACCGACACCAACAAAACAGGATGGTTAATAATCCCTGCTTTCATAGTTGTAATATACATATTTGGAACTTCAGCAGGGTGGTGGGAAAACTTCAGCTGGTTTAATATTGATCCAGATACACAGGCTGTTATTTTAGTGCTTTTGGCATTTGGCATAATCATATGGATTATTACAAGTGATAATATTTTAAAAGGTGTTAAACCAATCCAGGGCTTGTTTGGTAAAACAGAATAAAAATGGCTACTTTTTTAGAGATAGGGTTAATCGAGAACTTTAGCATAATCTTTTATTTAATATTTATATTTGTTTTGTTGTATGCTATCTTGTCTCTTACCAAGATACTTGGTGAGAACAAAAACCTTAATGCAATGCTTGCACTTGCACTTGCTTTCATACTTGCTTTGTCAGGACCAACAAGAGATTTAATCAGCTTTGTAACCCCAACCTTTTTTGTCTTTATATTCTTTATATTCTTTACAATCTTAATTTACAGGTTTATGGGAGCATCAGATAAGGATGTAATAGGAATTATGGGCACTAAATCAGGAACAAGGGTTTTTATACTTATAATAGTTTTGATAATTATCTTGTCTTCATTGGGCAAGATATTTTTTACAGGACCAACAACATCAGATGTTAATGAAACTGCTGTAAACAAATCAGCTGTTGGCACTAAAGGAGAATCTGCATTAACTGCCACCTTAACACATCCAAAGGTTTTAGGACTTGTGTTGATATTGATTATAGGTGCTTATGCAATGCAATACCTATCTATTACCCCTAGTATAATAAAAAGAGAATAATAAATCCTATTTTTTTCTTTTCCTAGAAATATTCTTCAGGCTTTCAACTGTTCTTGCCAGCTCGTTAATATTCTCTGTAAATGTTGGTATTGCCTTCTGGAAAACATTTTCCATGGCCTTTATATTGGTGCTGACCTTGACAATATTCTTGTCATATTCATCTATTTTGCTTAATATATTCTTCTGTAGCTCATTAAAACTTGCCTTTAAATCCTCAATCTCCTGCTTTATGGAGGTTATATCTGATTCTACACCAGATTTCCATTCAACAATCTTATTAACATCCTTTACTAAGTCAACCCATTTTTCTTCTACAACTGCCTCCACAAGCTCCTCTATTTTAGATACCTCTTTATCTCTGTAACTTGGCTCCTGATAAGCTGGTTGCTGCTCAAATTGCTGCGGCTCATCCATTAGCTCTTCAGGATAAATCTGATTTTTCATTTCTCCTCCATTGTCTTCAACCGGCGCCCCATTTGCCCTTTTAAGGTCTGCCTGGTTCATTGCGTCAAATATCTCTGTTGTCTGATATCCCTCTCTCTGCAAACTTGTAATAATCTGGTTATTGGAAAGACCCTGTTCCCTCATTTTTAGAACTGAATCAACAGGAGTTTCATTGCTGCTAGCTTGTTCAGTCTCTTCCTCACTCTTTTTTGAGCCAAATAAGGCCATTATTTCACCTTGCTTATTTTATTTTATAAAAACTTTTTAAAACTTTCTATTTCTCGCTTATTATTCTTTTAACTGCCTTGTCTAACTCACGGTTTGTTACAAAGTTTGTTGGGTTCCAAAGGTTAATATATTGCTGTATAACATCAACATCCTCTTTCCTTGCCCTTGACTGCACTTCTTTAACCAATAGCCTAATATTCTCCTTGATATCCTCAAAATCCCTTTTCAGCTCCTTTATATCTGAATTTATTTTTTTTATGTCATCAGAAACCCCTTTATGCTTATTAATCATATTGTCTTCAATAACCTCTGTTTTTCTCTGGATCTGGCTATGCCTTTCCTCAAGAACCCTAAGTCGCCTGTTAAAACTATTAACAATGTTTGATATGGCTGATGTTGGTTGGCTTGGTGTTTCAGGTGTTTGTTGCATTATTCAACACTTTCCTAAGATTTTATTGCTTATAATATCAATAAATCAAGCTTAATAATAAATCTTATGTTAGTATATTAAAGTAGTACAAAAATCATAAAAATCCACAGTGGATTTTTAGGACACAAGGAAAACTTAGTTTTCCGGTGTGCCAAAAATGCAGAGCATTTTTGAGCATGCCAGAAATGCTCATTTTCATACTAAAATATGAGATTTTCGCAAGCATTTCTGTGCATAATCACAACCTTTAAATATAAGTTATATTATAAAATATATAACATATTTAAAAAAAATATAAAATATATTTTAAACATGAAACAACCAATAAGTGCAACAATAGACAAAAAGTTAGTGGAATGGGTTAATTCAGAGCTTAAAGATCATATTAAGTACAGAAATAAGTCTCATCTTATTGAGATAGCATTACAGCTTCTGAAAAAAGAGGAGGAAAAAGATAAGGAATAAAATGCCTTTATTTAGTGGAAAAAAGATTTGCTCTTATGAGGTAATAAGAGAGGGAGATGAAGTCATCATTAAAATAAACTGTGAAAGATGCTCATCATTGCCTTCACTAGAGGATAATCCCCTGTGCATGTCAAGGACAATAACAAAGCTAGTTGAAGTAGGCAATGTTACTAAAATAGTTTTCTCCCAAAAAAGGGATTACGAGTATGATTTTGACCAAACACAAATTCTCGTGGAAATAGCAAAGCTTTACAAAAAACTTGCCAAGCAGAAGGAACTATTTGATTATTATGCCCTTGGTTCAGATGCTGGCTGTGTAAAATGCTCTAACAGCAGATATACCCTGATGCAGAATATAATGTTTAATCTATTTAAAAGCGACCCCTTGGGAGCATATGTTGAGCTAAAGAGGCTTTTAAGAAGAGAGAAAATAAAGCTTGATAAAAGCTCTAATGAGGAATGCATTCATTGTGAAAAAAAGTTCATTTCCACCCTTAAATATATCCTTGGCTTGTTAGATAAAACAAAGCTGATAGCCCTTGCCAAGCCCCATCTTGCAGGCTTTAGATTGGGGGATAGAACCATTTACAGGCAGATATTCACTCCATCAATAAAGCCGGATTTTATGTTTACAAAGCTGATGGCTACCTACCCTCCAGAGGGTGAGGAACTTGCCAGCTATATGATAGGTGAGAATGAGGTAACAGTTTTTAAGATTCCAGGTACAATACAATATCTTTATCATATCCTGCCGCCTGAATTCAAGATATCTGAAGATAAATATGATTTATTGGATAAGGCAAGAAAAATAATCTCAGAATACAAGCCAAAACAGTCAGAGTTTGTTAATCCAGAGCGCATGAGACAGGTCTTCTATAACATTGGCCATGATTTGATTGAAGACCTTGCAGAGCACAGTAACACCAGGATAAAGTCAGAGGAAGTAGAAGAGCTCACTAATATTTTAGTCAGATATACTGTTGGTTTTGGGTTGATAGAGGTCTTGCTTCAAGATGAGAAAGTTCAGGATGTAACAATTAACAGCCCAATGGGCCAGACACCAATGTTTATTGTTCATCAGGATTTTGGTGAATGTATAACCAATGTTATTCCTACAAGAACAGAGTCAGAGTCATGGGCATCAAAATTAAGAATGCTGTCTGGAAGACCCCTTGATGAGGCAAATCCAATACTTGATACAGAATTGATAATACCAAATGCAAGGGCAAGGGTTGCTGTTATCTCTGCTCCGCTAAACCCAACAGGTCTTGCATATGCATTTAGGCGTCATAGGGACAGGCCTTGGACACTGCCGTTATTTATTAAGAACAGGATGATTTCACCTCTTGCAGCAGGCTTGATAAGCTTTATTGTTGACGGCTCAAGGACAATACTTTTTGCAGGAACAAGGTCTGCTGGAAAGACAAGCCTTCTTGGAGCCATGATGACAGAGATTATGAGAAAATACCGCATTATTACAATAGAGGACACCTTAGAGCTTCCAGTAGATTCTTTAAGAAAACTTGGCTATAACATACAATCAATGAAGGTAGCAGCTGCCATGACCAGGGGCACAACAGAGGTTGCTGCTGACGAGGGTATAAGAACAACATTGAGAATGGGTGACTCATGCCTAATAGTTGGAGAGGTGAGGAGTGTAGAGGCTCTTGCTTTGTATGAGGCCATGAGGGTTGGTGCTCTAGCAAATGTTGTTGCAGGAACAATCCATGGTGATTCTCCATATGGTGTTTATGACAGGGTTGTCAATGATTTAAAAGTGCCAAAAACATCATTTAAGGCAACAGACCTTATAATAGTTGCAAACCCTATTAAAAGCCCTGATGGCCTGCATAGATGGAGACGCGTCACACAAATAACAGAAGTGAGAAAGCACTGGGAGAATGATCCATTATTAGAGGCTGGCTTCTCAGACCTTATGAAATATGAGCCAAAAAAGGATATGCTTGAGCCAAGCAAGGATGTAATAAACGGTGACTCAGATGTTTTAAAGGCAATTGCCGGCAATGTAAAGGAATGGGCCTCTGACTGGGATGCTGTCTGGAGCAATATAATGCTAAGGGCAGATATAAAAAAGATGCTTCTTGATTATTCAATAAAATCAAAAAAGCCAGAACTCTTAGAAGCAGAATTTGTTATTAATTCAAATGATGAATTCCATAATATCTCAGCCAGGGTAGAGGAGGATATTGGTTCCTTGGACAGCAAGAGGATATTATCTGAATGGGGGGAATGGCTTAAAAAAGAGCTCAAGAAAAAACCAATTAAGTAAAATTTGAGGAAATTTATTATGGAACAGGATAAAAACCTAAGAGAGATTTTATCAAAATACAGGGAAAAACTAAATCAAGAGCTTAAAATCCCAATAGAGGAAACCAGAAAGGAGATAACCTCTAAGGAGTATGTTGAGTTTAAAAAAGATTTTCTGCCAACTGAACTCTCTGTTTATGAAAAGCTATGCAATCTAAGTGAGAAGATACTCAAGCTTAAACCAGATGAAAAAACCGCAAATTTAATACAGGAATCAATTGATATCTGCCATTTGGATATAACTTCATCTGGAACAGAAAGCTTTGCAATACTTATTCCTCTTATGATCATAGTCTTTGGAGGTCTTCTTAGTTTTTTTATATTTAAATCATTTTTCTTTGTATTTTATTTTGTGTTGGTTGGACTTATCCTAATGGTTATGTTCAGAAAGATGCCTGAATTCTTGGCAAATAGCTGGCGTCTGAAGGCAAGCAACCAGATGGTTCAGTGCATATTCTATGTTGTTACATTTATGAGGCATACCTCTAACCTGGAGGGTGCAATAGCATTTGCTGCAGAGCATATTGCCCCACCCTTATCTTTAGACTTAAAAAAGGTTTTATGGGATGTTGAAACAGGAAAATACGAGTCTATAAAGGAATCATTAGATAACTATCTTGAAACATGGAGAAAGTGGAACATAGAATTTATAGAATCATTTCACCTTGTTGAGTCATCATTATACGAGCCATCTGAAGATCGCAGGTTAGGTTTGGTTGACAGGTCATTGGATGTTATGCTTGAGGGCACTTATGAAAAGATGCTGCATTACGCACATAACCTGCAGTCACCAATACAAACACTGCATATGCTTGGTGTGATAATGCCTCTCCTGGGTTTGGTAATATTGCCCTTGATTGTTAGTTTTATGGAAATAATTAAATGGTATCATATAGCACTTATCTACAATATAACATTGCCAATTGCTGTTTATTATATGGGCAA
The DNA here is from genome assembly GCA_017609385.1 of Candidatus Woesearchaeota archaeon. Taxonomy (GTDB): domain Archaea; phylum Nanobdellota; class Nanobdellia; order Woesearchaeales; family CG1-02-33-12; genus CG1-02-33-12. The sequence goes on from JAFCEA010000010.1 coordinate 13,713, forward strand.
AATAATCCTGTCCAAAAGACCCACTGGTTATGGTGAGACAGATATTTCGCAGGCTAATCCAGAATTAAAGAAATACAAAAATATCATTATCAGGATAGGATCATTAGAGCTAAGGATAAACCCTATTTTTTTGAGCATATTTATTGGAGTAATATTTTTTATTATTGGATTACTCCCAATAATACTTTATTATATTCCTGGCTTTGTTGAACCCGGGCCTGTTGGTGGTTTTTATTTTCTTGATTATCATACAAGTGTTGCAACAGAAGGTTCAATGGTTGGAAAAACAGTTGGCCCATTTGGTTTAGGGGCAGCTGTCCTTAGCTTTTTTGTAACATTGGCTTTTGGTCTTGGCATTGGAATCTATTATAGCTTAAGGTCAAAAAACCTTATTACTATTAGGGAAAATACAAAAAAGCTTGAAAATGAATTTGCCTCAGCCTTGTTCCAGCTGGGGAACAGGCTTGGTGATGGCCTGCCTGCTGAGATTGCCTTTAGCAAGGTAGCAGAGATTATGAAGGGCACAACCTCTGGAAACTTTTTTAGGATTGTCAGCATGAACATAAGCAAGCTTGGCATGAGTGTCAAAGAAGCCATATTCAATGAGAAGTCAGGAGCAATATTGTATTTTCCATCAAACATCATCCAGAGCTCAATGAAAGTACTGCTGCAGAGTATTAAGAAAGGGCCTGTGATTGCAGCCCAGGCACTTGTCAATGTTTCACGCTATATAAAAGAAATTCACAGGGTTAATGAAAGATTAAGGGATTTGCTTGCAGATGTTATTTCATCAATGAAATCGCAATTATCTTTCATTGCACCGGCAATAGCAGGAGTTGTTGTTGGAATAACCTCAATGGTTACAACAATACTTGGAAAACTAATGGCCGGAATGTTTGGCGATGGAATGCCAACATACTATTTTCAGATAATTGTAGGAATATATGTTGTTGAGATAATCTATATCCTTACAATACTTGCAAACGGAATTGAGAACGGCTCTGACAAGCTTAATGAGCAATACCTTATAGGCCAGAACATGATAAAAAGCACACTTCTTTATGTATTCATTGCTTTTGTTGTTACATTATTATTTAACTTTGTTGCAGGCACAATAATGACTGGCTTTACACCTGCTGCATAAAATAATTATTCTCTAAAATTGATTTTCTTTTATAACCTTTTGATTTACTAAATCTATTTATATTACTTCTATAGAATAGTAAAAATATGAAAAAGATTATAAATCCCTTTTATGAATATTTTCCTATTAAACAAAACAACCTTGAATATATTGTTTCTAATGTCTTTAGGCCAGAAATAAGTTTTAAGGAAGAAGATCATTCTTTAATTGCCTCAGTAAAAGAAAGAGCATATACAATCTTTGGGCTGGATGATATTATAAATTACCCTGGAAAAAAAATCAAAGGCTCAGATTCTTATTTTCAGGGCAGGATAATAGGAGAGAGAGTGCTCTCCCTTATAATGCAGGAACTAATGATTGATGCAGAGAAAAAAATTAGAAAAAATCCAAATATTGGATTTGACTTCGACATAATTGAAGAAGAGAACAAAAATATTGGAAAAGAGCTCGTTGTGACATACAATGACAAATACCTCCTGAAACATAAAGGCAGAATAAATTTCACAATACTTGAGAAATCACCGGAAATGAATCCATCTTATTCATATCATCAGGAGAAGCATGGATTGCAGGCTACTGAGCTTGATGCCCTGGGCTATTTTCATTGTGGTTATATTAAAAGAAAGAAAGGTATTGATTATTCAGATAAAAATACTTTAGAAATACTTCTTGTAGGTGAAGCAAAGACCTCAAAAAATTCCCATCATTTTAAAAAATGGGACCATAATATGGATAATTCAAAAAATATTGTTGATAAAGTTTTTAACCCGCTTGTCTCATTATATAAAAGCCATGAATTTGTTTATGTGTTTCTTGCTCCTGATAACATCCTCTGGGATAATAATTCACACAAGGTAAGAAAAATTCCATCAAAAATCATAAGGCAGCTTGAAGATGTTAATATTGGTACAATTCTTATTCCATTTCCGAACATGCCTAAGGAATTTAATTATTACACATGGAAAATAGCCAATATTTTAAGATTAATAAGGAAAACTAAAAAGTTCCATAAAAAATAATTTTGATTTTTGCTATCTGAAAAACAATCTTTATAAACTTATGGGTTTTCCCTTTTCTTAAGATGATATTAAGATTAGCCTACATATTTCTAATGTGTATGGCCATGAGATGCATAAAGACCATCCAGAGCATAACACAAATAGGGGGGCATAAGACAGTAACAGCTTTCCTTCTTGCAATAGAAACATTGATTTTTCTTCTGGTATTTAAGAATGTTATCACAGGAGAACTGACTATACTGGTTATAATAGCTGTTACAGTAGGTTATGTTTTTGGCTACTTAATTGGCTCATACATAGAGGATAAGATAGCATTGGGAAAAGTGATAGTAACTATTAAGATTACAAGAGAAAAGTCAAACAAGCTTGCAGAGGTTTTAAGGGAAAATGGTTTTATCTTTACCCAGTCAAAGAGACTTTACAGCCATAAGGGCAAGCTCAGGAAAATACACCAGGGAATAATATACAGAAGAGAATTGCCTAAACTAAAGGCAATAACAAAAGGCTTTAAAATAGTTGCAAGCGTGGAGAACCTAAAGGACACTTTTGGCAAGAAAATAATAAGCTCAAAAGATTATTTAAATAAAACATAAATCTTTATAAAATGCGCAGGCCGGGATTCGAACCCGGATATACGGCTTGGAAGGCCGCAGTCATAGCCATTAGACCACCAGCGCGCAAAACAGAGAATAACAAGTTGATATAAAAAGTTTACTAAAAGACATTAATAATACAAAAGAAAAAAAATTTAAAAAAACAAATTGTTTAAAGAATTACATTAATTCCTTATGCAGCTTTTTCTTCTTCAGGCCCAAAATCCTCACTGTCTGCATTTTCCTGACTTGGTTCTTCTTCAGCATGTTCTTCCTTTTTTGGAGCTGCACTTCCACCCTTTAAAGCAACTTTTTGGGCTTGCTTTCCTCTGTCTGTTTCAACAGCCTCAAAGGTTACTGCATCATTCTCATGCAGAAATGTCCCTTCTTCCAGTGCTGTATGATGAACAAAGTAGTCCTGTCCATCTTCTCCTTCTACGAAGCCATATCCTTTCTTTCTGTTAAACCACTTTACTTTTCCTTCCATTTTTTTAATTCCTCTACTAAATTTTGTTCTGCCCAATGAGTTGAGCAGTAAATTCATGGGATTATACTGCCCTTTTTAAACTTTGCGGTAAAAAAGCCATAAAACCAATAGGTTTTTATAAATATTAAATAATATAATTAATATGTCTATTATTAATAAGGTCTATGAGATAGCAGTACGGGACTTAAGAAGAAACTACTATCCTCTTGGTATTATCACAGGCAACATGCGCCGCACATACTGGTCCTGGGATTCTTTTTTTGCATCATTTGGCGCAAACAGATTAAAGGATTTTGAAATAGTAAAAAAGAATTTATTACTTTATTTAAAATACCAGCGCAAAGACGGGCTTTTGCCCAAGAGAATATCAAGCCCATTATATTACCTAAACATGATGGGACTAAAGTTAAGGTGGAATCTTCTGTTTCCTGTCTATCATGGGAGTTATTTTATCTCCCCTTCTGTAACCCAAAACATTATCTTCATAATAGCATGCCATGATTATATTATGCAAAGCAAGGACAAAAAATTTTTAGAAGATAACTATAAACAAATCCTAAAGGCAGTAGTATGGATATCAAACCAAGACAAGGATAATAATCTATTAATAGACGAGGGATTTGGTGCTAACTGGGCAGAGTCTGCCCTTAAACAAGGAGAAGTACTGTTTACCAATGTGTGTTATTTCAAGGCATTAAATGACTTTAGCAAACTGGCAGCACTGCTCAAAAAAAATGATGATGCCAGAGGATATTCAAAAATGGCAGAAACTGTTAAGAAAGGCATTAATAAGGACTTTTGGAGCGGAAGGTATTATATAGACTGGATTTCCCGCAAAAAACAAGATTATTTTTCATCAACAGGCAATGTTCTGGCAATTGTTTGGGATGTTGCAGACAGAAAAAAAGGAATGAAAATACAACAGTTCATAATGAAAAACAAACTAGATAAGGTTCCTATGATAACAAATTATCCTTCCTACCCTTGGTATAAGTCATCTATTCTTAATATTCTTGGAGGACTCCTGAAATATCATAATGGTTATTCATGGCCATGGATTGGCTGCTTTGACGCTATTGCAAAGCATAAATTAGGCATGAAAAAAGAATCTATTAAGGTTCTTAAAAGGATAGCTAGGCTGATCTGCAAACACAACACAACATCTGAAATCTACAACAGCAAGGGAAAAAGGATTAAAACATGGATTTATCAGAGCGAGAACAGATTTAGCTGGACAGCAGGGTTGTTTATCTTGGCTGTCAATGAGATTATCAAGCCAAAAAAATAATTTTTTATTTCTTTAGAATCAAAACATTTATATATAAGTATAATTATAAGTATAATAATACTAATTAAAATAAGTAAAAAAATAAGTATAAATAAAATGCACGAGATAAGAAGAAAGCTTTACAAGCGCGGCTCTAGCTATGAGACAACCATACCAATGCCATTGCTCTTTGCACTTGATAAAAATAAAAAACATGATGTTGTTTTCCAGTTTGATTCTAAAAAAAATATCTGGCTTATAAAATTTGAAGAAACAAAGAAGAGGTAAAATGAAGAAGAAATTAAAGGAGATAGTTGATAATTTAGAGCATGAGGATTTAATAAAACTCCAGAAAGACCTTGAGGAAGAAGGAGGAATGCATGTAAGAAAACTTGTTAATGAAAAGATACAACAGCTTGAAGACAATGAAAGAACTGTGTGTGTTGTATGTGGAAATCCCATAAATCCATACTACACAGAGAATTACACTTTGATATTTGGTCCGAGAGATTTCAGGAAAAAAGCATCTTTTTGTGCTCTGGACTGCCTGGAATATTTCTTAAAAAATTTAAAGCAGACAAAAACAATAAAAGAATAACTCAGGCATATAAAAATTTAAAAACAAACCCAAATTCACTTTTTAACATGGCAGAATATTTGTATGACACAAAAATCCCAAAAGAAAGAATTGCTGTGCTTATAGGCAAGGAAGGCATTACTAAAAAACATATAGAATCAGCCACTAATATAAAGCTAAAGATAGATTCAAAAGAGGGAGATGTTTTTTTAGAGGGGGAGAATGCATTAGGACTTTACAGTGCAAGAGAGGTTGTAAAAGCAATTGGGCGCGGTTTTAATCCAGATACAGCACTGCTTTTATTAAAACCAGATTATATGTTTGAAATGATTAACATGTTGGATTATGTTAAATCAAAAAACCACATGATAAGATTGAAGGGAAGGGTCATTGGAGCAGAAGGCCGCTCAAGAAAAACAATAGAAGAGCTTACAGAAACATATATCTCAGTCTATGGCAAGACAATAGGAATAATTGGCTTTTCAGAGAATGTTGCTATAGCAAAAAAGGCTGTTGAGTCGTTGTTAAGCGGAAGCCCGCATTCCAGTGTCTACAAATGGCTGGAAAAAAGAAGGAGCTATATGAAGAGAAAGGATTTTGAGATAAAATGATAAAGCAAACAGAGCTTAATGAGTTAACAGAAAAAAATCCCGAGTTTGTTGAAACACCAAAAAAAACTAAGGCTCATGAGATGGCAAAAAAGCAGAGAGAGATATCTGTTGCCGAGTTTTTTAGCAGAAACAGGCATCTTCTTGGCTTTGACAACAAGAGAAAGGCATTATTAACAACAATAAAGGAAGCTGTTGACAACTCGCTTGACGCTTGTGAAGAAGCAAGGATTTTGCCTGATATAAATATACAGGCAATAGACATGGGAAATGACCGCTTCAGGATTATTGTTGAGGACAATGGCCCAGGTATTGTAAAAAAGCAGATTCCAAAAATATTTGCAAAATTATTGTATGGAAGCAAGTTCTTTAAGCTAAGCCAGAGCAGGGGCCAGCAGGGAATTGGTATATCTGCCTCTGTGATGTACGGCCAGCTGACAACAGGGCGTTCAGCAAAAATAACATCAAAAATATCTCCAAATGAGCCAGCACATTATTATGAGCTGCATATAGACACGCACAAAAACAAGCCAAGGATAATAAAGGAGGATATTATTGAATGGGACAAAGATCACGGAACAAAGGTTGAGATTGATATAGAAGCATCTTATTTAAAAGGGGGGCAAAGCATTGACAAATACATAAAACAGACAGCAATAATAAATCCCCATGCTACATTAATTTATACAAATCCAAAAGCAGAGCAGGTTATATTTACAAGGGTAACTAATCAACTGCCAAAAGAGCCAAAGGAAATAAAGCCGCATCCATATGGTGTTGAGCTTGGCAGGATGATTAAAATGCTCAAGCTAACTGAATCAAGAACACTGCAAAGCTTTCTTACAAAGGAGTTCTCAAGGGTTGGCTCTGGAACTGCAAAGCAGATCTGCGAGAATGCTGCACTACTGCCAAATACAAAGCCAGGCAGGCTCTCAATGGAAATGGCAGAGAAGCTTGTTGAGGGAATAAGAAAAACAAAAATAATATCTCCTCCAACAGACTGCATTTCTCCAATTACTCCTAACTTGATTGAAAAAGGGCTTAGAAAAGAGATAAATGCAGAGTTTTACTGCTCTGTTACAAGACAGCCAGATGTTTACAGAGGGAATCCATTTGTGATTGAGGTTGGAATTGCATATGGCGGCAATCAGCCAGCTGATAAAACAGCAACATTGATTAGATTTGCAAACAGGGTTCCTTTGCTTTACCAGCAGGGGGCCTGTGCAATATTTAAGTCAGTTATATCAACAGCATGGAGAAACTATGGCTTGCAGCAGAGCAACGGCGCTTTGCCTATTGGGCCATTGACTATACTTGTTCATATTGCTTCTGTGTGGGTTCCATTTACATCTGAGAGCAAAGAGGCAATAGCGCAATATCCTGAAATCATCAAGGAAATGAAGCTTGCTTTGCAGGAAGCTGGAAGAAAACTTGGCTCATATGTCAAAAAGAAAAAAAGGGTTGGCTTTGAGCTTAAGAAAAGAAGTTATATTGAAAAATATATCTCTCATGTGGGAGAGGCATTAAAGGAGCTAGTTGGCTTAAAAGATGATGAAGAAAAGAAAATTGAGTTACTGCTAAAGGAAATCTTAGAGAAGCACAGGGGTAAGATTGAGTCAATGGAATTTGACAAAAGCAAAAATCAGGATTTTGATGAAGAGCTTGCATTAAAGCAGGAAAATACAGAGGGAGATAATAATGAATGAGGTTTCTTCAAAAATCAAAGAAATTGCATCTGGAATTTATAAAAAAATCTTAAGCAAAAAGCAGCCAGATCTGATTATTCCCTTGCGCTCATTAAGCAATGTTAATTATGATCCCAAAGATGGATATTTTAAGCTTTTGGGCAAGATAAAAACCAGGACATTAACAGCGTCAACAATAAAAACATTTGCGCAAACCCTCAGGATGATGATTTTGTCAAAAAAACTTGTTGATAGTGATGATATTGCAACAAAGAGAGAGGTATATTATGTTAGTAAGAACTGGGGTGATGCCCGCTTTAAGGAGCAGCCAGAATCAGATACTGTTATGGATGATATTGAAGCAATGATGATGGTAAACAGGGAAGCTCTTGGCTTTATCCCTGAGGAAAAAGGCGGAGCTGTTTCTGGAAAGCTTATTGTTATTGATGAGGACCCAGATACAAAAAAAGAAATTAAGATTGACTGCACAAAAATGGGCTCTGGAGCATATGCCATACCAAATTCTGTAGAGCACTTGAAGTTTGAGACAAATGCTGATTTTGTACTTGCAATTGAAACAGCAGGTATGCATCAAAGATTAGTAAAGCACAAATACTGGAAAAAGGCAAACTGCATACTTATTAGCATGGGTGGTGTTCCAACAAGGGCATGCAGGCGCTTTATAAGAAGATTAAGTGATGAAAAGAAATTGCCTGTTTATGTGTTTACTGACTGTGATTTCTATGGGTTTATGAACATCTACAGAACATTAAAAGTTGGAAGCGGAAATGCAGCCCATATCAATAAGTATTTTTGTGTTCCTAATGCAAAATTCCTGGGCCTTACACCGCAGGATATAATTGATTATAAATTGCCAACACATCCTTTGAAAGAAGTGGATGTTAAACGAGGCAAGGATGCAATAAAGAATGATCCATTTGTGCATCATTACAAAGAATGGCAAAAGGCCATAAAGCAGTTAAATGACATGAAAGTCAGGGCAGAGCAGCAAGCTTTAGCTGTTGGTGGCCTTAATTTTGTCATGGAAAAATACCTTCCAGACAAGCTAAAAAACCCCAAGACATGGCTGCCTTAATATTCTTAAGAATCATATCTACTTTCTTATTTCTTATTTTGAATTTTATTGTCTAAGTATGAAGCAATAAGTGCTGCAACTGTGAACAATACTGCAAATTCACAATACACTGAAGGAAATATAATATTAAACGCAGGAAAAATAAGAAAAAGAATCAGGGCTGGAAGAAGTGTTATTAGAGTAGCTGCAAAAATTACAGCATATGATTTTCTTTTTAATTGATTTTTCTCCTTATTAAAGCTCTTAAATAAAAAATAACAAAAAAGCATAATAAACCCTGGCTTGAAAAGAGCCATTAAAGAGAAGATTACAGGTATCATATAAAGGGTTATGTAATTATACTTTCTGTTGGTTAGTTTCATAACAAAATGAAGCCCAACTGCTGGAAGAAAAGAATAAGTGATGAAGCCCATTTTAGCCCAAAAGAAGGGATAATTGCTTGTGCACAGCATAAATTCTGTGAACTGATAAAAGCCTAAAATATATATTAATAATGGAAAGAACCTGTTGATTAAAGATTTTCTGCAAAATACAAGAATTGCAGTAGCAACAACAAACTCAACTATTGCTGTGGACAATGAAACAATCGGCGTGAAACACATATTTTGATATAAGGGAATTAACTCAAAATTTACCTTTAATATATTCAAGAACTTCTGTGTCATGATCAACAATTTTTAATGGTTTTGTTTCATTAAGTAATACCCATTTCATACCTTGCCCTTCATATATTGTTAATTTTTTAGAAGGGTTATATTTTTCAACAAAAACATATTTTGTCCCATCATGATGTTTACCTTTAAATTCCTGAACCATAATAAGTTTTGGATTCCCTAATTCATAATCTAGTTCTTCCTTTGTTTCTCTTCTTACAGCTTCTTCCGGTGTTTCACCTTCCTCAATACCTCCTCCAAAAAACCCCCAATATCCTGGAAGCCTTTCAGCAGTCTCTTCTCTATGCTGTAAAAGAATTCTTTTTTTATCATTATATAAAATTATTATAGCAACATTTCTTATCATATTTTAAAATAATAAACTAAACTTTATAAGGGTTTTGTTGTAAGCCCTAATTCAATGTTGTATAACCTTTATTAAGCGATTTATACTTTGTTTAATGGAAAAATTTATTAAAAAGCTGTTTTTTTAGTTTTATATGGCCAAGAAGAAAAAAACACCCGACTGTTGTAAAGGATGTGCCAAGTGGAAGCTTTTTGGCAATAAGTGCTGGGTGTATTGGGAAGGCAAAAAACATTGCACAAT
>JAFCEA010000088.1 GCA_017609385.1 Candidatus Woesearchaeota archaeon
TTCAAAGAAATTAGTGATGTAAAAACAATTCTTTCAGAATACATAGAAAACATACATACAATTGGATTAGGAATGGATAATAAAAAGTATGAAAAATATGATTTATTGTTTAAGGAATCAGGAGTAAGGGTGAGGCCCTTAAGTGATATGCTTAAGCTATCAATTAGGGATTATAAGTTTGTTTAAAGTATATATATTAAAATGTAAAAATATATAAAGGAGGATTTTGATTTACATAAGTATAAAAAGTTCCTAAAAATGAAAACAAAACATATTTTTGTGCCAGTATTGGATGTTGGAGAACTCTTGCCATTTGTTATTAAGAAAAAAGGAAAATTGCAGGAGAACATAAAAGAGCAGGAAAGGGCTAAGGCTGAGCTTGTTAAATTCATTGACGAGCTTGAGAAAAATTATAAGGAATCAATATATTATATGGGTATGGATATTATTGAGTCAAAAACATATGAACGGTTTATATTTGAAAATGGCGGGTTTTTTGAAGTAATGACAGAATCACCCTTGGCTATGAATGCACACTTCATCAACGAGAAAACAGCAAAGAGGTTTTGTTCAGCATTAAAGAAAACCATTAAATTAATTCTAAAAGGAAATCCGATGTCAAAAATGTTCTTGGATTCCATAGAAGTACAAACTGAGGCAGACCAAAGCTTAACCTATGAGAAATGGGACAGAATGAAGAGCATTAAGGGCCCTTAAATAGAAGACTTTAAATATTCTTGAGATTGTAATAATAACTATGGCCAAGCTAAGAGGCAAAAGATTAAACAGTGAAGTATACAAAATAATCAGAAAAAGCTGGCCAATACACCCTTCTGGGGTATGCAGAAAGCTTAACATAAAGCTAAATGTATCTAACATTTCTAAAATAAAGTATCATTTTGACATCCTAAGAAAAAACAAAAAGATAAGGACAACAAAAATAGATAGGGCATTGGTTGGGTGGCCTGTTGAAATAGAAAGATTAAGAATATTGCATGAATTCATAAAAGATATGGATTAATTCTAATTTGTCAAAAACTAGAGTCACAGGCTGGGGTAGGTTATAATACACAAATTAATATCAAATAGTTCCCTTTTTTGGGCTTTTTTCCACGTGAAAAGAAGTTTGAAAAGGGAAAATAATTTTATAAGTAATCCTCTAGTTTAGTTGGCTGTTTGCGATTGGGATATTTTTCTGCTATTACTTCTATTGCTAAATTTCTCACCCTTTGAGCCTTATATTCTTCAGCAGCTTCTTCTCCACTAGATGATGGAGAAAGAATTGAATTTATAACATTTAAGGGATGAAAAGGATTTCTATTATAATTATTCTTTTTAGGAATGTATGTAGAAATATTACACAATTGCTCATAATTACATTTTCTTAATTTAGTTTTAATTTGTTTTTCTCTTGATATCTCTTCTAAAGTTGGTCTTGAAAGGAATATCATTTTAACCTCACTAAATAAACTAGGTATACATAAAATAAATGAAGTTTATAAATCTTTTGATTTGTTGCCACTCATAAATAGATTAATAATTTTAAATTGTGTTCCAAATTATTCAATTTTATAACAAAAATTTTTGTTTTGGATTTTAAATGAAAAGTTTTAAATAAATAAAAGAAAGTTACTCTGATTATGGAAGTTTTGGGTAGCATAATAACAAAAGCCAGAAAGAATCCTAAAAAGATTGTTTTTCCAGAGGCCTTTGATGAGAGGATTTTAAAGGCATCTGAGACTATATTAAAGCAGGAGATTGCCAAGGTTATTCTTCTGGGTAATCCAAAAGACATCTTAAGAAAGATTGATGAACTTAAGCTAAATCTAAAAGGTGTTGAAATTATTGACCACCTTAAATCAGAAAAATTTGATTTGTATGCAGAAAAACTTTTTGAGTTAAGAAAGAATAAAGGGATTAGTTTGGATGGTGCTAAAAAAATCCTGAAAAATGAGCTCTATTTTGGCACAATGATGCTTTATAATAATGATGCAGATGGCCTTGTCTGTGGAGCATCTCATACAACATCAGACACAATAAGGGCTGCTTTTAAGATAATAAAAACAAAAAAAGATATTAAAAAAGTATCTGGAGCAATGCTTATGGTAAAAGAAAACAAGGTTTTGTTATTTGCTGACTGCGCTGTTATTCCAGATCCAAGTTCAGAGGAACTTGCAGAAATAGCAATGCTTTCAATTAAAACATTTGAAAATCTTTTTAATAAAAAAGCAAAAGCAGGAATGCTTTCATATTCAACTATAGGCTCAGGCAAAGGAGGAGATGTAGAGAGGGTAAGAGAAGCAGTAAAGATTGCCAAGAAATCCGGATTAAATGTTGTTGGTGAAATCCAGGCAGATGCTGCACTTATAGAAAATGTTTGTGAAAGAAAATGCCCTGAAATTAATTGCAGGGAAAAAATCAATGTGCTTGTATTTCCAAGCCTTAATGCTGGAAATATATCCTATAAGCTTGTTGAAAGGTTAGGAAATGTAAGGGCAATTGGCCCAATACTCCAAGGCCTTAAAAAACCCATGAATGACTTATCAAGGGGCTGCTCTGTTCAGGATATTGTTGATTTAACTGCAATAACTGTTGTGCAGGCACAAAAATAAAAAAGTGATTTAGATGAAAATTTTGGTATTAAATTCTGGCTCAAGCTCTTTGAAGTTTCAGCTTTTTGAGATTAAAGAAAAGGAGCATGTCTTGATTAAAGGGATTGTTGATGGCATTAAATTAGATGATTCATTTATTAAATATGAAATAAATAACAATATTAAAA
>JAFCEA010000089.1 GCA_017609385.1 Candidatus Woesearchaeota archaeon
GTCATTGTTAGAGGAAATCTCAAAAAACAACCTGGCTGTCTATGGCCTTAAAGAAACAGAAAAAGCTGTTACTGCAGGGGCTGTTGAAAAGCTTTTGATAACAGACAAGCTAATCCAGAAAACAAGGGCTGAAAAGAAGTTTGAAAAAATAGACCAGATGATGAAAAACACAGAGAGCATGAAAGGAAGTGTTAACATAATCGGCTCAGACCATGATGGCGGCAAGAAGCTTGATGGCCTCGGCGGAATAGCAGCAATCTTAAGATATAAATTAAATTATTAGTCTTTCGCAGGAATGAGACTACACCCTTTTAATAGAAATTTGGTTAACAGTAATTATCTGCAATTTTGGCCTAAAAGAATGGTGAACGGATTATGGAATTCCTATTAGTATTAATTGGCATTTTCTTACTTATCTCATTAACTTTTATTGTTACTCACCTACGCCCACTCACCAAAGATGAGGTAAAATCACTTGGAGATAAAAGACGCAATAGGCAAATTCGCATGTATTTCTCATTTGATACCCGAGAATTCACTGTCAATAAAGAATTCAAGAAGCGAATGAATCCGAATGGAACATTCTATAGAATAAACGAAAACATCTTTGGTTTTCCAGCAACAGCTGCAGCACTTTTGAAATATAAAAAACACGAATGGATTATTATTGCTTTTGAAAAGGATAAAAAAGTAGATTTGATTTGGTTAAACAAAGGGTTTGATCGCTCAGGTGTTTCTCCTTATTTATCTGTGGAAGATATTACTAAGAATGTTAAGCAGGAAAATCAAATATCAGTACTAATATTTCACAATCATCCAAATATTAATCCTAATTACTATGACTGCAGAAAACCGAGTGGTCAAGATATAAAGTCGGCCAACGAGTTTGCGCAAGTTCTTAACCAGAATGGCATAAATCTTTTGGAGTTTGTTTGCGAAAGGGGAAAACATTATGAATACTTTCTTTCGCCAGCAGGCACTTTCTTACCCTTGGCAGAGTTTGTAGAGGCTATAGACAATCTTAATGGTCAATCAAAATTTAAAAATCTGTCTTTACATTTTGAAAGAATTTTTTGAGGATATGACGGCCAAAATAGTAGATAACACAACTGAAAACGTTAAACTCAATAAATTTGAAGTCTTTAAAGTTTAAAGTAAGCAATTTTCCTTATGAAATTTTTTGATTAATAATTAATTTCCTTGAATTCAGGAATTTCAAAATTCCTATTGCCTTTTTCTTGAATTACAAGAACATTAACTTTCTTACCAATGACTTCAGGCAAATATGCTTGCTTCATAGAATTGCACATAAGTTTAACCCAATTAGCAACCCATTCAGCTCTCAATTTAATATGATCCCTACAGTCTTTAATATGATTTTTATGATTGTATTGCAACATAGAAATGAAGCTTTTGTCAACTCCATTAAATGCATCCCAAAATATTGAGAATTCTTTATACATTCCATTTCTGACATGAAAAGCTTGTCCATTTATTTCATTCCAAATATGGGGTGAAATTTGGAATTCATCCATATTAAGCTCATTATCTACAGTTTTATGAATATGAAAAATAGCAGGCACTAGTTTATTGCTATTTTTGATATATCCACCTAAGTGGATACCTAATGATAATTTTCTGTATGTATCATTGTTGGGCAATTCAAAAAATTTATTCAATTCATCTCTAGTATAATTAGCTAACTTTTCTGTATGTTGATTTAATAAGTTAGTCTTGTTATTTAGATTTTGTTTATATTCCTCAATTCTTCCCTTAATCCAATCTGGTATAAACACAACATTTGGTATGCCTACATCCCCCCAAAAAGAAAGACCTACATTAAACTCGCTTAGATATATTGTTTTATTTCTTTTATCTATTGATATAGTTTTATTTGTTTTTGGATCTTTATTAGTAGCAGCACTATCAGAAGCCATTATAATTCCTAATTGAGATACATCTGATAAAATAAAAGTCATAATACTAACATAATACATAATTATATATAAAATTATCCTTCATTAAAGGAAAATTGCCTTTGATTCTTGTTTTTGATGTATCGTTTCACTCATTTAATAGAACGCATTTGAAATTACTTTGCGGATGCAATTTTCCATATTGTATATAGGAAAACTATTTAACAAGAATTAAGCGGTTCAATCCTCAAGTACCTTTTTCTTTTCTAAATAAGTTTTTTTATCAATCTTGCCTTCTGCAAACTGCTTTTTTAAAATGTCTAAAGGATTGTTTGTAACTGAAGATTTATTCTCTTTAGATTGTTTAATTGATTCCAATTGAGCTCTCAATGAAGCAGCACTACTTTTTCTGGAATTGCTAACTATAGCGGCTATTACAAAGAAAAGTATTCCTGGAATTATATAAAAGAATAAACCTATTATTCCAAGAATGATTAACACAGTAACAGCACTACTACTACCTTCTAATTCTTCAATTTGTTCTTCTATTATATTTTCATTCTTACTAACCATTTTTATTCCCCCTTGAAGTTTTTTTCATAACCTCCCTTTAGCCAGAATTGGTTTTATCTTCCGACTTTTTTGTATCTTACAATTCCTTCGTGAACCATTTTTAATAGATGAACCCAAGGCCTAATATTAATTTACTTTGGCATGACCTCCAATCAACTCAAAGGTTTCCCTTGCTATCTGGAGTTCTTCGTTTGTTGGGATTACCAGGGCCTTTATTTTAGAATTATCTGCTGAGATTATTGTTTTATTGTTTTTGTTTCTTGTTTTTTTTTGTTTCTTGTTTTGTCAACCTTGAGGCCAAGGTATTCAAAGTTCTTCAGTATTCTTTCTCTTAAATAATATGCATTCTCTCCAATGCCTGCTGTAAAGACAATTGCATCAACACCATTTAAAACAGGGATATAAGAGCCAATGTATTTTGTAATCCTATAAGCAAGAACATCAAGAGCAAGCTCTGCTCTTTTATTGCCTTTTTTTTCATTATCCCATAAAACCCTTACATCCTGGCTTATTCCAGATA
>JAFCEA010000090.1 GCA_017609385.1 Candidatus Woesearchaeota archaeon
GCAGATACATTAGAAAAAAAGGCGGATGAAATTAAAGAAGTGGGAAAGGAAACGCCAGAGGAAACTCCAGTTAAAACAGAAGATGTTGGGAGTAAGCCAAAAGCAAGTTCGCTCATTGACAGCGCAAACGCTGCAGCTGAAAGGTTGGAAAAGGCAACAGAAAAAATGGCGGAAGTCGTCACTCGGCAAGAAGAAGCAACTGCTAAACAAATGCTCGCAGGAAGAGCAGAAGCTGGACAAGTAACAAAAGAAACAACTCAGGAAGATATTGACCAAGCAGACGCAGACAAGATAATAAAACAACTTATACCAGAATGACACTAGTAGAAAATCTGTTAATAATAATTGCAATAGAAGGCGTCGTGGGAATCTTTATTAAAATATTTCAATTAGTTATGCAAGAATTAAAATGCACTTAATATTTTATTTGAGAGGAATTCACCAGCAAGTAGACTTCTGGAAAACTTTAGCGCAGGGACTTTCTTGGAAGTGGATAAGAAGAAATGTCAAGACAGGCAAAGACGAAACCTTTATAGTTCAAGGAGCATTAAGACCATCAGTTTTAGGCGCTTACGAGTACATTTTTCCAGAAGAGTGTTTAGCAGAAGTTTTATCAGTAATGGGTATTACTAGGGATGGCCAGACAGGAAGCGACGACAAGTTTAAAGATAAAATCAGGCTTGCTACACTAAGAAAAATCTTTAGAGCTAAAAAAATTCCTAAAAAGATATTTAAAGAAGTTAAAAAAACTCCTGCATCAATAACTCTAAGTAACTCATGGAGAGCATTATCACATCTACATATTCCGGGCGTTGCAATTCATCCAATCGGAATAAAAAAAGATGACAGACGATTATTTCCCGAGGCAGGATATATTCAAGAGGCCCTATAAAATCAACTCAAAATCTGTTTAGAGATTTTTCGTTTGATTTTTCTGCACTGAATAGTTATTATCAAAAAAGAAAAGATTTAAATATAAGGGTGTGTTAAGTTTTTTATGGCTAATGAGATTAAAGTAGTTGAATTATTAGGAGTAAACAATAGCGGAGACCCAAGAAGATTTACAATCTCATCAAGCGCAGTGGTTGCTAAAGGAACTTTAATGACGCTATCAGACCCAAGAACTGCTGCGGCGTGTGTGGCCTCAAATGCTATGATTGCAGGAATTGCAGCAGAGGGGCACGATGGTTTAGATTTTAGTGACTCAATTTCTGTATGGACTAATGGTATTTTTGAAATGTATGCCTCAGGCGCTGAAATTGCAGTCGGAGAAAGTGTTATCTCAGGAGTTACTAATTCTGTTATGGGAGATTCAGCAAGCAATGCTGACGGAGGAAAAGGAGCAGCAATAATTGGCTACGCTTTAGAAACAGGAAGTCCAGCAGAAACAATTAATGTGAGGGTAAGATTATAATGGCAGAAGAAGAAACAACTGGGGAAGAAGAAGTGACTGAAGAAGTTGCTGAAGAAACTCCAGAGGAAGAATAGAATGGCTAACTTACAATTTATGTCAGAAATACTAACTGGCGTATCTGCAAAATTAGAAGAAGTAAATAAAAAAATAGATTTGCTTTTAGAAAAGGCAAAAATTAAAAAAAAGGATAAAGAATAATGTCACAAATTGGAGACACTGCACTAAGGGCGGAAGTTGTAGATAGAGTTATAAAGAAATTTACAAATCTTTCTTATAAATTTAAACAAGCATTATCTATCTCAACTACAAATGCGTGGAAAAATACTTATTACACAGAGGCCTCAGCTGCGTTAGTTGGAAAGACTGGAAACGCAGTTAAAGGTATTCCAAGAGGTGCAAACTTTCCTCAGGCTACTGTCGAGTGGGTTAAGAAAAGCGCATGGTTGGAGAAATATGGACTTGAAGATAATATCTTCTGGGAAGATATTTTAACAAACGATATTGATGTTCAGAGCAGAACATTATTCAAAATCGCAGAAGGTGTTGTTGCAGGAGTAGATGGTGAAATCTGGGATGTCTTAACAGAGAACCAGGCTGCAACTCCAACAGACATTCAACACTTTACAATTAGTGGAAATCGTCACTGGGACGTTGCAAGCGCGGCAATAATAGATGACTTAATGCGTGCTAAACAAATGCTTGCAGAGTTTAATTATCCTACATCAAATTTACAATGTTTTATTTCTCCTAAAGACCACAGGAGCATAGTTAAATATCTTGCAGATAGCGGGGCACAATTCCCAAGCATCGGCGAGGACATGGCAAAAAATGGAAGAGTAGGAAAACTTGTTGGTATTCAATTAATCCAATCAAACAACGTGACAGCGTCGATGGCGTTAGTTGTTGTCCCTAAAATCTGTGGAACTTGGAAATCAGCAGTCCCTTTAACAACTAATACAACAGTTGACCCATTCAAATCAGTAAGAATTAGGGCAGTGGAAATTGGTGTAACTCAACTTCACCAGCCAAAAGCTGTTGTGAGAATTGCTGGAACACAAAGTTAATAAGGTTTAGAATTCTTAGTCTATTATGTGGAGAGTTAAAAATAAAGGACATCAAGTTTGGAGAGGAATTCTGGAAGCCCTAGATTTGAGAAGCCAAAAGGGGACAATCCAACACACACCCACAAATAATAAAGATATAGTTAATAAAGAATATGTTGATGAAGTGAGTATTAATGCAGGAATAGATTTATTTGGTTATGATAGCAATTCAGATATTGGTGGCTATAAAGAATTAAAAACAACTCCTTCTACCAGCGCCAAAGTTGAGGGA
>JAFCEA010000091.1 GCA_017609385.1 Candidatus Woesearchaeota archaeon
ATTTGAACCTTATTTCAGGGGTGGAGCAAGTTTTGTATATGTAGATGATGTATCAAGAGCCTATGTTCAGGCACTAAAAAGAATTACTAATCCTAACAGGAAAAAACCAGATAAGGTTGAAGTATATAATCTTGGAGGCCATAATATTACATTTAACCAGCTGATTAAAGAAATAAAGAAAGCACTAAGGACACAAAAAATAATAAGGATACCTAAATTTGTTAATTCTCTAGCTCCATTATTTGTTCCATCACTAATCACACGAGAAAGTCTTAGGATAATGGACTACTGTTTTTTTGTTAATTCAAATAAAGCAAAAAAAGATTTGGATTACAGATTAACACCAATTACAAAAGCATTAAAAGAAACTGCAAAAGAGTTATATTTATATTCTTTTATGTTCTTTTAGCTCATGAGGAAATATAAGAAAAAGTCTGCAGACCAGAAGGCAATTGCTCTTGAGAGGATTAAAACTCTTTTCAAGGAGGCAAGAGAAGTTTTTAAGGAAGATAAAGAGCTTTCAAACAGGTATGTTGAACTGGCCAGAAAGATAGCCATGAAGTACAAGGTTAGGATTCCCTCTGAACTGCAAAAGCAGTTCTGCAAGCACTGCTATAAATTTCTTATGCCAGATGTCAACTGCAGGATAAGGCTTCATAATAAGAAGGTTGTTTACTACTGCCTTGAATGCAAGAAATTCATGAGATTTCCGTATATAAAAAACCAGTAAATAAGGTCTAATTTCTTTAATTTACTACCCATATGTAATAACAAAATAGAAAGATTTATATAGTAGTTATACTTACTGCAAAATAGCAAATACAGGGTGACTAAATGAGTGATTTATTAGATATTGTGAAAAAAACCAAGGTAAAATCAAAGTATGATCCATTAGAGTATGTAAAAGAACAATTTAAATATGAGGAGGTTAAAAATGACCACAATAAAACATAATAATAAAGAGATATCCTTTGGCATGTGGGACACATTCAATCTAAATGAAATAGTAGAGGAATTCAATAAAAAACATAATCTTAACCTGAGGTTAGTTAGTTAATTCAACTAGACATAAGTTAAAATGCAAGAAAACCTATATAAAAAGATCAAAAATGGAATTAAAAAAGGTGTATATACAATAGTTGGGATAGGTCTTGTTTCTTTTGTTTTGGCTACTGGAGTTTTTGCACAGGAAGGAACAACAATTGATGATAAGGTTAATGAAGAACCTAATCCAACTAAAATTAGTGATGAAATAAAAGAAGAACCAGAATACTTTAAAGAGATTAGTGACAAAATAAACCAGAGTTTCCAGGAAAAACTGGTCAATAGCCTTGAAATAGGCGGGAAGCCAGCTTATAAAGAAATAATAAATGGACAGGAATATTATTTTGTTGAGGGTTTTGATTACGCATTGTTAAGACTTAAAATCGAGAACAAGGATTTACTAAGTTACACACAAATTGTAAACCATGCAATAGGGCAGGGTTTTAAAGAGGTTGTATCTGCGATGTATTACAATCCAAAGGAAATAAATTTTTTTAACAACTCCATAGAAAAACAAGGAGAAGAGATAAGGAGGAATAAAAATGGAAAGCATAAATGAAGTTTTAGAAGAAGAATATATAATAGAAGCAGGAAGAGAAAATAGGGTTGGGCTTTCAGATATTTATTTGAGCAAGCCAAACTCACAGGAAGAAATAACAAAGCTTATTAAGGATAAGCTTATTTTTTATAATCCTTTCACATGCAAAGAGGGTCTAAGGAAAAAACCTTATACATAAAAAACATTTTAAATTATTTAATTTATCTTGTTTTACAAAGCTTGTTGATAATTTAAGACAAAATGTTACACATCAGAAGCAATAGTAAAGAGCAGATGTCAAGTATTGCTGTACTGACAGAGATAGTTAAGAATATGAAAGTTCCAGGGGGCATATTAACACATGTTCTTGAGACATACAAAGATAAATATAATAAAGATTGTCACTACAATGTCTGCGAATTTCTTGCAGAATCGATTGAGTTTTCAGATAAGGGGGGTTTTTACCTATTGGATATAAACAAAACCCTTATGAGTGATGCTATTTTCAAAAAAGTAGTAAGTTATGAATCTCTTAGCATGATAAACCTTGGCCTGGCAGGACGATTTAATGACAACAGAAATGCTGAAATAGCTAAAAGTTATTCCTCTCTTCTTACATCTTTTTGCAAAAAGCAGAGCACAATAATATCTGAAAAAGAAAATGATCTTGTTTTTGGTAATGCATATAAGGTGTATTTAAAGATGCCTCCAAATGAAAACAAGTCAATTAAGGAAGAATATGACAACAGCCTGGATTTATTGAGGTATCATGTGAACAAAACCAAAGACATCTGTGATTCTCTTGTAAAAAAGCATGAATTTATTTTGGATAATTTTTCTTACCTTAAGGGAATATTGGTAAATTATTTTGAAAAAAAGCAAAATACAGAAAACTTAATAGACAGCGCATACACACATGAACCTTTTTTTAATCTTTCAAAGCCTGAGGATTATGTTTTGGATGAACTAAATATGCTAAACAAGAATTTAAACCATACAAATAATGTTAATTACTTAAAACTGAAGGACTCAATTAAAAAAATACAGGAACATGCCAGATACCTCGACTTAGGGCTAAATCAGACAATTAAAAAAATCATAGTAACCAAGCTAGTAAGCCAGCTGAAAAACAAATTAGAAAACCTTTTATAATTGATTTCTATTGCTTTTTTTATGGAATATGATTTAGAGCTGGAAAGGGTTGTTGATAAGATCAACAAGGAAAAGGCCAAACTAGTCTGCATTCAGCTTCCAGATGGCCTCAAACCAAAAGCAAAGCTTATACAGAATGAAATAGAAAAAAAGACAAAGGCTAAGGCTTTAATCTGGGCAGGCTCATGTTTTGGCTCGTGCGATATTCCTTTAGAGGTTAAAAGGCTTGGTGTTGATTTATTGATTCAGTTCGGCCACAGCCCTTGGCAATAACAATATCTTTTTATATTAGCTATTTTTTTTATAGAATATGCAATTATTAAACTATTCCCTGATATCTTTAATGTCATTCTCAGGCCTTTTGATTGGGATGATTCTTGCATTTACAGCTAAAGAAGAGCTAGAGCCCGGAAAAAAATATTTTATCTTACTGCAGAAACTTACATTACTGCTGATTCTTATTTTTTTACTGAATTTTTTTAATATAAACCTTTATTTAAGAATAACAATCTATATTTTATTTATTTTTTTAATGACAATAAATATCAAAAGCCAGATAATTTATCCCCTCCTTGCAGTTGTATTTTTCCTAAGCTCAAGAGACATGAACTTATTTGTAACAAATTCAATCCTAATCTTTTTTTACGGCTTTCCAACAGGATCTTTGTTTGCAAAAAAACTTACCAAGAAGAAAAAATCATTTGTCTTAAAAAATATTTTTTTAAATTATTTCTGGTTTGTTGTTATTGCTGTTATCTTAAAACTAATTTTTTAAAATATTCTTTATTAACCAAAAGTTGCTACCCATTTCCCAATATAATGGGTTATAACAACAACCATAATAGCAATAACTAAATGTTCCAAAACCACCTTATAGGGTTTTAGATTTTCTTGTTTAGCAAGATACAAACTAAACATGATTATTAGCGAAAAACCCCATATTACGCTGGCAATTATTGCAGTAGAAAGTGAGAATAATAAAAATGGAACAATAAATGTCAATGCAAAAACAAACTTAGACAGGAATGTACTAATTGTTGACTCCCAGATTTCCCTTGTGGAGTGTTTAATCTCAGATTCCTCAGAAATATGGATACCCAATGCATCTGAAAGGGCATCTGCTATTGCTATTACAACTATGCCACCAATAACAACAAGAGTTGAATATGTGCTGGAGTGCAGACCCACAATTATACCTAGGGTAGTAATAATCCCAGATGTTAATCCAAAACTAAAACCTTTTCTTATTGAAAGTTTCATTAGATAATGTTAATCAACAAGTCATTTAAATAACTTTTGGGGCAATAACCTTTAAATGATTTTAGAAAAGGCTTTCAAGCCACAACTCAAGGCTGTAAAGACTAAGCTTAGCAAGGGTTATTGAAAAATTCTTTTTTGTTTTATATACTCTGCTTTTGTTATCTTCATAACTGACTATAACCTCAAAATCATTTTCTCCTTCATGCAGTGTTTTAGAATTAAGGCTTATGTCAAATATCTTATTTTTATCAAGACTTCTTAAACCCCATTTTTCAGGAAAACTGTTCTGCAACAAACTTATTTCAATATTTTTAGGAATTGAATCAGAGGACTTATTTAGAATAAAGCTTATTAAATAATCCTTATTGAATAAAACCTCTAAAACCTCAGCTGGATAAGTTAAATCAGTTATTGTTATATTTGGATAATCAAGGATATTATAATTCAGATAAATGGTTTTTGATAGTTGCTCATTCCTTGCCCTTACAACTATTTGTTTTTTTCCTAAACCCCTGGGCTTTGTTGAGAAATTAATATTTTTTTCCTGTGATATACCCAGGCTAAGGATTTTACAATCATTTTCTAAACAGGCCTTTATATTATTAAGAAAGATGTTGCCAGTGTTCTTAAGATAACATTCTGCTAATATGTTCTCATCTGTATAATACTCTTCCTTGTCTAGGCTGCATACAAAATCAAGGCTTCTTGAATATACCTTTAACTTCTCTTCTGCCCTGTCTTCAAGGATTTCATTGATTTCTGATTTTGTTAGTATTAAGTCATCAAATTTTGCCTTAAAGCTTGATGTTGAGGAAATATTGCTTAGGTCATAAACAGTTGTAGGTAATGTGTAGATATAATTTCTTTCAAGATCTTCTGTTAACCTTGCTATCCAATAAACCTTTTTTCTTTCATCAGGCATTAGCAATATATTCTTTTTATTACCTTCAATAACATCTAGCTCAAGAGGTACTGAAAGGTGCAGGGTTATTGGTATATAATAATTTTTAAGATTTTCAATTGTTGCTTCTATAAGATTATATGAGCCAAAACCAACATTATCCTTTAGGACATCAGCTTCAATTTTGATAAGGGGTTTTTTTATTCCAGTTGTTTTTTTTAATTTTGCACTTATATCAAGTTTTTCTGCAATAACATCAAAATCATGACCTTTCCATTCATAGCCTGTTGATGTATTCCCTGAATCTGCTGATGTTTTTAGTTTTATATGAGATGGATTAACAAATCCAAACTCTCCATATGTTGGGTCAAATGGCACCCACCCATAACCTGGAAAATAAGCCTCTGCCCATGCATGGTTTCCAAAGCCCTCCAATTCAGGAATATTAGAATAAGCAACACCTGAAACATATCTTGCAGGAATGCCTAATGAGCGGCATAATGCAATAAACAGGGATGAGAACTCATCACATGTTCCTATTTTGTTTTTTAAAACCCAGGAACATTTTTTAGTTGTATTTCCATATTTGATGTCATATTCAAGATTTTTTCTTACCCAGCCTGCAAGTTTGTGTGTTATTGCATAAAGGTCATCCTCGCCTTCTGCAATATCTGATGCAATCCTTATTATATTATTATTTAAATCAATGTTTTCTGTTGGCTTTGTGTATTTTACATATTCTTCATCAAGATTTTTTAGTGGAAATTTTACCTTGCTTGTTATTTTTTTAAGCTTGTTTTCTGTTTCAACCTCGGAGTTTAATAAAAAATAAAGTTTTTTTTCATATGGTTGTTCCCATTTAAATTCAATTATTCCATTTTTTTTAAAGGAATTGGGGCTTGTTTCCAGTTTGATTAACCTTTGCTGAAAATCATCCTCTGGAAAAAAAGAAAGCTTTGCTTTTACATAATCAACATAATAATCAGGGCTTTCTGGAACAATCTCCATGCTTGATGAAATATTAAGCTCAATAAGCAGTTTCTCGCTGTTGTAGAGCCAGGAATCATCTGCTGAACAAAGAGAAACTAGAAATAATACAATTACTAAACTTAAAATAACCTCTTTTTTCATAATCTTTCGATATTGCCTTTGTTTTAATAGTTTTCTTTTTTTAAACCAATTATTAATAGAAATATAAAACGCCG
>JAFCEA010000092.1 GCA_017609385.1 Candidatus Woesearchaeota archaeon
ATGGATCCTTTTTATATTCCAGTGGAGATGACATTTTGATTACTCAATTTTATTAATTTTTGATTTTAAGCGAATCTATTTTTTCTCTGATTCTTTGGGTTGTTCTTTGGTTTCCTGTTCAGTTGTTCCCTTTAATTCTTCTTCTTTTTCATATTTTTCTTCTTCTTTGACTTCCTGCTCTTTTCCTGCTGGTTCTTCTGTTTGTTCATTGGTTTCTTCTAATTCCTTTTCTTTTTTATCCTGCTCTTCTGTTTGCTTTGGCTCTTCCTCTGCTTCTTCTTTTGCTTTTTCAGCTTCCTCTTCTTTTTTTAACCTCTCTTCTTCTGACTTCTTTAGCTCTTCCTCATTAATGTCTACAAAATCCTTAAATCGCTCTTTAATATCTTTCTTATCCTTGAGGTCAAAATACTCAAAGAACTTTTGTGACAGCTTGAGCATATAGCTTCTGCCGTGCCTTTGCTTTATCAGAAAGCCAGAATCAACCAGTTCCTTTATATGGTCATAAGCCTTGTTTGTTCTTGTTTTTATAACATCTGACTGCAGTATTGGTGCTTTCCATGCAATTACAGCTAATGTCTCAATTGTTGTCTTGCTTAACTCTGTGTGGGGATTTATCTGCTGAACTAAATCCATGTAAGCTTCCCTTACAGTAAGTTTCCAGAAATTTCCCTCTTCAGATACCATAAGGCTGGAATCCTTTTCATCATAATCTTTTTTTAATTCCTTTAATGCCTTCTTTAAAGAATTTATATCTGCCTTGCATAACCTGGCTATTTCTCCAATTTCAATTTTATTGCCAGCTGCAAAAAGCACTGCCTCTGACTGTTTTTTAAGGTCAGGCATTTTATTTTTTTAAGCTATAAACCCCTTCTTTAAGATTAATTATATTTTCCTTTACCATTGAATCAAGCAATGGCTTCAAATCCTTTTCATTTATGCCGCTGCTCTTTGAAAGCTGTTCCAATTTCATGGTGTTAATGCTAAGCAGTATCATAACAATGTTTTTCAGCATATTGAGAATGTTCTTTTTTAATGCTTTTTTTTCAAGGTTGTTTTGAACCACTTTAAGGTTTATCTGGTGAAGCCTTGCCAGCAGATCATTTATCAGTCCTGCAAAATTATTTGATTTGAAGCTTAGTTTTTCTGGATCTAATATCTCAATAGAAGATGGCATAAAGTCAAAGCAAAACTCAATTAAGGCCTGCAAGTTATTAAACAATATCCCAAGCTCTGCAAATGTGCTAAACATCTCCTCCTGCTTTTCTGCATTAAATATTTGCTCTTCAACTACTTCTATATCTTTTTCTTCTTTTATTTTTTCAACAACAACTTTTAATGCCTTTTCAATATGCTCTTTTGGCTTTCCAACTATTTCTATTATAACCCTTGTAAGAATCTTTCCTTCAGCTACCTTTCCCTTTATTTCTTTTTTCTCTTCTTCGCTGACCATTACAAACTAAAAAACCCAAGAGCTTTAAAAAAGTTTCTATGTATGTTAAAGCAATACATAAACTATTACTATTATAAAATAGATACAAGCAAAAGGTTTATATATGTGTAAGAATCAAAATTTCTTAAGTTAAAATGGATAAAGTTAAAGCTGAAGATGTTAAATCCTATCTGGAAGAAGCACTTAAAAATTCAACCTGCTTAAAACATCCTGTTGCAGCTGTAATATACGATCTTTGCGGAAATTATGTTGAATCATGTTGGAATGGTCCTCCAGATTTCATGAAACATGACAAATGTTTAAGAGAGAGCTATCCTTCTGGAAAAGGAATGGAGCTTTGCCCTGGTTCGCACGCAGAAAGAAGGGCAATTAGTAAAGTAGCCGAATATAATGGAGGAATATATAAGGGAACAATTTACTTAAGCAGCTGGTTTCCATGTGCTGATTGTGCAAAATCAATAGTTGATGCAAAAATTAAGAAATTGGTTACACCTAATGAAGTATACTCAAACAAAAAAGAAAGGACTCTTGTTCCTGAATTAATAAATCAGCCATATAATTTTGAGATGGCAGAAAAGTTAATTGTTGGAGCTGGGATTGAAATAATTGTTAATAAATCAATAAAGCCAGTATATAAGAAAAATGAATAAAACATTTATATTTGACTATGATGATACATTAGCCTGGAATCAGCATGATTACTCTTATGCCCAGCTTGAATTTCTCAGATGGATGATATTTGAAAAATTATGGCCCAATGCACCTGATGTACAATACATTATAAACCTTGAAGTTAAAATAGACAATGAAAATGTCGAAACAATGGGCTTTTCCATGGAAAGGTTTCCAACTTCTTTTCAACAAACCTACAAAGCCATCTGTAAGGAGAAAAATATAGATTATGATGAAGAAGACCTGAAAAAAGCATATGAAATAGGAATGCTGGCATTTGACGAAAAGAGATGGGAAAAACTGGGCCTTGTTGAAGGCGCTAAAGAAACATTAGATTACCTTGTTGAAAAAGAGGATGAGCTAATTCTCTTAACAAAAGGGGATCTAAAAATCCAGAAGAAGAAAATAAAGGCAACTGACTGTAAAAAATGGTTTGGTAAAGAAATCTACATAGTTCCTCAAAAAGATGCAGGTGTAATAGATAAGATTGTAGGCAATAGAGATAAATCAAAAGTATGGCATGTTGGCAATTCCATAAGAAGTGATGTTTCACCAGCATTTAAGGCAGGAATTAAGATGATTTACATACCTTGTGAAACATGGGCCTATGAAAGGGAGCATAAAGGAATACCAAAAGATTCCAGACTAATAACTTTTCAGAAAATTATTGAAATTAAGGATAATTATAATAGTTTGATTTAATTCTCTCTCATTTTTTCCATATTAATAAAACATTCAGCAGAACAGACAGGCCCAAAAAGATATATTTTGCAAGACTGCTGGCCTTTTTTGATGTTGACATGTAAACTGTTCCAGACTGCATTTCATTGC
>JAFCEA010000093.1 GCA_017609385.1 Candidatus Woesearchaeota archaeon
AATAAATAAAGAGATAAACATCCCTTCTATGCAACTCTTTAAACAGGCAGTTATTAAGCTATTGAAAAAAGAGGTAAGGGGGCCAATAGAAGTTGAAACCCCGCCTGATTCTAAACTTGGAGATTATGCATTTCCATGCTTTGGCCTGGCAAAAGAGCTAAAGAAAAGCCCTATAGAGATTGCACGGGATTTAGCATCAAAGCTCAAGCCAAACCAATACATAAAAGGGATAAAAAGCACAGGCCCATATGTTAATTTCTTTGTAAACAATGATATCCTCAACGACTTTATAATAAAAAAAATAATCTCTGAAAAAGATAAATATGGCTCCTCTTCAAATAAACAAAGGGTTGTTATTGAATATCCGGCACCAAACACAAACAAGCCACTGCATCTCGGCCATGTGAGGAACATGCTTATTGGTGAAAGCCTTTCAAGAATTCTTGAGTTCAATGGCTTTAAGGTCTTTAGGGTAAATATGAATAATGATCGCGGAATACACATATGCAAGTCAATGCTTGCTTACAAGAAATGGGGTAATTCAACAAAAAGCTGAAAGAGCATCCAAAGCTTGAAGATGGGGCACAAGATATGTTAAGAAAATGGGAGCAAGGGGATCCAGAAACAATAAAGCTATGGAAAAAGATGAATAACTGGGCATTTAATGGCTTTGATCAGACATATAAAAGATTTGGCATAAAACATGTTAAAGTATACAATGAAAGTGACTATTACAAGCAGGGAAAAAAGCTTGTTATGGATGAACTTAAAAAAGGGATTTTTGAAAAGGATGAAAAAGGAAACATATTTGTAAACCTTGAGAAATACAATCTTCCAAACAAGATTCTTCTAAGATCAGATGGCACAAGTGTTTACATGACCCAGGACCTAATTTTGGCAAAATTAAAATACGCTGATTTCAAGATGGATAAATCAATATACGTAGTTGGCTCAGAGCAGAAGCTTCACTTTAAACAATTGTTTAAGATTCTTGAACTAATTGGATTTAAAAATTATGATGGATGTTATCATTTAGCTTATGGAATGATTGCTCTTCCTGAGGGAAAGATGAAGTCAAGGGAAGGAACAATTGTTGATGCTGATAACATTGTTGAGGATATGATAGCTCTTGCAAAAAAAGAAATACAAAAAAGGCATGAGTTAGATAAAAAAGAGATAGATAAAAGAGCAGAGCAGATTGGTCTTGGAGCATTAAAGTTCTTTATTCTTAAGTACGATGCACTAAAGGATTTTGTTTTTAATCCAAGGGAATCAATATCTTTTGAGGGTGAAACCGGCCCATATATCCAGTATGCACATGCACGTATCTGCAGCATTTTGAGAAAGTTTGGAGAAAAGATAGACAAGAGTTTTGTTGATAAAACAGATTTATCTTTATTAAAAGAAAAAGAGGAAACTGAATTAATTAAACTTTTAGGCAAGTTTCCAGATGTTGTTGAAAATGCAGCAGATTCATACAAACCATCATTAATAGCCCGCTATCTGCTTGACTTATCACAGAGTTTTAATGAGTTTTATCATATTCACCAGATTCTAAAAGAAAAACAAGAATTGAGAAATGCAAGAATTCTTTTAATAAATTCTATAAGACAGGTTCTGAAGAGTGGCCTTAATCTTCTTGGAATAGAGGCCCCTGAAAGGATGTAAAAAAACAAAGTTTTATATATTAGTTGCTACTTTTTAATGGTTAATTAACTATTGGTGAAGAAAATGGCAACAAAAATAAAAGGAAAACTTAGTTTAGATAGCCTTGTTCTTAGAGGGCATCAGATTAAAAAAATTAATTTATATTTAAAACAATACTTAAATGCCAAAATAAAATTAAAATACTCTTCAGCTATTTTTAATTATATAAATATAAACATGGAGGAATTGGACAACCTCCTTAATTTTTGTAATAAATATAGAAAAAAAATTTTCGATGGAAGCAATGAGATTAGAATACCAAGGAAAAAAAATGCCTTAATAAATATGATTTTAGATGGATATGAAATTGAGAAAATTAAAACCTCTGATATAAAATTAGATTGTGTTGCAGTAATACATTTTAATGATAAGAGTTATTTCATTTACAAGCATATGACTCCGAGTGATTTGGGTAAATATATGCTTGCTTACTGGAAATCCCAAAGAATGGATGCTGGTGAAGATGAAGTGATAAGTAGAATTTTGGTAAATAAGGGGTCAGAAGAAAAACTTTTTCAGAATTACAAAAAAGAGGTTATAAAATCTTTTCATACTTTTTAGGTTTACCAAATGATCACAGCAATAAAAATAAAGATTAAGCCCAGTATAATAGAAATATAGGAATAAAGCTCGTCCTTTGGAAGGTTAGCTATCACCTGTGTGATATCCTTTGGTTTCTCTTTTTTAATTCCACTGACTCCTGGATAAATTGATGGCCCAGGTCTTAAAATAGGTTTTTGCCCCATTGGTTGAGATCTTGGAAAACCAGTTGTAGGTCTTCGGAAACCAGAACTTTGTATTGGTGCTGCTTTCTTTTTTTCAAAAACAGGTATAAGTTTTTTCCCTACCTTAAGCTTCATTTAACCACCTTTTTGATAAATATTTTCTAATGTTTATAAAATTTTCTTTTTTAACATCAAACTCTTGTTATATTCAATCGAGAATAAGTCCTATTTTTGTGAAGGGCAGATGTATTATAATGTGTCTTATGCTTGTTTTTGTAATACAAAATTATAATCATTAATTACTTTTTCTAATTTTTTAGGTAATTTTTCATTTAGGGATTGAATTTCCATTATAACAGTTTGTTTATCAACAAGATTCCTAAGATAGATACCTACTAAAATGCCACATAGATTATTATTAGCAGGGTCATACATCTGAAAATATTTTGCTTCAAGGGGTTTTGAACCAGATGTGAATTTTAACACTTTTTTTGCAATAGGTAGAGATGTACATATTTTTTCTAAATCCTCCAAAACAATAAGATTGGGATCATAATACACATTAGGAGCAAAAATATCATAACCACCATTATCAATAGCATTCATTTGTGTTTCATATACTTTAGGTTTCATAATAAGATTATAATCAAAGCTTATTTATAAATCTTTCGCTAATGTTACTATTCTAAAGAAAAGACATTTGCCTAAGTTACGTAAGTTTAATACTCTTTGAACTTAAGAGGTGTATAACTTAATCCAGTTTCATTAT
>JAFCEA010000094.1 GCA_017609385.1 Candidatus Woesearchaeota archaeon
CATACTCTAACTTTTATTGCCTTCCTAAAACCTCCCCGATGGGGACCTTCGGGATAGAAAATAAAGCGTGAAAGAAGAATTTCTTTTTAGCACACAGGAGATGCCTCAACAGTGCCAAGGGCATGCCTCACCACTACCCCTCCACCCAAATGCCCGTTTTCACCAGTTTAGATCAAGATCTTAATGACGATGAATGACCAGATTTTCGATGGACAGCCGCTTTTTAAAGATTTTCCTCAAACTTTTCGCCTGATCCAACCTTCAAAATCATCCTGAAACCATCGACTTTTTCCCCTATTGCCCGCGGCTTCTTGAACCATGGATTAGTCCCGACCCTCGACTCGGGACTAATCCTTTATTTGTTAGCCATTTTTCTATTTTGTTAAAAAGGTAGGACAGACATCATTCATATAACAATCACCACATAGTGGATTTTGTGGCTTACACCACTTTCTGCCTATTTCCCAACAAGGTAAATCCATTAGCCCAGGAAACTCTGGGTATAACGTTCTTGCTTTATAAATTACCTGCTCAACAGTTGCATTTTGTGAGCATAACCCAAGACGATAGAAGACACGTCTAATATGCACATCTGCTGAAATATCAATAGAGTAATAATCCGTAAATGGAATCTTGAAATCCCTAGCAAGAATATTTGCGGCCATGGTCGCTATTTTAGGACCAACACCGTCAAATTCTAAAAATCTATATACGACTTCTGCGCTTGATGGCTTATCAGACCATATACGAGAAGCATCATCACCATAGTCTTTATTGATTTTCTGTATCGCAGAATGAAAAAGTATACTCATTTTATCTACGAACCTATGAAGAGGCTCGGGTTGGGACATAAGCTGGTATACTTGTTTTGGGGTTAACTGTTTGAGGATTTCCATAGAAAATCCTCCAACTTTTTCCGAAAATTTGAAAGGAATAATCCATGCTTTTTCTGCTTTAATTTGTCTGTCCATCACACATGCAAGCACAAATGCATGTGGATAATCTGACAAGTCATTCAAAAGTATATCGGCTTTAGCAATACCAGTAAAATTGACAGAAGATTTCGGTGAATCGAAAAGTATCTTTCCGTGTTCAACCAATATATTTTTTATTTTTATTTCATTAACTTCCATAGCGAACCGCTATTGTATAAAATCAATTTTATGTATTATTTTTCAAAAATTGTAATTGTTTCCCTATTGTCATCCCTTTGAGAGGGATTTCGTATGACGATAGACTTGGCAATAAATATTGACGGTACTTATGACCAGCCAATATGATGAAGTGATCATCTTTTAAGCTGCATTTGTTTTTTAGCTTCTCTATTACCAATAACGCCCAACGCTTTCGTTCCTCAGAGTTCATTTTATTTAAAGTTTGATTGTATGGAGATATTTCATCCTCAAGTTCAAGCAATCCATATTTTGCTGAAAGTATAAATATTTTATCTGACTTCATTTTGATTGCAAATTTCAAATTTAACTTAAATAAGGTGCTGATATATAATTCCTTCGCTTTTGCTTTTGTTGTAAGCTTTTTACTTACACATGATATTAAGGCTATTTTCATCAACAGAATAGTCCTTATATCGCCCAAAGTCACCAGCCGACAAGACGCAAGCCCAAAGGGCGCAGCGGATTGGCGGTCTGGTGCACTGGCTTGTTATAAATTATTCTAATTTTAATCATCGATTTTAAAGAAAGTTATGAGTATTATTTTAAAGGCATCCAAGGTAAACCACCATCATCAAGAACTTTAAAGGCAATTTCATTATTTGTTGCATCTAAAACTTTAATTTTAATTGTTCTAAAGCTAATTTCGTTACTTTCTTTCAGATCATATTTTAATTCTTGATAAAATGCGACCCTGGCAAGATTGTCTATAAATTCTCTATAGGATATGGATATTACTCCATTCATTATTCCATTATAAATTAGCTCAGCTTTAAAAGAACCTTCTTTAGGATATCCCTCAGTTTTAACAAATAATTGAGGATCAGGAAGTTTCCATGTTGATTGCAACATCCTTACTTTAGGTCCTATCGGATTCAGGTTAATCCATGCTTGAGTATTTCCAAGTTCTCCGTTTGGCTTTATTTCTATACCTAAAAAAGAAATATAATCTTTTGACTGAATAATATAATTATTTTTATGTGAATAAAATGCTATCCATTTTTGGTCTGGAGTTAATGGAGGAGTATTAACTACTCCTGCATTAGGTGGATCAAAAGTATATTTGGGTTTATATTCTGGAAATAAATATAAATTATAAACCGTAATCATTGGAGAACCCGTATTAACAGTATATATTTTGTCTATTTCGTAGTTTTTACCAAATCTATGGACGGGCATTGTAGATTGAAGAGCAATGCCACATCCTGATATATACAACGATATGAATACGATAAAGATAATTTTTATTTTTCTCATTTTATCCCTCCAAGAATTAATTTATAATGGCCGAGCCGAGCGGAATTACGACGGCCAGAGGTTGCTTCCAATTGCAAGCTGTGGTCGGAGTAATTTCCGCTCCAGCGACTTGTTCGCGCCGTCAGGCGCGGGCAAGGCGTCTGAGCGGTCGCTCAGCTCGGCCATTCGCGCCGCCGTCGCTTTTATGAATATCATGTCTCTCAATTCTCGGTACGTCTTACCGCCCGCGCCCTTGGTTTTATCTATAGGCGGCGCGAACGACAAGGGTCACCAGCCGACAAGACGCAAGCCCAAAGGGCGCAGCGGAATAGCGGTCAAGTGCACCCAATTGTTCAAGTAAGCCGCTACGCGGCAGGTTAAGTCCCCCTGCTCATCATTGCTTGATCAGATGACTCATGGTATCTTCTTACCGGCTTGCAGGTCGGTATCTTCTCCCCGACAA
>JAFCEA010000095.1 GCA_017609385.1 Candidatus Woesearchaeota archaeon
TTATATTTATTTGTTTCTATATTGGATGCTCGGTTAGTTTGGGTCTTGAGCCAACTAAAAAGAATTTGAATAGTAACTTTCAAATTTATTTATAATTTAAAATTACCTTCTTATTATTCTCTTTAGTGAAACCTTTTCTTGTCTTTGATCAAAGGATATTATAAATTTGTCAAAAAATCCTAATCTGCCTAGAAGAAGAGGAAAATCATAAGCTCCTAGTATAACTTTTACAGGAATTTGAAAACTATAATGCTCGTGATGTTTTTCAACTTTTATACTCATTTTTGTTTCAACAGAATCAACCTTTCCTCCAATCCCCTAAGCAGGTGTTCTTTTCCCACTTAAGTCCAATCCAAGAATTTCCGCAATACCTAGTGGGATTGCAGATATATATCAGCTCCTGAATCTAAAAGAGCAATAGTATCAAACTTCTCCTTGCCACTTAATGAGATAGGAATTGAGGGAGTTTTAACCTTTGTACCATCCGATCTTTTAACACTTTTGTATCTAAAGTAAATAGTCATTTTATAATCAGAAAATCATTGTTTCTTTGTCAGGTATTCTAGTTAAAAGGGGTTTTTCTTTGGGATATTTTTCTTTAGCCTCCTTAAAAACTTTCTTTACATCTTTTCCATAAGAAACTATCTTTTGGTTACATATTGCAATCCACTTACCAATATAAGGATCCATTTTTGTTTTCATAAAAAATTGGTAATTTTCCTCCATTCTTCATACCCCATTTAAGCTTATTATTCAAAAATATATAAACCTTTTTATTTCAATCCAAAGTATTTTCCGAAATCCTTAACCCTTACAACAGGCTCGGCCTGTCTTTTTTTCATTTTTTCTATGAACTGCCTGTTTTAGAATTTTGGATAGAAACAATTTTATATAAGAGTTTAATTATTAGTTCTATTATGGCAGATAATAAGTTATCAATTGAGGAAATGGCCATATTCTGCAAGAAGAAGGGCCTGGTTTATCCTTCTGGAGAGATTTACGGAGGCCTGTCCGGATTCTTTGATTTTGGGCCTAATTGCGTTGAAATAAGGAATAACATCAAAAAGGAATGGTGGAGATTCCATGTACAGGAGAGAGAGGATATTGTTGGCATTGACGGAAGCATTATAACAAACCCAAAGATTTGGCAGGCTTCCGGCCATGTCGCCAGCTTCACAGATGTTTATGTAAAATGCAGGAAATGCAAAAAGCCAAACAAAATAGACAAGAGTGAAATAGGCAAGGCAAGGTGTGAATGCAGCGGAGAATATGAGGTAATAGGTGACCTTAACCTTATGTTTAAGACCAATGTTGGGCCAGTAGAGGGCAGCACAGCTTATTTAAGGCCAGAGACAGCTCAGCTAATATTTGCTGATTTTAAGTTAGTTGCAGAAAACTCAAGATTAAAATTACCCTTTGGAATTGCACAGATCGGAAAGGCATTCAGGAATGAAATCTCACCAAGGGACTTTTTGTTCAGAACAAGAGAGTTTGAGATGATGGAAATTGAGTATTTTGTTCATCCAAAAAACATAAACAAATGCCCTTTTCTAAAACAAGTCTTAAACCATAAGATGAATATACTATCTGCTGAGCTGCAAAAAAAGCATAAAAAACCTGTTAAGATGACAATGAAGCAAGCACTAGATAAAAAAATCATAAAAACAGAATGGCATGCCTACTGGCTTGCAACAGAGCATAAATGGTTTGTTAACCTTGGAGCAAAACCAGACAATTTCAGAATAAGGCAGCATACAAAACAGGAGCTAAGCCATTATGCCCTGGATACATGGGATTTAGAATATAACTTCCCATTTGGATGGAAAGAATTAGAGGGAATTGCCAACAGAACTGATTTTGACTTACAGCAGCATATTAAGCACTCAAAAAAAGACTTGAGCATATTTGACCAGGAAACAAACAAGAAAATTGTTCCGCATGTTGTTGCAGAGCCAAGCCTAGGAGTTGGACGTGCATTCCTTGTCTTTATGTTTGATGCCTATAATGATGACAAGAAAAGAGGAAACATTGTCTTAAAACTGGATCCAAAGCTCGCTCCTGTAAAAGCAGGAATTTTTCCTTTAATAAGCAAGCCAGAATTAATTAAAATTGCAAGAGGAATTTATAATGAACTGAAGAAAACATATAATTTAAACTATGACAAATCAGGCTCAATAGGGAGAAGATATGCAAGATCAGATGAAATAGGAACTCCTTTTTGCATTACAGTCGACTTTGACTCATTAAAAGACAAATCAGTTACAATCAGAGACAGGGATACAACTAAACAGGCACGGATAAAGATAGCTGATCTGAAAGATATTCTGAGAAAACTTATAGATAAAGAGATAAGGTTTAGCGATATATGAAATCTTTTGGATTATATTTAATGAAAATAATTAACTTTAGGAGTATAAAATGGAAAAAACTCATCTTATTCAACGATTGAAAAAACCAACAGAAAGGATAAGTCCCTTTTCATTTGGTGCAGGATTACGTAATAGAGGAATGCCTAAGGAAGGGATGGACTTATCAAGTAAAATATGGTCTTTTGATTATATGAGTGCTACTGAATTTGAGCATGGTGCTGTTCCTAGGGCATTATACAAGATATGGG
>JAFCEA010000096.1 GCA_017609385.1 Candidatus Woesearchaeota archaeon
CCCAATAAAATTACAGCATCTCTTATTTCCATAACAGACTGTTACGCTTGTTTCATTTTCTACAGAATATGTTTCCCATTTTGTGCATAAATTAGTTTCATTAACAGCCCAGTTAAATTCTGCATTAACATTAAAGTCAACTATCCCACCCTTTGTCTCTATTCCATTATTATCAATATCAAATTCTGTTTCATCATTATATTCAAGCTCAATTAAAATCTCTGCATCTTCAGGTGGGTTTGTAAGGTTTTCCAGTGTTTTATTAACTAATGTTTTATTCAAACCAATTGTTTCATTAATTTGGATTGTTTCATTTAATGATTCATTCAAAACAAATGAAAATCCATTTGATAGATTGTGCGACATGCGCTCACTAGGTTCGCTTAGTCCCACTTGCTCACTTCCGTTCGCAACAATGGTTTCATTAACTGGAATTATCTCATTTACAGCAGTAGTTTCATTTAGCTCTGTTGTTTCATTAGTTTGGTATGTTTCATTTATTTCTTGTGTTTCATTCAAATCCTCAACAGCAAAACCTGTTATACCACTAAGACCTTCCTCTTTCAAAGCACTGGAATCAAAGACAAGGTAGCTTTCATTATATGTTTCAAGGTAAACCTTAGCAGAGCCATCTCCGATTACTGAGCCGCTTAATTTAAAGGATTTCAGCTCTCCCTGTTCCAGCTCTAATAAATAACTTGTATTTTCAACAAACAAAGCATCAACATCCTGTGTATAAGAGCTGGCATTCTCCAATGCAAAATAGCCAATAAACACAGGCCTTAAGAAAACCAGCATAACTAGAATAATAACTAATAAAGCTGCTGGCACCATAAGCCTGTTCTTGGTTAAGTAATGAGAATTATTTTTAGATTTAACTTTTTTGCATGGCTTTATCTTTAAATTAGCTATTTTCTCTCTCCTTTTCTTTTTTGTTTTACTCATTCTCTTTCTTGAATCGCCTATTTGAGTAACTAACCTAAGCACTAATCCAAAGTTTTGATTTCTTATTCATTCTTTTAGATAACCATCTTGTTTTGTGTAGTTTACATTGAGCTTGTTGAGGAAACTAATCATATCATTCTCCCTGTTTTTTGGTATGGCAAGCATCCCATCTCCAAATCTTCTTCCCCCAAGAGTTTCTACTATTCCTTTTTTCTTGTATATCTTATTACCAACCTTTTGTTTGTAGCCATAAACTCTTCTCCATACCTTTAGCTTTGTCTTTTGGTGCAATTTCTTCATTGAAATAGTGAATAGGATGAAATGCTTTAGGTTTTCTGGCAGCTCTTCATATTTGCCATATAGGGTTATGCCATTGTCTAGAATGCTTTCTCTTAGGCTAGGCCAATCCTTAAGCTCTCCTACCTTCAGTGAAATCTGATTTTTTACTCCTAAATCTAGATATTTTTCATGCTCTTTTGATTTTTTAAACAGCTTTAGGCTTTCTTCTATTTTTTTCTCACTCTCTTCTGTTTCTATAAACAAATCAATATCACTCTCATCATCATAATCCCCTCTTGCAACTGAGCCAAATAGCACAACAGCATTTATATTCTGTATTCTTCTTAAGAGAAAAGATGTGAAAGCAAGTGCATATGATATAATCTTATTTCTTTTCATTTTTCATCACCTCCAACCCTTTCGTTGGTTGACGCCGATGTGCGACATTCAATTGCAGAGCAATTGAAGTCCCACTCGCTCACTTTGCTCGCAATAATTTTTTTATTCAACTTCATTTTTCATCACCTTAGTTACATCCTCTTCAATACCCTGAAGAAGTTTTACAGCTTTCAATATCTCGACTTTGCTCTTTTTTGAGCCATAGCTGAGTTTTTCGCAGGTTTTTTCCAATTCTATGATTTTCCCCAATATTGGTACTTTATGGGGAAAGGCTGGAAGCTTGTCAGCAACTTTTCTACTTTTAAACCACCTATGATTGAGTTGCATTCCTGGACCAATTCTCTTTGTCTTCTGAAGATATATTGCTAGGATGTCAAGAGCAGCCCTTGATGCATGCAGGCCTATTATGCGCTGGCTGTTTTCTATTCCCTTAACTTCCAGTGCCCAATCAAATATAGCTTCTTTATGTTGCTTTAGTGATTCTTCATGTTCTTCAATTTTCATAGCATTCACCTA
The DNA here is from genome assembly GCA_017609385.1 of Candidatus Woesearchaeota archaeon. Taxonomy (GTDB): domain Archaea; phylum Nanobdellota; class Nanobdellia; order Woesearchaeales; family CG1-02-33-12; genus CG1-02-33-12. The sequence continues at coordinate 2,140 of JAFCEA010000096.1, forward strand.
TTTTTTATGATACCTCATATCATATATTTATGATACCCTATATCATATGATACCTTATATATAAATGTTTTGATAGTTGGTATATCATACACCTTTGTTCCATAGCCTCCATCAAAGCGCCACAAATGGTTAGGCACAACCCTTTCGTTGGTTGACTTTACTTTTTTCCCTCTTTTGTTTGTTTTTCTCATGTTTTCTTCTTTCTATTATAAACTGTCCAGACCGTTCTCTGGTCACGATGAAGCATTAAAGCGATTTGAGAGTATCTGAGATTTAGGTTGTCTTTCATGTAAGAAACAATTGATTCAAGAACAGAAAATGACCTGTTGCTGATGATTGAAGCAGGAATGAAGTATTTATTATCTTCAATAGCAAATTTTTCAGTAAGCTTTTTCCTTGAATTAGAATAAGTTGTCCATATTGTCCTGTCATTCCTGTTAAGAAGTT
>JAFCEA010000097.1 GCA_017609385.1 Candidatus Woesearchaeota archaeon
TGATTGAAGCAGGAATGAAGTATTTATTATCTTCAATAGCAAATTTTTCAGTAAGCTTTTTCCTTGAATTAGAATAAGTTGTCCATATTGTCCTGTCATTCCTGTTAAGAAGTTTTGCAATCTCACTATATCTGGAATCAAGGTTTTCCTTGAGGTATTTTACAACAGACTCCAATGCACTTAACTTATTGTTAAAAATACATACAGGAATTTCAACAGCCCCTGGCTTTTTTTCCTTAACAACTAACCTTATAATTTCATCAGGACTAAAACCCCTTTCTTTCTCTAAATAACCCAACAATGACTTTAATGCATTTTCAAAATCTTCAGGATTTTTTAGATATTGCTTTAATAAATTAAAACTAGAAGTTTCCCCCTCCTTGTCTATTTTATCCCTGTTGGTTATTTTCAAGCCTCTTTTTTCTACTTATTATGTAAGTAGCTTATATATAAATCTTTCTATTAGTAGCATAAAACAACTATTAATTTACTTATTATGTAAGAAAAATAAGTTTTTATACTTATTATATAAGTAATCAAAAATAAATAATACTTATTATGTAAGAAAAAAAGATTATTAATACCCATCATATAAGTAATATTATAGATTTAATACTTATTATGTAAGTAAAAAACTTTAACTTTCATAGCCAGGAAGTTCCAATCCAAAAGAGGTGCTTAAGAATTTGTGGCTCTATAAAGGAAAACCAAATCTTATTGCTATGAAGTATTAAAAAGATTTTTATATATCTTCTCTTTTATTATTAATCATGGATATACATTTCTCTAAATCTGAAATTAAATTTGAGAAAGAATTAAGCAGTTTGGATAAATTTGTTATTGGCTTTACTGATATATTAAACAGATTAAGTATAAAATATGTTTTGGTTTCCGGGTATGTTTCCATACTCTTTGGGAGGAACAGGGCATCTGAGGGTATTGATGTGTTCATTGAAAATCTTGATTTTAAAAGATTTCAATTATTGTGGGATGAATTAAATAAGGTGTTTGAATGCATTATTACAACAAATGTAAATGAGGCTTATGATGAATATTTAACTAAACATCATGCACTCCGATTCTCTGAAAAAGACAAGTTTATACCTAATGTGGAGGTTAAATTCTCTAAAATTGACTTGGATAGGTGGGCTTTGGATAACAGGAAAATGGTTGTTTTTAATAATCACACATTATTTATCTCCCCTTTAGAGCTGCAGATATCATTTAAGCTGTATTTGGGAAGTGAAAAAGATATTGAGGATGCACGTTTCCTTTATAATCTTTTCAAAGAAAACCTAGATATGCCACTACTTAAGGAATTCAACCAAAAACTTAAAATAGTGGAGGTATTTAACAATTATTTAACATGAAAACTCCACATATAGATTTAGGGGAATTGAAAAAGCTAAAAGAAGAAAACTTTAAGGATAGGCTGGCATTTATTGACAAATATACAGAATGGCTAAAAAAAACCTCAAACCGCAAATGGAGCTCTCAGCAGAAAGAACTTATTGAATAATTCTTAATTAAATCACATCAAAGCCCCCAGTCATTACTTCTTAAGAGACTTAATTAATTCACTTACATCTGATTCCAACTCCTATGTAATTGAATGGAAAATTAATTCATCATCAGTTCTATATTTCTCATTCCCTTTGCTTCCTTAAATTTTATAGCTAACTCTTGTGAAATAATTTTTTCATGTGCAAGAATATCAAAGGCTTCTTTATCTTCCTCAGGAGTCTTATGTTATCATTTATTCTCATTTTTGTATAATATTTTTCCCTTATTGTCAATCTCTTTTTTAATCTTACTATGCAAATAATTATAAACCTGCACATCAACTTTTTGGTTAACTTTGCCTGAAATCCTTTTTCTAAAGAGAGCTGATTCTTTTATAGTTATTTTATCAAATTTTACTGCTATATCTACATCAGATTTAAAAGTAAATTTGTTCTCCACAAAAGAACCAAATAATAAGACTTCCTTAATTTTTCTGAAAAAAATATCATTTAGAATAGCTTCTTTTGCTTCTTCAACCATCTTTTTTATTTCAGATCCTTTCTTAAGCTTAAATTCTTCAGAGAATCTAGATGCTTCTTTAATAAATTCAAGTTTCTGTCTTATATCTCTTGAAAGCCTATTCTTTTCTGACTGGGTTAGATTTATTCCTAACAATTGTTTTTCAATTATCTTTAATTCCCCTTTGCCAAATACTTTTCTGGCGTTCTTATTTGAATTCAAAAATCTTAATAAGCTCATTTTAAATAACCTCAATTAAGGTTATAATAACCATAATAAAGGTTATATATAAATCTTTTGTTTTCTTAACAAGATTACTTTTCTTTGCGGAAAGGGTTAGAGGTAGCTTAAATCCAAGGAAAATAAGAGATATTGAAAGATATATTGAGTAAAGATATTCCATAAAATTATTAAAAAAAAGAAATAGATTTTATTCGCTCTCAACCCTTGGTGCAAGCACAAAGCTTATTACAACCTTGTCAATTTCCTTGTATTCAAGCTTTAATGGGTAGTCTTTATTGAACTGTATTGTTACTTTATCTGCC
>JAFCEA010000098.1 GCA_017609385.1 Candidatus Woesearchaeota archaeon
CCATGGTCTAATAAGGCCACTGTAAAAGCTGTGCTCTGGGTTACACCAAAAGCAACCAAAAGGACAACCATTATTCCCTCATAAAAGCCTATGCCATTAGGCGTGATTGGGATTGTCTTAACAAGATTTGACAGGAAAAGCACAAAGGCTATTGCAATTATAGAGAGTTTTATTTCATACATAACAAAGAATATATACAGTGTCAAAACATCAAATGTCCACACTAGTAAGGATATTCCATAAATTGCAATCAAACTTGATAAGTTAGTTATCATTAATGTCCTGAGCCTCTTAATTATAGGCAAAACTTTTTTTAAGGGACCAATGAAGAAAAAATAATAGATTGATGGTTTTAGGTAAAAAATCAAGGTGAATAAAGCTATCAAAACAAAGATTATTATTGCCAAAGAAATATACAAAGAGAAATCCAATATAACTCTTCTTGATATAAATAGAGCACTAATAAGAGTTAATGACAGGACAGCTACTAAATCCATAATGCGCACTAAGAAAACAGAAAATGTAGCTTGCTTATAGCCTAAATCTTTTCTCTTCTTCAAATATATTATCTTGCTTACATCACCTAATTTTGCAGGAAATATAAAATTGGCAAAATTCCCCAAAACCTCAATACATAAACTGTCAGAAAGGCTTATATCTTTTTTAAATATTTTAATTATTTTCTTTAGCCGTGTAGCCCTGAAGAACCATGAAAAAGAATAAACAATTATCAAAGGAATTAAAGCAACTATCTGAATTTTTTTAAGCTCTATAAGAAATTCCTGTATGCCTATATAATACCCAATTCCAACTATTAATCCAATTCCAAAGAGAATAGAGATTATATGAAAGAGAAATTTCAGCAAGTGTGGCTTAGAAAATGATTTATCATTCTTTTTTAATTTCATGATATTCCTCATCCTGGTTAACAGACCAAAGGTCATATTTATGGTGTTCTAAAATAATATTTCTTGCTGCTAAAAGCCCTGTGTAAATTGAATGGTCCATATTATTGTATTTAAACATCCCACATCTTCCAGCAACTTGCAGTTTAGGTATAGTTTTAACAAATTCAATAAACTTGGGCATATTATCCCTATAAAACTCATCATATACAGGGTATGTCTTTTTTGCATATACAACATTGCCCTTGATACACTCATAATCTTTGGGAACTAATCCGCATAATTTCAGTTCTTTTACAGCAAGCTCAACTAATTCCTTGTCTGGCTTGGTCCAGATTTCATCTCCTTCACTGCAAAAATATTCTGCACCATAAGATGAATAGTTTTTGTTCTTGACCATAAAAGGGCTCCAGTTATTCAATACCTGCAAACGGCCAAGCTTAACAGATTTCTCATGTATATAAATCCAGTTGTCCTTTAATTTATTAGGTTTATTAAAAACTAAACATACAACCAGAAAAGCCCTGTATTTCAGCTTAGCTGCTATTTCTTTAATATCCTCAGGAATATCATAATTCATGCTTAATATTAAAGAACTAATAGGCATTGTTGATACAATCTCATCATATTCTTTTACCAAAAGCTTAGAACCTTTCTGCTTGATTGTTGCTATCCATTTTTTATTTTTATAGTCTAATTTAACAAGCTCTGAATTTAAATTTACTTTAAAGTTCTTATTGTTTTTTTCTATATTTTTTGCCATAGCCTCATACATCATTCCGGGCCCATATCTAGGATAATTAAATTTTGTAATTAATGTCTTTATCTTATTGCCCTTTCTTTTCAATGGCAGTGCATTAAGTATTGCACTAACAAAAGATAAGTTTTTTATTCTTTGGGCAACCCATTCTGCCTGGATTTGCTTGCATGGTATGCCCCATACCTTTTCAGTATATGTCTTAAAAAAAGTTTTGTATAACCTGCTTCCAAACCTGTTTGTCACCCACTGCTCAAAATTATTTTCTTCCTTAAAGGGAAAAATCTTTGCCTTGATGAATGACAGCAATATCAGAAAGGATTCAACCATCCCTAAATTAAGCAAGACATTTTTTATTTGCAAGGGATAATTATAAAATTGATTGTTATAATATATTCTTGACAACCTCTCCCTAACAAGAAAATCATTTGGCAATGTTTTTTTCCATAACTCATTAACTTCATTAATTTTTGAGAAAAAGCGGTGACCTCCAAGGTCATAATAATATCCATCAAACTCTATTGTTTTGCTTATGCCTCCAACCTGTCCAGCCATTTCAATGACATCCACATTAAGGTCTTTTGTTTTATTGACAGATAATTCATGTGCACAGGCAAGTCCTGCAGGACCAGCCCCAATTATCAGGATTTTTTTGGTCATTTTAATTAAATTTGTTTATTCTTATTAATCAATAAATTTCGATAAGAACTTCTTTATTAAAGTTATGTTTTTTACAATTAAAAAACAAAAAACTTTATATAAGCGGTCTGTACATTAAAGGTGAAAGATGAAAATACTGGTAACAGGCGGTGCAGGGTATATAGGCAGCCATGCAGTAAGAAGGCTTCTTCAAAATAATTATAAGGTTATAG
>JAFCEA010000099.1 GCA_017609385.1 Candidatus Woesearchaeota archaeon
GTTATTTCTCCTGCTATTGGGATTGATGATATAGAAGAAGAAGCGTCAAACACCCACTTTTTTTCTATTTTTCCAAGCTTTTTTCCACTAAGCTTTTTTAGCGTATTTGAAATAACACCCATTTTTTATTATTATTTTGATTTTCAGTATAAAAACCTTTTGATTTTAAGATTTTCCTTTGTATCTTCCCCTTGCCTCTACTTTTTCAAGCCTTTTTATTATTGTGTTATAATCAGGGTTTTTTGTTTTATATCCAGATAAGACTGCTTTGAAGGCATTTTTAAAGATTTTGTGATGCTTTGATTCTAAGGCCTGCCTTAAAAGGTGAATATCAACAGCCTTATCCTCTGTTTTGTCTGAGAAAAAACTTAGGCCAAAGTCAATGAAATAAATCTCTTTGTTGACTATCATGTTTGAGGTTGTTAAGTCGCCGTGAATAATATTATTTTTATGCAGAATTGCTATTTTCTTTCCTAACTCTTTGCATAACCTTACACAATTATTTTTGTTTAAAGCATCCCTTAGTTTTTTTCCTTTAAGGAATTGCATCTTTATGAGCATGTTTTTGTCATCTGAAAGAATAAGCTTTGGTATTGGGAAATCAATTGCATGAAGCTTTTCCAAAACCTTTGTTTCCCTTCTTGTCCTGAATTTCCTTAGTTTTTCATCTATTTCCTTTAAACGGTAGCCCTTTTTGATTCTGTCCTTTACAACAATATCTTTGTTTAGATAAATTATTGCCTCTGCTCCATCTCCTATTTTTTTCATATCAAGATGGAAAATATCAGGATATTTAATGCTTTTGGAAAACTTTTTAAAAACAGGCCTTTTTCTCTTGTTTACAGCCCCGTAGTGTAGTGGCCAATCATACAAGGCCCTGGACCTTGTGACCACGGTTCGAATCCGTGCGGGGCTATTTAATTCTTAAGAAACTAAAATATTAAATATAATTAAGTTTTTGGTATAGTCACAAAATGAATCATAAAATTATAAAACTATCTTATCCTCTGAAATCACTTGATTCTGTAAATACCTTTTCAGAAATCATTCCTGCTTCTGCTAAAGACATATACAAGGCAGTAAATTTTTTCGAAAAAAGTATTTTTTCAGATAAGATAAAATTAAAAATAGAAAAAATAGGTAAAAAAATCCTCCTAAGGCGAATTATAAATTTACATAATAAAGATGGAATTAAAGATATTCAGCAGATAAAGTGTATGATTCAACAAATAGAATCAGAAAAAGATATTCTTCATCCAAGCAGGTTACCCAATATCAAATTGGTCCAGACTAAGGAAAATGAACTTGTGTTATTCGATGGGCATCACTCAATGCTTGCCTATATGTCTGCTGGAAGAAAATACCTTCATGAATTGCCCTACTTAATTGTTGTAAATGAAGAGGGATTTGTAAATGACAAAGAAATCCTAATTTTTTTTGGGCAACATTCATCTAAATTAAGAGGGTCTGATTGGAGGAATTATGTGATAAACTGGCAGATGCCAATAAATAGACAACTCTGCAAAAGGGTTCAAAAAAATATTGGTGAACTTTTTGACTTAATTAAATCTTTCCTGAAATAGTCCTTTCTGTCCCGTATCTTAAGATTGTATGTAATAACCCTCTAAGCTTAATCTTGCTATAAGGTAGGATATGGTTGATTCTGCGCCTTGATTAAGGTTTATTGATGACTTGCCAATACCATCATGACAACCGCCAGTGTGTTCAAATAACTGCATTCTTCATATACTTTTCTTCATTTGTAACCTCTTTAGCTAAGATAAGGGTCTGTACCATAGAAGATGTATCCACTGGCTGCTGGTCAAAATGTGCTTTATGGCCGTCTTTAAAATACCAACCATCCTGACCAATTGGTGCAAACCTATTATTTTCAAAAGTTATAGATATCAAGAAATTCAATGTTAATTTTGCAATATTCAGATATTTTTCATCTTTAGTTGCTAAATAAGCATAAAAGAGGGACTCAGGTAATTTACTGTTAGAGTAAGTAAGATAAGTTTCAAACCACTTCCACTCCTTAGAAGAATTATCATTGTATAAAGAAACCAGATGATCAGCCAGCATCTTTATTGTGGGAATAATCTCAGATGTGGGTTTTGCTTTATTGTAGAAATATAATCCAAGAATTATAAAGGCAACTGCTCTTGGAGACTTAATCTTATTTACTATACCCAATGCCTTTTTAAAAATCTCTTCAGCCTCACTCTTCAATTCTTTTGGGAGTAAATCTATAGATATTAAAAAACCAAGAGCCCATAATGCCCTGCCATGTGCATCATCTACCCAGTTGTCAAGATTTATTTTTCTATTATGGTCTACAAAATTGAATAACCTTCCATCCTTCTGCTGGACATATTTGATGAAATCCAGATATGTCTTTATAAGATTTAATTGAGAGTCTTGTTTGAATTTATTGTAATGCATGCAACAAACTATCATAGCTCTTGCATTGTCATCAAGTGTATAGCCATCGGTTTTATCGGGCTTGGTATAATTCACAAATTGAAATATTCCAAAATCATCTGTAAGTCTTAAAAGGTGGTTAAGCTTGATTTTAGGGAATGATTTTTCATATTTATCTTTGATGTTCAAGTACTTATTAAATACCTCCATGTAAGACAGTGCAACATTAGGCCATGCCATATGCCTTGTATAAGAGTAAGCGTTTTTTTCCATTAGTCCCTTTAAAGCGGGATTTGAAAGGATTTTTAAAATTGCATCTCTAATTGAATTATTGTCCTTAAAATTAACCAGTATGCCTCTTTCAGGAGTGATGATATCCTTAGCATGCAAGAATGGTGTTGAGATTGCTGCTCTGCCTGCCCCAAGGGCATAAACAAGAGTTCCGCTTGTTATCTGATTAGGGTTAAGATTAGAGCATAAATAGATATCAGTTGACTTGAGATACTTTATTATCTCACTTAGTTTCACATATTTATTGTAAAATTTCACATGTTTTTGTAAGCCAAGATCCTTTACTTTGCTCTCAAGGAAATTTCTGTATTGCTCTCCTTCTTTTTTTCTGACAACAGGGTGGGTTTCTCCAACAATAATGTATAATAGGTTAGGAAATTTTTCAACAACTTTGGGCAGAGCTTCAATGACATACTCATAACCTTTACCAGGATTCATCATACCAAAGGATGAAAGAATAATCTTACCTTTATAACCTAACTTTGTTTTTTCTTTTAGGCTGGATTCAAAATTAACAGTAGGAATGCCATGAGGTATAAGCTTTATGTCTGTTTTTATGCCATATTCACTTCTTAGGATGTCAATGCCTTTCTTTGTCATCACTATAATACAATCTGATTTTTCTGCCAAAGTACAAACAACTTTCTTTAGTTTATTATTAGGATTTGGTAGCACGCTATGGAATGTTATTAAAACTGGTTTTTTCAGTGCTTCGAGAAATGCTATAAGATAGCTGCCATATTCTCCACCAAAAATCCCAAATTCATGTTGGATATTCACTAGCTTTATAGCACCTATTTTGTTTATCTTCTTCGCTGTTTCAATATATTCAGAAATGTCTGTATCACTTATTTCTAGTATGACATCTTCAGGATAATTGTAGATATTAGTGCTATTATTATTCATTGCAAGAACCTTGGATTTTATAGAAGGAGAGAATTTCTTATCCATAGCTATAACTAAATCCTTTGTAAACGTAGCTATTCCACACTCTCTTGGTGGAAATGTACTTATATACAGTATCCATGATGATTTATGTTTCATAGTAAAATTAGGAACTTGATTTAATTATAAATCTTTCTAGAAGGAATCACTCTTTAGTCTTTATTTTGATGTTATTGCCATCACTTAAGAAAATTATCTTGCCTTGACTGGCTAACCATCCAATTGCCATTAAGATTATTTTGTCATCTTTTTTCAGACTATTTTTTAGTTGAGTCAGTGTTATTTCCTTGTTTAACCCTTCATTAAACACCTGTCCTGCTGTAAACTCAATCTCAGACTGAATGTCAATATCACTTTTTTCATTCAATAATTCATCCAGAAGCTCATTACTGAAGCAACAGCTATCCTTTTGTCAGTTGCGCCATAATATATATATAATCTATCATCAAAAATAGCGGTAGCTGTTGGAAAGACAACATTATTAACGTCTCCTAACTTTTCATATTCCTCAGTTGGAGAGAATAATGGCTTATTTAAACGCCCGATAACTTTACATGGATTTTTCTTATCAAGGAGAGCTGCACTAGCATGATATATCTTCCCATTATTAGAATCCTCAACTGAATGGTATATCATAAGCCACCCTTCATCAGTTTCTATAACAGGAGCACCTCCACCTATATTTCTTGACTCAT
>JAFCEA010000011.1 GCA_017609385.1 Candidatus Woesearchaeota archaeon
AGTGGGACTTCAACGAAGTTGAATGTCGCACATGTTTTTCCGAGGTTTTTATTAAAAAGCTCATGGGTAAGAGACTTATACAGCAGGCAAGGGGAAAGGGAGGCCCAACATACAGGGCACCTAGCTTCAGGTATAAAGGAAAACCTTCTTATTTATCCAATAAAGAAAAATTAAATGCAAAAGTTATTGATATAATAAGATGTGCTGGCCACTCAGCGCCTTTGGTTGTCTTGGAATACAGCAACAATATCAAGAACCTCATGATTGCTCCTGAGGGAATAAAAGTAGGAGATGTTGTTGAATGCGGTGAAAAAACAGCTCCAGAAAATGGTAATATGCTCTTGCTTAAAGATGTACCTGAGGGAACATTAATCTATAATATTGAAAACCAGCCAGGTGATGGGGGAAAGTTTGTAAGGTCATCTGGAACATTTGCAAGGGTAATTGCAAAAATGAAAAACAGGGTTGTTGTTCAACTGCCTTCAAAAAAACAAAAAGAATTTCATCCAAACTGCAGGGCAACAATTGGTATGATTGCTGGAGGGGGAAGAAAGGAAAAGCCTTTTTTGAAGGCTGGAAAAAAATTTTATGCAATGAAGGCAAAAAACAAGCTCTGGCCAAGTATATCTGGAACATCACAGAATGCTGTTGATCATCCATTTGGAGGCACAAGCTCTGCCCATAAGGGAAAGCCAACCATAGCACCAAAAAATGCGCCTCCAGGAAGAAATGTTGGTGCATTACATCCAAGAAGGATGGGAAGGAAGAAGAAGTAAAATGGTAAAAAAAGAATTCACTTACAGGGGAAAAACCCTTGAAGAGTTAAAGAATATGAGCATTAATGATTTTGCAGAACTTGTTCCTGCAAGGCAGAGAAGAAGCCTTAAAAGGGAGAGAACAGACTCACAGAGAATATTTATGAATAATGTAATTAAAAGAAATAACATAAAAACAAAATGCAGGGATGTAATAATTATTCCGCAGATGGTTGGAAAAAACATAAGGGTTCATAATGGAAAGGAGTTTATCCCGGTATTAATACAGCCTGAGATGATTGGTCATTATTTAGGGGAATTTGTACTCACAAGAAAAAGGGTAACACATCATGCACCTGGTGTTGGAGCTACCAGGTCAAGCGCAAGTCTTTCAGTAAGGTAAGAAAATGTCACAATACAAATATTCAGCAACAGTAAATGAGCATAGAGCAAGGGCTGTTGGATTATTATTACCAATATCAGCAAAACAAGGCATTGAGATATGCAACTTTATCAGAGGAAAGGATATCCAGAAAGCAAGGGATACATTAAATGAAGTTATTGATATGAAAAAACCTATTCCATTCACAAGGTTTACAGAAGGAGCTGGTCATAAGCATGGAATTGGCCCTGGAAAATATCCTGTAAAGGCATGCAGGGAAATATTAAAATTAGTAAACCTGGTTGAGGCAAATGCCCAGCACAATGGCCTGGATACATCAAGCCTTGTTATAATACATGCGTGTGCTAAAAAAGGCCCTAAGTCATGGCATTACGGCAGACAAAGCAGGATAGCAATGAAAAGAACACATATTGAGATTGTTGTTGAGGAAAAAGAAATTAAAAAGAAAGAAGTTAAAAAAGAAACAAAGAAAGTTGAAACAAAAAAAGAACTTGTCAAGGAAGAAGAATCAAAACCAATCAAAAAACAGGAAGAGAAAAAAGAAGAAAAGCCAAAGGAAATTAAAGAAATAGAAAAAACTGAATCAAAAAAAGAGCAACCAAAAGATACCAAAAAACCAGTAGAAGAAAAAAAGGAAGCACTAAAAAAAGAAACTAAAACAGAAAATATTCCAACGGCTGCTGAGCTGGCAGAAAAAGCCAAATCAAAACAAGAACCCAAAAAGATTCCTACAATTAATGAACTAACAAAGAAGAAAGAAAACAAAAAAACAAAAGAGAAAAAAACTGATAAAAAATGATTGAAAGACAGATTGTTGCACAAAAGAAAAAAGAACACCAGATCCAGGAAATGATAGCTAAAAATGTAAAGGGCTCTGGCTACAGCCATATAAAACTTCAAAGGACTCCCCTTGGTGAAAAGATAATAATATATGCAGCAAGACCAGGACTGATTGTCGGAAGAAAGGGCCAGAACATAACAAAACTTACAAAAAACCTAAAAAACAGTTTTGAGCTGGAAAATCCCCAGATAGAAATCAATGAGATTGAGAAAATAAACCTTGATGCAGGGGTTGTTGCTGGCTCAATTGCAGAATCTCTTGAAAAATTCGGAACTGCAAGGTTTAAAGGGATAATGCATAAGACAATGGAAGAGGTAATGAATGCAGGTGCACTTGGAATTGAGATTGTAATATCCGGAAAAATACCTGGAGCAAGGGCAAAATCATGGCGGGTCTATTCTGGTTATCTGAAAAAATGTGGTGATATAGCAATAACAGGAGTAAATAAAGCAAAGATCAGGGCTGTTATAAAAACAGGTGTTGTTGGTGTTAAGGTAAGCATTATGCCCCCTGACATAAAGCTGCCAGATAAAATACAGCTCTTAGAAGAAAAAGAGGAAATCATAGAAGAAATTAAGGAAGAAAAGCCTGTTAAAGAAGAGAAAGAAAAACCTAAAGGGGATAAAGAATTAAAGAAGAAACAAGAAAAAGAAGAGAAAAAATCCAAACCAAAGAAAGAGAAAAAAGAAACCAAAAAAATCATAAAAAAAGAACCTAAAAAACAACTAAAGAAAAAGGGTTAAGATGGCACTTAAGATAAAAGAAATTGAATCAATGGGCAGTAAAGAATTGAAAACAAAGCTTGAGGAACTTAAAAAAGAGCTGATTAAGCATAATGCCCAGATTGCCACAGGAACAAATCCAAAGAGTCCTGGACAGGTTAGAGTAATAAAAAAAACTGTCGCAAGGATTTTGACTGTTTTAAAAATCAAAGGTGGTGAAAAAAAGCAATGAGTGAAATATGTCCAAAGTGTGGGCTACCCAAGGAACTGTGTGTTTGTGAGACAATAGCCAAAGAGAGCCAGATAATAAAAGTGTATGTTATCCGTAAAAAATTTGGCAAAAAATACACATTAATAGAAGGCATTGACAGTAAGGAAATTAACCTTAAAGACCTTGCAAAAAAACTGAAAACAAAGTTTGCATGTGGAGGAACAGCAAAAGAGGGAAGGATTGAATTGCAGGGAGATCACAAACAAAAGGTTAAGGCAAACCTCATCCAGATGGGTTTTTCACACGAGACAATTGATATAAGATAATGAACTTTAATAAGAAAGGGCTTGCAAGAAGCGAGTTAATAGGCTTAGATACAGAAGTTATTGAATCAGAAAATCGCTTTAACAGAGGCCTTAAAGGCAAAATCATTGATGAAACAAAAAATATGTTTATAGTCAAGACAGAAGAAGGAAGAAAAAGCATAATCAAAGACCAGTGTGTTTTTGAATTCAAGCTTAAGGAAAAAAATATCCAAATCAATGGAAAATCATTAACAACAAGACCAGAAGAAAGAATTAAACAAAGGTGAATGTTCATGAATAATAAAACAAAAACACCAAAAGAGCAGAGCTCTCCTATGCCAAAGAAACCAGATGTTTCCGGAAGCAAGGGCAGGGAATGTAGTGATAAAAACTGTCCCATACATGGCAGTCTGAAATTAAGAGGGAGAACATTTACTGAAAGGGTTGTTAGTGCAAAGTCCCATAGAACAGCAACCATCGAAATAGAGAGAAGGCACTACATACCAAAATATGAAAGGTATGAAAAAAGAAAAACAAGATTACAAGTGCATAATCCAGACTGTATTAATGCAAAAGAGGGCGATGTTGTTAAGGTGCAGGAATGCAGGCCAATAAGCAAAACAAAACATTTTGTAATAATTAAAAAATAAAATGAAAGCATTAAAAGCAAAAGTAACAAAGGGATTGCCGTTGGGAGCTAAAATACCAACATGTGATAATTCAGGCGCCAAGATCATTAAAATATTCAATGTAAAGGGAGCCAAGACTGTCAAGGGAAGAATGCCTAGTGCAGGTGTTGGTGATCTTGTTATGGCATCTGTAAAAAAGGGAAATCCTGATATGGCAAAGCAGGTTGTAATGGCTGTTATTGTCAGGCAGAAAAAGGAATACAAAAGGCCAGATGGAATGAGAATAAAGTTTGAGGATAATGCAGCTGTAGTTTTAAAAGATGACAAGGGAAACCCAAAAGGGACAATATTCAAGGGAGCCATAGCAAAAGAGGCCTGTGAGAGATGGCCTGGCATAGCAAAGTTAGCAAGAACCATTGTGTGATCATCATGAAAAAAGAATTTTCAGATAAATGGATAAGGAGCAAGCAGCCAAGGAAGCAGCGCAAATACAGCTATAATGCTCCACTGCACATAAGAGGCAGGTTTATGTCTGCTCACCTTTCAAAAGATTTAATGAAAAAATACAATAGAAGAAGCATCAGGCTAAGAAAAGGTGACAGGGTGACTATATTGAGAGGCCAGTTCAAGAAAAAAACAGGGAACATAGAAAGAATTGACCTGAAAGAAACAAGGGTTTACATAACAGGAATTGAAATGATAAAAAAGGATGGAACAAAAGTATTTTACCCAATACATCCCTCAAATCTTGTTGTAACAGAGCTTAATTTAGATGATAAAAAAAGAATGGCAATGGTAAACAGGTCAAAAAAAGCTGATAAAAAAATCAAAAAGCAAGAAGAAAAAAAGTGATTCAAGATGGTTAAAAGACATTTAAAAAGATTAGTAGCACCAAAATCCTGGAAAATAAAGAGAAAGGGAATAACTTTTGTTACAAGACCAAAGCCAGGAATGCACAGCAAAAAAAATAGTATTTCATTAAACCTTGTTTTAAGGGATATGCTTGGGTATGCAAAAACAACAAGGGATGTCAAGGTTATACTCTCTAAAGGGGGTGTTTTGGTAGATGGAAAACAAAGAAAAGACCATAGATTTGCAGTTGGTGTTATGGACTTAATAGAAATAGCTAAAACAAAAGAGTGCTTTAGGGTCTTGTTAAACAAAAAAGGCAATATCTCCCTTGTAAAAATAAAACCAGATGAAACAAAAATGAAGCTATGTAAAATTGTTGGAAAAGCTGTTATCAAAAAAGGAAAGATTCAGCTTAACCTCAATGATGGCAAAAATATTATTATTGACAAAAACAACTACAAAACAGGAGACACCCTGGTTGTAGAGGTTCCTGAGCAGAAGATAAAGGAGCATCTGAAATTTGAGAAAGGCTCATTTGTTTATTTATCAGGGGGAAAGCACAAAGGTGAATCTGGGATTATTGATGAGATAAAAGACAGCATAATTAGAGTCAAGCCAGAATCTGGGGAAATCTTTGAAACATCAAAAAAGCTCGCCTTCGTTATAGGCAAGGAAAAACCAATTATCACATTAAGCTAATAAGGTTTTAACAATGAATCCATCAAGGAATATAAAAATAAGCAAAGTAACACTTAACATAGGTGCTGGAAAAGACCAAGTTAAGCTAGATAAAGGAATCAAACTCTTTAAAAACATAACTAACGTAAGCCCTATTAAAACAGTTACATCAAAAAGAATTCCCGGATGGGGCTTAAGGCCAGGGCTTCCTATTGGCTGCAAGGTCACATTAAGAAGAAAAAATGCAGTTGAGGTGCTTAAGAGATTAGTTCAGGCAAAAGACAATAAGCTAAAGAAAAGCCAGTTTGACCCAAATGGAAACATTGCATTTGGCATAGAAGAATATATTGATATTCCAGGGGTTAAATATGATCCTGAAATTGGTATTATTGGGTTAGAGGTTTGCGTGACCCTTGAAAGAAATGGTTTTAGGATAAAGAGAAGAAGGATTGCTAAAAAAAAGGTTCCAAAAAAACACATGATAACAAAGCAAGAGGCAATTGATTTCATGAAAAAGGATTTTAATATAGAATTAGAGGGAGAATAAATGACTGTAACCAGCTATAAAAAGGTATTCAAGCAATTGCAGGCCAAGCCTGTAAAGCTCAAGCGCTTCCTGAAGCATAGCTCGCCTAAAGAGAGAACCTGCGGAATAAGCAAAAAGCGCTGCGAGAGATGTGGCAGGCTAGGTGGCCATATAAGCAAGTATGGCTTAAAGTTATGCAGGCAGTGCTTCAGAGAGATATCAACAAAAATAGGATTTAAAAAATACAGCTAAAGGTGTAAAAGATGTTAAATGACCCATTGGCAAATGCATTATCAAATATCTTAAATAAGGAAAATGCAAGAACAAAAGAATGTATAATTAAGCCTTCATCAAAGATAATCAAAGAAGTGCTTAAGATAATGAAGAATAATTATTATGTTGGAGAATTTAAAGAAATAGAAGATTCAAAAGGCAACATGCTAAGTGTTCAGCTGTTAAACAACATAAACAAATGTGGTGTTATAAAGCCAAGATTTTCAGTAAAAAAAGATGGCTATGAAAAATTTGAGAAAAGGTTTTTGCTTGCAAAGGATTTTGGAATATTGATTGTGTCAACACCACAAGGAATAATGACAAATGATGAGGCAAAGAAAAAAGGCATTGGGGGGAAGCTTCTAGCATATTGTTATTAAAAATGAAATCAGATATAATGCATGAGATTAATATCCCAGAAGGGATTGAAATAAGCAGAGAAGCTCATTTAATTAAAGTAAAGGGTCCTAAGGGAGAGGTAAGCAAAAAACTTGCAGGTCCAAAGATTGAGATAGTTGCAGACAAAAATTCAGTAAAGATAATCTCAAAAAAGGCATCAAAAAGAGAGAAAAAATTAATTTATACTTTCAAGGCGCATATAAACAATATGATAAAGGGAGTAACAGAGCCATTTGTTTACAAGCTAAAAATATGCCCAGGGCATTTTCCCATGAATGTATCAATAGAGGGGGATTTTTTTATTATAAAGAATCTTTTTGGGGAGAAGACCCCAAGAAAACTTAAGATAAATCCAAAGGTTAAGATAAAGATAGATGGCAAGGATGTATATGTTGAGGGAATTGACAAAGAGCTCACTGCACAGACAGCAGCAAGCATTGAAATGCTTACAAAAATAAAAAACAGGGATAAAAGAATATTTCAGGATGGCATATATATTGTCTCAAAGGCAGGAAAAGAAATTAAGTGATTATCATGAAAAAAATAAAATTCATCAGGCAGGATGCACATAAGAAATCCAGGTTAGGCAATAAATGGAGAAGACCAAAAGGCCTTCACTCAAAGATGAGGCTTAGCTTCAAGGGTTATAACAAGAGTGTTTCAATTGGTTATGGAAGTCCTAAGAACACAAGAGGCTTAGACAAATCAGGCCTTAAACTAATAATGATCAAATCATTAAAAGAGCTTGAAAAGATTAATGTTAAAGAGGAATGCATTGCTGTTGCAAAAACAATTGGCCTTAAGAAAAAGATTGAGGTTTTGAAACAAGCGATTAAAAAAGGTATTAAGGTTGTTAATGTTAAAGATGTTAATAAATTCCTGAAAGAGGTTGAGGAAAAAATTAAGAAAACCAAAGAGGAAAAAGAAAAGCTCAAAAAGGAAAAAGAAGTTAAGAAAAAAGAAAGAGAAAAAGCACCTAAGAAGAAAACAATAGAAGAAAAGGTTGAGAAGACAGATGAAGAGAAGAAAGAAGAAGAGAAAAAAGAGAGAGATAGGGTACTGACAAAAAAGACTGAATAAAAATGAAACTTAAGACCCAGAAAAGGCTTGCTGCTAGCTTGCTGAAATGCAGTAAGAAAAGGATTGTCTTTGATAATGAAAGGCTTGATGAGATAAAGGAATCAATAACAAAAAAGGATATTGATGGTTTGATTAAAGACAAGGCTATCAAAAAGAAGCAGGCCAAAGGCGTTTCAAGGGCAAGGGCAAACAAGATAAAGAGGCAGAAGTCAAAAGGAAGAAGAAAAGGTCCTGGCTCAAAAAAGGGAACACATGGTGCAAGACTGCCAAAAAAGCAGGCATGGATAAAAAAAGTCAGAGTTCAAAGGAAATTTATCAAAGAACTAAAAGACAAGAAAATAATAACCTCCAAATCACACCAGATGCTTTATTCAAAAATAAGTGGTGGTTTTTTCAGAAGCAGGAAACACATAAAACTATATATTAAAGAGCATGATATGGCAAGAAAAAAATGATAAAAGATAAAATTCATATAGTTCAGTTAAGAAGGAAGAGAGAAAGAAAAACAAACTATAAGAGAAGAATTGCTCTTCTTGTTTCAGGAAAGCCAAGGCTTGTTATCAGGAAATCATTATGTAATATTAATATTCAGATTGTTGAATACAAGCCTGAAGGAGACAATATAATTTTATCAGCAAATTCAAAGGAGCTTGTAAAATTTGGATATACTCTTAACAAGGGCAATATTCCTAGTGCATATTTAACAGGGCTTTTGCTTGGGCAGAAAGCAAAGAAAAAAGGAGTAAAAGAAGCAATCCTTGACATTGGCTTAAATACCCATGTTAAAGGCTCAAGAATCTATGCTTCTTTGAAAGGTGTTGTTGACTCTGGTCTGAAAGTGCCATGCTCAGAAGAGGTTTTTCCTCCAGGGGAAAGGATTAACGGAACCCATATTTCAGAGTATGCAGAAAAACTAAAAAAAGAAAATAAGGAAAAGTATGAAAAGCAGTTTTCAGCTTATATTAAAAACAAGACCGAAGATGTAAAAAAGCAGTTTAATGATGTAAAAGATAAGATTATGAAGGTATAAAAATGCATAATAAAGAAAAAACAAGAGAGGTTAAGGGTAAAAAAACAGAAAAATATTCTAGAGAACCTGAGTTTGACAAGGAAGCCTGGAATCCAAAAACAAGTATTGGAAAAAAGATTAAAGCTGGTGAGATAACAAAAATTGATGAAATCCTTGATAATGGGTTAAAAATACTTGAGCCAGAGATAGTTGATGTATTATTGCCAAACCTAAAAACAGAGCTATTGCTTATAGGCCAGTCAAAGGGAAAATTTGGAGGCGGCCAGAGGCGGGTTTTCAGACAGACACAAAAGAAAACACGCGAGGGAAACAAGCCAAATTTTGCAGCATATGCAGTTGTTGGGGATAATAATGGCTATGTTGGAATAGGCTATGGCAAGAGCAGGGAGACTGTTCCTGCAAGGGAAAAGGCCCTAAGAAATGCAAAGCTTAGTATTATAAAAATCAAGCGTGGCTGTGGTTCATGGCAGTGCAGTTGTGGAGAGCCTCATTCAATTCCATTTAGCATACAGTCTAAGTGCGGCTCTTCTATTGTTAAGATAATGCCTGCTCCTAAAGGAAAGGGCCTTTGCATTGAAAAAGAGTGCCAGAAGATTCTTGATATGGCTGGAATAAAGGATGTATGGTCAAAAACAAAAGGCCAGACAAAGGTCAAGACAAATCTTGTACTAGCATGCTTTGATGCTCTGAAGCAGCTTAGCTCAACAAGGGTTCAGAAAAGATATTACAAAAGCCTTGGCATTGTTGAGGGTGCAACCAAGAAACAAGAGCCTGAAACCGAAGAGGAAACCATGATTGATATTATAAAGAAAAAAGTTAAGAAACAGGAAGCTAAGGAAAAGAAAACAGCAAAGCCAAATAAGGAAGCAAAGACTAATGTTCCTAAAAAAGAAGATAATGAAAAGAAAATACTAGTAAAGAAAAAGGAAAAACAAAATGAGTGAGAAAAAGAAAACAAATCTTGTAAAAGAAAGCAAAGAAAATAAGCCAAAAAAGTTAGCTGTTATCAGAATAAGAGGCATAACCGGAGTAGAGAAAAGCATAAAGGATACTCTTAATATGCTCTGCCTTTATCATAATAATTATTGTGTTGTTGTAGATAGCAAGATGCTTGGAATGGTAAAAAAAGTAAAGGATTATGTAACATGGGGAGAGATCAATGATGAAACATACAGGCTTTTGGTTGAAAAGAGGGCAGAGGAATACAAAGGAAGAATAACTGACAAAAAGAAAAAGATTAACTACAAAAAATTTATAGTTATTAATAATAAAAAATACAAAAGATATTTCAGGCTCAGCCCTCCAAAAGGAGGCTTTGAAAGAAAAGGCATCAAGGTTCCATTCACTAGGAAAGGAGCTTTAGGCTATAGAAAGGAAAAAATCAATGAATTAATCAAAAAGATGGTTTAGATGGTTGTTTATAAGACAAGAAAAAATAGGAAGATGCGGGGCTCTAAGACACATGGCTGGGGAGCTATGAAAAAACATAGGGGAGCAGGCTCTCGCGGCGGCAGAGGTATGGCCGGAACAGGAAAACGGGGTGATGCAAAAAAGCCAAGCATCTGGAAGAATAAAAAATACTTCGGAAAGCATGGTTTTACAAGGCCAAAAAAGATAACAATTAAGATAAAGGCAATAAACCTCAAAACAATTGAGCAAAAACTTGAATCACTATTATCAAAGAAACTAATTGAAAAGAAAAATGATTCTTATGTTGTTGATTTAAAGAAACTTGGCTTTAACAAGCTTTTAAGCACAGGAAAAATTACAAAAAAGTTTAGTATAAAATGTGAGTATGCGTCCAAGAAAGTTATTGATAAAATTAAAAAATCTGGCAGCAATATTATCTTAGAAGAAAAAAAAGTTAAAGAGGTTAAGGAGAAACCAAAAGAAGAAAAACCAGTTGCTGAAACAGCAGAAAAAGTTGAGGAAAAGTCTAAAGAAAAAGAACCTATTGTTGAAACAAAACAAGAAGAAACTAAGAAAGAAGTTAAAAAATAAAAACCCTTAAAATGTCAGTTATTGATAGCATTATAGAAAACCTGCCAGAGGTATCTGGCCCAACACAAAAAAGGCTTTCTTTTAAAGAAAAGTTGAAGTGGACTGGAATTGTTCTTATTTTATTTTTTATTCTTGGAATGATACCATTGTTTGGCCTTGGTTATAATGCACTGGCACAGTTTGAATATTTTTCAACAGTTCTTGCTGCAAAGTTTGGCTCTTTGATATCTTTGGGAATTGGGCCAATAGTGACTGCTTCTATTATCCTGCAATTATTAAATGGTTCAGGCATACTAAAGATGGACCTTACAACACATGAGGGCAAGAAAAGGTTTCAGGGATTACAGAAATTATTGTCTATTGTAATTATTTTTGTTGAGGCTGCTATTTTTGTGTTTATGGGTGGCTTGGCTCCTGCAGCAGAATATGCTGGAACAGCTGTTTACCTGCAATTACAACTAATTTTAGTGTTCCAGTTGTTCCTTGGGGGAATGCTGATTTTGTTTATGGATGAGGTTGTAAGCAAGTGGGGCTTTGGCTCAGGAATATCTTTGTTTATAGCTGCTGGTGTCAGCCAAACCATATTTGTAAGGGCATTGTCGCCTTTGCCATCACCATTTAATCCAGGAATAGCAACAGGTGCAATTCCTGCTTTGTTCCAGTCATTGGCAGCAGGAGATCCTGTGACAGCTGGCTTAATGATTGCAGCAGTTATTGCAACAATAGTTGTTTTTGCTATTGCAGTCTATGCCCAGGCAATGAAAATAGAAATACCATTAAGCTTTGGAAGGATTAGGGGGTATGGAATAAGATGGCCCTTGTCATTTATTTATACAGGAGTTATTCCTGTTATTCTTGTTTCTGCTTTGATGGCTAATATACAGCTCTGGGCGAGATTATTGCAAAATTGGGGGCGCCCAATTCTTGGAACCTTTGTGGGAAATAGCCCTCAGTCAGGGCTTGTTGTATGGCTTTCCTCCCCAAATATAGTAAGCAAAATAATAAAGGGCAGTATTGTTTCTGCTGATTTTGCACAAGCCCTTGTTTATATGCTTTTTATGATCGCAGGATGTGTTATATTCTCAATGTTTTGGGTTCAGACAGCTGGCATGGATGCAAGAAGCCAGGCAAGGCAGATAATGGCCTCTGGATTACAAATACCTGGCTTTAGAAAAGACCAAAGAATTTTAGAGCATCTATTAAATAGATATATACACCCATTGACTATAATGGGAGCTATAGCTATTGGGTTTTTAGCTTCACTAGCTGACTTGACAGGCGCTCTAAGCAGTGGAACAGGAATATTGCTAGCAGTTATGATAATATACAGGCTTTATGAGGAAATATCAAAGCAGCACATGATGGACATGAATCCAATGATGAGAAAGTTTATGGGAGGCTCATAAAATGTTTGAAGCAATATTAAATCCAGTATTTGCACCATTGCTTAATCTGCCTCCTTTATTTGCTATTATTATTATCTCTTTTGTTTTAACCTTATTGATAACACTTATCCATAAGTTTGCAACTGATCAGAAACTGATGAAAAGCCTTAAGGATGAGATGAAGAGTCATCAAAAAGAGATGAAAGACCATAAAGATAATCCTCAGAAGGTTATGGAAATCCAGAAACAAGTGATGCAGAAAAACATGGAGTTCATGAAACATTCTTTTAAGCCAATGATATTCACATTTATCCCAATAATAATTATATTTGGCTGGCTTAATGCTCATATGGCCTATTATCCAATAATGCCTAATCAGGAATTTGATATAACCCTTACATTTGACTTGGAAGGTTTGGGAAAGGGTATCAACCTTGTTTCTGTAATTCCTGAAAATCAGCTGGAAATTATCAATGGTGCAAAACAGACTGTGGAAAAAAATAAAACAAAAACTTTTTTTAGTGAAAAATGGGTTGGAATGGCAAAATGGAAATTAAAAGGCCCAGAAGGGCTTTATACATTGGTTTATTCATTTGATGATGATATGAGGGCATATGAAAAGGATTTAATTATAACTGAGGAAAGAAAATATGCTGCTCCTGAAAAAAGAATAAATGATGAAAGTTCATTAAAATCAATTAAAATAGGAAATGAGCCAATCAGGCCATTGTTTGGCCTTGGATGGATATGGACATATATAATCTTCTCAATAATATTCAGCATCATAATAAGAAAGGTTTTGAAGGTGGCCTGATTCTTTTGCAAAAGCTTTTTAAATAAGCTGTTTTACCCCTTCTTAGAGGAATATTTGAGGTTAAGAAAATGCCAGCAGGCAGACATAAATCAAGATCATTGAGAAGGGTTTACACAAAACTCCCTGGAAGCAAGGTAGTTATTCATTATAAGAAGAGAAAGCCCTCTAAAGCA
>JAFCEA010000100.1 GCA_017609385.1 Candidatus Woesearchaeota archaeon
GGAGAAAATGGTTTATACAATAACACTTGATGATGTAAATTATATCATAAAAAATTATCACGAGGATGAGGTTACAATAGAATTAGAACTATATTGGGGTGATTCAGAAGAAGGAGCTCAGGAGTGGTTTAATAAAAACCCTAGTCATGAGAATTTATCAGATTTTAATAATGAAAAGAATCTAAATATTAAAGATTTCATAACTACTGGGGAATTAAATGAACATCTTTTATCAAAATGGAAAAATGATTACGAACAAAAAAAGAATGATATGATACAGAGTTTAAGGGATGTTGCTTTCAAGGGTGGAATTCATCAATTGGATGCTAAAGGGGATACAACAACCGAAATGAAGAATTTAATGGGTGTTGTTTATAGAGAATTGAGGGCAAAGAAAGCATCAGATGAAAGGTCAATGGCAAACAGGAGAGAAGCCATAAGACAATACTGGGCAGAATATCGTTCATTAAAATCTGAGGGGAAAACAAAGGAAGAGGCAAGAGCAGCTTTAAGGAAATCAAAACTAAAAGGACAGAGCCAAATGTCAGAAGAGGATATCAGGGAGATAAGAAGGATATTGGCACGTGGAGAATGATTGAATGGTAAGGAGGGGATATGGTGGAGAGTACAAGGTAAAAAAGTATTTACAGAAGACTTATGGGAAAGATAATGTATTCAAGATCGCTATTGGTGGGTTGTTTGATTATATTGTTTTAAAGAAGAACTCACCTGGAATTGAATGTATCGTTGAAGTAAAGGAGACAATAAAAAATAAATTCTATCCGAAACCAAGAGACAAAGAACAGATAAACAAGATCCAGGATTTATGCAAAAGGCATGGGATAAGGTTTGAACTTCATATTTTTGAAAACAAGAAAAAAAGAGTAAATATAATTGGGAGGTGAATAAAGGATGAAGAGTGAAATTTTTATTATATTGGGAATAATTGGTCTTATATTTGTTTTTTATTTTGTTGGTAAATCAGCCGAAAATGGAATTATTAACAAAGTTTTATTAGAAGGTGTTGATAATTGCCAAGATCAAGGTCAAGTTTTGAGGGTTTTCAGATATAATGATGAAGCTAGAGTCGAATGTTTTGGAGAAATTCCAATAACAGATTTACACATTATAGTTGATTAGGAGGTGAAAAGTGTGGGTATTAAAATATTAGGTCACGTGAATGACAAGAATGTTGAAAAGTTTGTTGAGAAATTATCAGACTTGTTAAACGCAAACCCCAAAGCAGACGGATTTGAAACAGTTGCATTTTCGTTTGGAAATGGTTTTGAGACAATGCTTGGAATTGCTTACAAGAAGACAGATACTAAGAAAACAAAAAAGAAATAATAATTATCACCAGATGAAGAACAGGTCGACCCTTAGTTCAGATGGTGGATTTTAAACACTCTAAACAGTTCTGGTTTTGTTCTTGGTTTACCACCACCAGATATTCCAGAGTTGGGAGATAGGTGATTCAAATGAAATGTATTGCGAAAGAAAAACATGATAGGAAAGAGTGTTTCAAGTGTAAACATTTTAATGGGTATGATGGTTGTTGTGATTATCCGAAGGTGTTTTAAATGGTGAGATGTGGAATAGAAAGATATGACGAATTACCAGCGAGAGTTGGAATTGTAGATGTTGATTATTGTAGATTCAGATTAAGGGAATTATGTAGGATAATAGGAAAATTGGAGGAATGTTGTGTAAAAGATAATAAAGTTGATAAGAATGGTTAAAATATTTGACAAACAAAAATATTTAAAATATAGTGGGGGAGAAATAGAGAGACGGAGAGAATGCGAAAAATGTGGAAAGTTTACAAAAGTTAATACAAAAATGTTGACATATTGGGATAAATATTGTTTTTCATGTGGTGAGAAATTTGTTTGAATGATAAGATTATCTAGTTAGGTGATTAAAGATGGTTAGAATTAAATGTAATGAATGTGGTGGTTGGATGATGGAAACAACAACTAAACTTCATGGAAAGCAAGTTAAAGCATGGAAATGTGAAAAATGTAATGATATAGAATTGGATTTATTGGATGTTAACAGAGTTATGAGTGAAAAACAAATGGTAGATGAGAAAAAGGATTCAAAACAATGGATAGAACGAAAGAGAAATTATGGAAATAAGATTATTAAATTACTTAATGAAGCAACACCTTATCCCAATGGTAGGTTAGAAATATTAGAAATGGTAAGATTACAAATATTAGGTAAAATATAATTTAACATGATTTCATAAATTAAATAAATTCATATAGATTTTATTATTTTTTTATAACAATGTTATATAAAATAATTATTTTATTACTTTTTGGTAATAATTTTTTTGTTATATTTTTGTTATTTTATAACACTGTTATATTTTTTTATTTTTTGTCTATTTTTTAATTTCTATACATTTATTTTGTTACTTTTAAGTAGTTTCTTTTGTTTGTTAC
>JAFCEA010000101.1 GCA_017609385.1 Candidatus Woesearchaeota archaeon
CATTATCTGGAATAATTGGCGGTGTTATTACCCAATTGCAACCCACAAAAAACAAACAAAAAAATAGTGCAATTCCTAAAACAAATAATTTCTTCATAGTTACCTTTATCGTATATAATTTATTAAATATTTCTGATTATTGGCTTTAATTATGACAATGGGTGGCTCTTTGTTAATTTTCAATCTTTCCGGACCCAATCCGCTCTTTTATTATCTCTCTTCTCTTTAAGAAAGTGGGGTTTATTTTCTTAAATCCTATCTCTCCTTGCTATCCAAAGTGTATGCTCTCGTGAAATAGCATTTTCTGAATCTAAAACAAAATTTGATAAATCTTCATCAGTTCTAACATGTCTTTCCTGTGCTAATATAAAACCTAATTCATGACTTGCGAGATTATATGATTGTGCAAGCTCTTGGTGTTGTTTAACTTGTAACCATGCAATAAAAGAGGATGCTAGTGCGGCAAAGAAAGGAGTCAAATTAGGAACGAACTTTGGCCAATAAATAAAACAAAATATAGATAAAAAGGCAATAATTTGAGAAAGAGCTATGGCAAAAAACCACTTATCCTTAGCGCCTTTATTGTAGTTAGCTTTTTTAGAATACCACCTTTTTTGGTCTTCGAGTCGTTCAGTGAAATAAATTTTTTTTCTTTCTTCAACCGGGCTTTTTCTCACTTGGCGCATTTTCTCACTAATTTCTTCACCCACTGCGTCTGTATTACCAAGAGAATAGGAAAGGTACTTCCGTTCCTTTAAAACCTTCCGCAAATCAGAAGCAAACTGCAAGTCAACTTCACGTTCTGGTAAAGTATTAAAGTATGGCTCGGCACAGGTCATATATCTCCAAGTCAAGGTCTTTACTGATTCAGCAATAGCTCTCGCACCAAACCATATCTGATCTAATCCAGCAAACCACATTACTCCAGTCAAAAACAAACTAAATATGAGAGCGATAGAACTTACAACCCCAATAAATACAACGTATTCATCAAAAAATACAGCCAAAGCTGGCAAAAATGCAGCGGCGCATAATAAACTAAGATTGACTTTTACTGAAATAATATTTTTCTTTTGTGCATTCAATGAGGCCTTATCTGCGGATTGAAATAATAACGGTAAATCAGAATCTTTGATCGAAATTTTTTCACTCATAATCCCAATTCCTCATAAACTTCATCCTTATAATATCTACCACCTTTTTCTTCGGGGTCTCTCCCGTTGTATTCAGTCGGGAAATTATCTAAAGCATATTTAATAATTTTCATTTTAAAGGATATATAGACCACATATTCATTACGAATAATAGAAGGACAACGGTCTGAATCTATCCGGCGTTTATTATTAAGGTTAACTGCTATAATCGGAATATCTTTTTTTAATGCTAACTCCATTTCCCATCTAACGAATCTGAAAAGATTTTTTGTATTCTCGCCAATCAATACAATGGCTTGTTTAGCCGAAGCCATTCTTTCCCTCAATCTTTGTTTCACTGTCTCTTCTGAAGCTCTATCTGTAAGTGGCCTGATATCATGTGCATCATAAAAGTTGAAATCAATGTTTTCATTTTCTTTCCAGCCCTTCATATAGGCATATGCCCACATATCATTGTCTCCGTCAAAAATAACATAAGTTTTATTTCGATAACTCATTTATATTTACTCCTTTCATAAATTTGATAGAAAATAGGAAACTGTCTATTTATTATTATAACTCGTCATTGTAATTCCGTTCTGGAATTTCATCCCAAAAAGACAGCAAAGCCTCACTGTAATTTTGTAAAGTCTTCTCATCTATGCTTAAGGTTTCCTCTAACAAAGTGGTCTTAAATGTTTTCATATGGTATGTACCGTTTCCTTGTTTAAACAGCGTCGGTTTGATTTTTCGCAACTTTTTTGCCGAATCACCGCCACCGTGTTTTATAAAAAGTTCCTGGGGTCTTACAGTATAACTTGTCATCTTTCCGCTTCAATATTTTAAGCACTTCTCTTACCGTAGTATATGCATATCAGTATATTCTGTTATCCTTTTTGTTATATGGAAACAAAGGGACGGTTCTCTGTTTTATACTTTAAAGATCTTATTGACCGTAAATCCAGTTAATCTAGATACCTGCCTTAATGAGCACCCATCCAGTTCTTTTAGATATTTTACAACCTTGTCTTGAATAATTGTAGGAACATTTTGCAGGGTGGCTAATTCTATATGATATTTACTTAATACTAAATGGCTTATCTCTTTGTCGGATAGAGTCTCTCTTTTTGTGGGCATCTCAAGACATTGATCATTGTTTGGTTCTTGGTTATACCGTTTGAATCTTTCTATCGCTTTATCCCTTTCTTGATGAAACATTTTAAGGGCAAATTCGATATTGACTATCTTCGGTTGGTTAATATATTC
>JAFCEA010000102.1 GCA_017609385.1 Candidatus Woesearchaeota archaeon
TTTCCCTCCGTATTTCTACATCAATCCCAATTGTGTTGCAATGTCAATAGCAGGTGTATCATCACTCAGCTTAACATATGCCTTTTTTTCATTGCCATTTATTGCTAAATTTACCTTTATTACCTTCACCTTGAACATCTCTTCAATAGCCTTCTTTACATCCTGTTTTTTTGCATTTCTGCTTACTATAAAAATAAGCTTATTCTCTGATTCCATAAGCCTTACAGACTTTTCTGTTGACAATGGATATTTGATAACTTTGTATGGTTCCATTTTACATGAATAATTTTTTATTTTCCAATTCCTTGATTGCATCCTGCGTCCATATTGTTAAGCGTCCTGGACTAGCTGATGGTGCTAATAGCTTTGCATTAAGTGATTTAACAATCTTAACATTAATTCCAGCTATATTTTTTGCTGCTTTCAATAAAGCACAATCTTTTGAAACTATGATTAATGGTCCTACTTTAGTCTTATATTTCCTTCCCCTTTTCTTCCCTTTTCCGCTTCTTATTATTTTTTTATTAACTCTCTCAATCTCTTTTTCAAAACCTATTTTTTTCAAAACATCTTTTACCTGCTTTGTTTTTTTCAATAACTCAAACTTTCCCTCAATTATAAATGGGTAATTATCAGGAATAATATGATTCTTGCTTACAAGTTCTTTTGATAGTGTTGCAGCAATTGCACTTCTTATTGCTTTTCTTCTTTCCTTCTTGTTGATTTTTTTTGTCCAGTCCTTGCCTGCTTTAGGGGGGTGAGCTTTTCTTCCTCCAACTGTTCCAGGTGCAAAGGCACCGACCCAGTTCATTCTTTCTCCTCTTCTGCTTAGGATTTTTCTTGGGACTCTTGAGATTCCATGGCCATATGATGTTTTATAGACATGCCTTCTTCTTGAAAGCTCTGCAGAAGCTCTTTTTCCAGCCATTGGATCTGCTCCATAGGCCTGCCTTTTATTGCCCTGTATTGAGATAACAGCCCTCTTTATCAAGTCTAGCCTTATCTCTTCATTAAACTGAATTGGCAGATCCTGCTTTCCAATTTCTTCTTTTGATATGCTTAATATTTGTAATTTCATTTTTGGATATGCTCTATTTCAAATGTTTCTGAATGCTTTCTTTTGTGCGGCCTTATTGCATAATTTAATCTTATAAGCCTTTTTGCAGGCCCTTGTATAGAACCCTTTATCAGAATATAATCATTCTTTACAACACCATAATGCTTAAATCCTGATTTTGGGTTTATTTCATCCTGCTTATCTGAAACTTTTATTATCAGCTTGTTGTATTCTGTTCTCGTGTGATATCCTGTTTGGCCTGCTTGTGGAACTCTCCACATAGCTGACTGGTTCCATGGGCCGAGGTTTCCAACAGAGCGTCTTTTTTTCTCTGATTTATGTGATTTTAATGATACTCCAAACCTCTTTATAACACCCTGCAGGCCCTTGCCTTTTGTAACAGCATGAGCATCAATTAACTGCCCTGGCTTTAGGATTTCACTTACTGTTATTTCCTTGCCAAGTTTTTCCCTTGCATATGCAAGCTGCTCTTCCTTTGTTCCGCCTATTGCTATTTCAAAAAGCTCTGGCTTTTTCTTTCCTATTCCTGTTAGGTTAGGTTGTGTGTAAACCAAAAGCCTTAGTTCATCATAACTGTCTGGTTCTTTTTGCTTGGTTTCTTTTTTTGGCATGAGCATCTTTCTTTTTAGGCTTTTGTCAAGGTTCTTTGATAATATATGATTAACTGTTTTTAATCCATATACAGTTCTCTTGTAAAACTTTATTGATGCAACTTTTAATGGCGGGCATTCTATTATTGTTATTGGCCTGGATATTGTTTCACCCGGGGTCATTGAGTGTGGCCTTGTACTTTTGATTAAAAGGTGGGTCATTCCAACTTTATAACCTGCAAACCCAACTATATTCTTCTCAGTGGAACTAGCATGGTTCCTTATCCTTGGGTAAGCACGTTTAGCACGCTTTCTAGGCCAGAACTGCATGCTTCCGTGTCTTGGACTTCTTGTTTTTCCCATTGTATTGCCTTTTAATTTGCTAACTAAACCTAAATTAGAGGTTTTAATGCAAAAATAAGCCTTTTAATAAAATCTCCCTTCAAGAACAAGTTTATTTACTAAACTTTGTACTGAAAGACTTTTTTTCAGGCTTGTTTAGTGCTTTATAGTATTTAAATTCCTTATATATCCATTTAAATACTCTGAATGAATCCCTTTAGAGAAATAAGCAGTGTTTATAAAGGTGTTGTTTTTTGATTTAACTTCTTGCCCATCTTACAAGCAGGTAAACAAAAGGTGTATCACAAATAGCGATTATAACCTTGATTATAAAAACTCCAAAAATTGTACTTAAAATTGCATTTAATGGCAAGACCCCT
>JAFCEA010000103.1 GCA_017609385.1 Candidatus Woesearchaeota archaeon
AGAACGTTACGAATATTGAGGAGGTAAAATGGAAATAGGAAAAATAGTAATTAAAGACAAGGTTTACTTTGAGCCTGAAGGATTAGAGAAACCTCATACACCACTTTTTACTGATACCAGAAATTTATCAGACAAGAAAACAGCTAATAATTATTTGTTAGCATTAACAAAGTACGAAGCCTCAAAGCAACTAATTGAGGTGAGTAATGAATATGCAATAGGCAGTATTTATATCAATTGCGTATTCATATATCTTGGGGAAACATTAAGAAAAGCAAAAAACAACCAACCCTGCAAAGCAGAAGTAAACGGTAAGACATGTAAAATAATTGAATTAACTAAACAATAAAGACATGAATAGAAATAGCAAAAAACAAATTAAAAAGGATGTTGATTTTTTAAGTGAAATGCTTGTAAAGCTAGAAAAATCACCTCAAGATATTGTGACCTATGAGTACTTGGAGAAAATGATAACTGATTGGAAAGATGAACTTATTAAACTAACCAAAGAATGAAAGCGGAAGAATTGCTTGAAAAGCTAAAAAGAATTGATCGAATTCCACAAAAAGGATATAATGTAAAGGGGGAGCCTGCGTTTATTCAAACTGTTATCGTTGATGGTGAATTCCTTATTCCAAGATGGCATAAAAGATGCAAACAATATAAAATTAATTTAATTAACCAATTCAAAAAAGAAATAGAAAAAAATAAATGTGAAAAATGCAGATATGATTTCGAAGACAAAGACAAACCAAGTCCTTATCATGATGTTGAAAAATACTATTCTACTGAATAAAAAACTAAAAACATGGATTTTACACATTGTTAGGCGTAGTTATATTTACTATGAAAACACCAACCCAATGTGGAACAATGGTGCTATATATGTTTATGTGGGCGGGAAAGTGATTAAACAGATTTTTGTTGATGATGATGATAACCCCTATGATATAATTGATAAGCTAAAAGAAGAGTATAAAATACAGTGTGTGAAGGAAAAACACAACAACTGGCGATAATTACGCCTAACTAAAGAATGAAGATATGGAAATATTTATAGTATTATTTATGCTAGCAACTCTAAATTGGCTGATAAAACTTGAAAAGAAATTAGACGAAGCAACAAAACGGTTTGAAGATATGTTGGATGGTGCTAATAAACGAAATAACTAACTAAACAATGAAAGTAGAAACAAACTAAATGGAAAGACGTATTATTATCGGGTTAATCACATCCACATCCTTTATAGAACAGATTCAAAATGTTTGGGATATCCAACTGTTGGAATCCCAAATGGCTCGTCGAATTGCTTCATGGTGTATGGAGTATTTTCAGAAATATAAAAAAGCTCCTGGCAAGAATATAGAGGGGATTTATTACCAAAAACTCAAGGAAGGACTTTCGAAGGATATAGCTGAGGAGATTGAAGAAGATATTCTTCCGAAGTTGAGTGAGGAGTATGAAAACGAATCGTTTAATTTGAATTATCTATTAGATCAAACACATACTTACCTTTGCGAAAAACACCTAGAAAAACACTCCCAGGAAATTACTGCCTTGTTAGAATCAGGAGAGCTGACAGAGGCTGAAAAGTTAGCTAGTGAGTATAAAGCCTTAGCAAAAGAATCAGGCGTAGATTTAAACTTAGATAGTGAAACGGTTTTATTAAGGATAGAAAAAGCATTTGCTCAAGCTTCTACTCCGGTGGTAAGATATCCAAGACAACTAGGCGAATTTTGGAATGCCCAATTTGTAAAAGGTAAGTTGGTGGCATTAATGGGAATTGAGAAGAGAGGAAAGTGTCTTCCAGGATCACAACAAATATTTATGTCTAATGGAGAAATACTAACCATTTCAGAAGTGATACAACAAAAAAGAACAGATACAATATCTTATGACGAAATTAAAGGGCAATTTGTACCCTCTGAAATTACTCGATTTTGGCAAAATGGAATTAAACCAGTTTATCAAATACAAACAAAAACAGGAAGAAAGGTGCAAGTAACAAGCAACCATCCATTCTTAACTCCTGAAGGTTGGAAAGAATTACAGACTTTATCTGTGAAAGATTTTATAGCAGTTCCAAAATCTTTGCCTTTTTTCGGGTCAGCTAAACTGGAAGATTATAAGATAAAATTATTAGCTTACTTTATAACTGAAGGGTGTTTAACAAAAAGAAATCCAGGCTTCACTAATAGTGATATTAATATTAAAAATGATTTTGTTAGTTGTATTGAAAAAATGAATTGCCGAGTACATTGGTATGGAATAGATGGGGAAGTATATAATTCAAGGAAAAACAAAGGAAAACACGGGAAAAATTATGTTAGGCATATGCTAGAACATTTTAAATTAATGGGG
>JAFCEA010000104.1 GCA_017609385.1 Candidatus Woesearchaeota archaeon
GACCGATTCCTTTAATGCCTCCAATATTATAATCTGTTCCAACAAGCATTGCCAAAGCAATCAGCTGATTCTGGTCAATCCCCAGATTATTAAGGTTTTCTGAAAGGTCTATTACCTCCGGGTTTACAGTTGTGTAAGATAACCCTGATTTTTTTCTTTTTCCAATCAGGGATAAATTCCTTACAAGTCTTGGCGAGCCAAACAGCAATGAATCAAAATCCTGTGAAACACAATAATCTGCATCCTTGTTCTTGACTATGTAAGCTGCCTGTGCCTCTCCTTCTGAAGGAGCCTGTATAATGGGCAATCCCAAGGCAGAAATAAGTTTTTTTGACTCTTTGATTATGTCTTCTGTAAGCCTCGTTGTTCTTGAGGCATATTTTTTCATTTCCTCTATATTTTCTTCTTCAACAGCTTTTTCATATTTTTTTTCTGCATGTATCTTAATCTCTTTTCTTCTATGCCTTTCAATTTCCTTTAGTTTTGGAGGCTCGCCGTCAAAAACAAAGATTAATTTGATATTGTTCTGCATAAGCTTCGTTGTTCTCGAGAACAAGCCAACAAGATGAGATGTTATATTACCCTTTGAATCCATTAATAAAGAACCATCTCTTGAGCGAATGGTTGTTAAAAACTGGTAAAGAAGGTTATATGAATCAATAACCAATGTTTTGTTATTCAAATCATTTAGTGATATTTCATTGCTTTTTAATAGGCACTTTATCTGTGTTCCCATTTTATATTTTTTTTATTTTTATGTTCTTAAACTCCTTTGAAAGCATTTCCTTTGCTTTTTTCGTTAGCTCGCCTTTTGTCAAGAATAAAACAGGAAGTTTCTTTAGCTGGCCCTGAACAAATGCAGAGCTCAGGTCAGAGTCACTAATCCTTTTTTTGCTTTTTGCCTTGCAATAATATGTTAAACTACCAACAGCGCTTGGCACTTCAATAATAAGATCTAAATCTGACTTCTTTTTTACTATTTTCTCTTCTATAAGTTCAATGTTATTTTTTTCAAGAAACCTTTTAATCTCATTTAAGAATGCATCTTCAGCTGTCTTATCAATAAATGTTTTCTTTTCTTCTTTCTTGAATTCTTTTTCAGGCAATTTTTTTAATTCTTCCCTCTTAATTTCCCTTTGTTCTTCCCTTGGCTTTTCCTGCTCTTTGCTTGCAATTGCCCTCTGGACTGGTTTAATCTCTTTTTTTGGCTTATCAAGTTTAACCATTTCTTTTATTGTTTTTGCTGCCTCTTCATTAGTTATAAGATACCATTTCCAGAATATTTCCACACCATCATTAATCTTTACCTGTAATGGAACAGCAAAATCTTTTATGTTTCTTAAAGCAACCCTTATGACCGGCTCTAATAACTTATCCCTCATGACTTTTTTCTGCATCAGTAAATCATAAGCTTTTTTTTCTTTTTCATGAAGGTTTTTTGCAAAATCCTGCAGTCTTGATTCCTGGCCCGGCAGGTAATAAAGGGGGGTGCTTCCGAACTTGACATGGGATATCTTAAGAACATTTTTTGAGACAAGCTCTGATAATATTGCAGAGGCCATCATTATATCAGTCTCAATAACCTTGGCTATTTGTGCAGGTATAACAGGCCCCCTTATCCTTATTGTCTGTATGACCTTTTCTTTGCTGTCCATAAGAAAAGAGTCATATATAAACTTTATATACTTTATTGTTTAAAATTACAAAAATATATAAATTCAGGAGCAATTGATAACAAATATGCATAAAACTTATAATAACAAAACCCTAAAATTTTGTTTTGAAGGATCAAGGAGTTCAATAACCTATAAGATTGCCAAATTAATAGATCTTATTGATACCCCCTTAGGGCTTTATGGTAAAACTGTTAAGATAGAAGAAAAGGAAAACAGAAGGATATTTGAAGGTTTTTCAGAAGATATTGGTGATATACTTAGATCATCACCCGGTTTTCCATTCCTGATGCAGGTAATTAATGAACAGATTTCTGACCTTTTAAATAAAGAAGATAAATACAAAGCAATACCTCCCCCCTTTAACAATGAATGCCAAGAAGAAGTGAGAGAAAGATCTGTTTACTGCATAGGTGAAAAGGGAGGTCCATCTCATCCTGCTTATCCTATCCATTACAAATTAGAGGTTCTTGAGAAACCTCATCAAACAGAGGTTAATCTACTGCTTCAATCAAACTTAGCAAAAGAAAAAATAAATTCTAATGTTCTTTTTGAATTAAGAAATAGGCTGTTTCAGGATTAAGGCCTTATCCATTTAATTTCATAGTAAGTTACATCGCCTTCATTATCAACTATTCCAATCATTAAGCGTTTTTTTGT
>JAFCEA010000105.1 GCA_017609385.1 Candidatus Woesearchaeota archaeon
GCTACTGCTGGAACATTTGGTATTTTAGCCATAATAGTTCTTGGCATACATAATGTTGCTGTAGTCTTAGAATCGTCTGGGATTGCATCAATAGAACAGCTAGAGAGAATAACGCATATTATATTTATAGGGTTATTAGTTATTACTTCTTGGAATATATTAAAGAGTATTAGAGAAGTAGACGGAGAATTAACAGGCAATCACAAAATTAGAATTAGAAAAGGTTATTAGTTTTTACATAAAATTTTGGCATGGGATAAAAAATCATAGAGACAAATACAGTGTTGATACACGGTAAATTAAAATAAACCTCTAATATTGTATTCTTTTGCTATTCTTAAACTTTCATTCTTTAATCATAATAATAAAAATCCGGAAATCTTCTGGAAAGTCCCTATAAAGGATTATTAAGCAGCAATCATAAAGCAAAACAGAACTGAGATAGAATTTGCAATATAATATAACAGGAAGGAAGATAAACTAATAACTGCTATATTATATTTATATTAGTGGATTAATATATTCAATAAAACTAAAAAACAATAAAAATGTAATTTCTTAAATTTGGACTCTAAAATCAAAATATTTATATACAACCTTAATTCAAAACAAACATGCCTAATTTAACAGAGAATATTCAGACAAGAATTGAATCACTTTATGATGTTAAGCTAACTAATAATGTAAAATATTCTATAACAAACAAAACTAAGCATGCAGAGGATTTTATAGAAGAAAACAAAAAAACTAAATATATTATACATAAAAATAAGGAATCTGGTTTTATCTGTTGTAAGGTTCTTGAGAATAAGTTAGAGAATTTAGTTTATATACATCCAAGAGTTATCAAAAATTTGAATAAAAATAATCCCTTTAAATCTCTGAATGAAAAAAACATCATTGATTTTTTGGTTTTGATTGAAGAGATAGACCATTGGGAATACCTAAACACTAAATTTGAACTAAAAAAAACACCCTCTAATTTTGAGCTTGAATTACAGGCTGCAGTAACAAAGTATTGGATAGCTGCTGGATCTATATTAAATTATAAGAGTAAGGTAGCTACTAGGTTTATGTCAGACTATAAGGATAAGCTAAATAAAGATAATCTAAACTTTTTAATGATAAATGTTTTTCCTCAGGGTAACTCAAAGTTGGATAAGAATATTAATATTGATGATATAATTGAAAAAGAAAAATATCTTGTTGCTGATCTTTTAGCAAGGGATTACTGTAATTATTTAACAAAAAAAGGTATTAACACAATACTTTTTAGCTTAAGGAAATTTTACAGAATGGATGGAAAAGAAAAAGTTGATTATGTTATGAAAGACTTTAAGAAGAATCCTACATTATAAAACCAAAAACTATTAAATACAGCAGTTTCTATATATGATCATGATAAGCTTAAGCACTGCTCTGAAGCACTATAAGAGAAAAGATGTTCAGGATGAGATAATTCTTGCTGCACAAGATAAAGAGGTAGTTGCAAGGTTTGGTGATAAGGGCTTTGGCAAGAGGCCTGATATCTTAAAATATCCAACTGATATTATTGAGCAGGTGAAAAATGGAGCTACATCATTTCATGTTTCTGAGGAGAGATGGAAAAACCCGCTGCAGCTGACAACCCCTATGAGCAAAAAACATGCTGATAATTTAAGAACTGGCTGGGATCTGGTAATTGATATTGATTTTGAGGTCTGGGAGATAACAAAAATCATAGCTCAAGAAATAGTAAATGCACTAAAAGAACATAAAATAAGTTCTATCAGTTGTAAGTTTTCTGGAAATAAAGGATTTCATATTGGTGTTCCGTTTGAAGCATTTCCAGAAAAAGTGCATAACAATGAAACAAGGCTTCTTTTTCCTGAGTCAACAAAAAGAATTTTGAGTTATCTCACTGATTATGTTGATAGCACAGAAAGGGGTTTTTCACTCTCAAAAAAGATAATAAAAAGTAAAGAATTTAATGAGTTTATTAAGAAAAGTGGAAAAAGCTATGATGGAGCAATAGAAGATGTATGTATTAAATGTGGGGCTCCATTAAAAAAGAAAAAGGACAATTTAATTGAATTTATGTGTAAGAAGTGTGGTAATATTGTTGTAATAGACAAACCTAAAAAATTTATGATTTGTGATAAATGTGGATTCCCCATGGACAACATGAGTAAATATGATAAATTATCTGAGAATAAGTGTAAATGTGGTGGTAAAAATTTTACTAAAAAGGTAAATCTTTTTGTAGATGCTATATTAATATCTCCAAGGCATTTGTATAGAATGGCTTATTCTCTGCATGAAAAATCAGGTCTTG
>JAFCEA010000106.1 GCA_017609385.1 Candidatus Woesearchaeota archaeon
CTGATGTCAGTGCCAGAACAATAGCTGCTACAGCTAGTGCCAGAACAATATGCACAAGAACCACAGTTTGTACAAGAGGTGCAGCCGCAACTTGAGCTAGTTCCAGAGCAATAATAATAACAGTTTCCACCAGAACAATACTGACAAGAGCCACAGTTTACA
The DNA here is from genome assembly GCA_017609385.1 of Candidatus Woesearchaeota archaeon. GTDB lineage: Archaea > Nanobdellota > Nanobdellia > Woesearchaeales > CG1-02-33-12 > CG1-02-33-12. The sequence goes on from JAFCEA010000106.1 coordinate 163, forward strand.
CCAGCACATGGATCAGCACATGCAGAACTATATTCACACTTGCTTTCACTATCACAACCAGCAGGGTCACAACTTCTTGTCTGATACATTTCATCATCTGCGCAAGTTCCTCCACCACAACTCTGGTCAGTCCAAGAACCACAATCACACGGAGATCCCCCACATCTTGGATCTAAATGACATTCATCTGTGCATGGGCAAGCAGAACCAGTGTATGTTATATCCTGACAGCTACACCACCATAGAAGACATCTGCACTCATCACAAACACAACATTCATCATCAGACGTACACTGATCTGTTTTGGTACAACCATATGCTGTTTCATAAGTATCTAAAATACAGCTTTCTCCACTACACCTATACCATGTGCATTTTTCTTTATCATCTCCATTATCTGGGGGGCCATCATCTGAAGGACAATCTGGGCATGAAGCACCTGGAGCACAATCAGAACCATCACAATATTCATCACCAGGTAAAACATCAACAATACAAGTACATGCGCTAGCATTATTACTAACTAAAACAGAAAGAAATACTAAAATAATTCCAAATAAAATTATTTTTTTAGTCATTTTTGCCCTTTATATTTTATATTTATTAATGAGCCCGCAAGATAGCATGCACCAAGCGGTTCACTAACATATTCATCCTTAAACATAAACCTAATTTTTCCATTAGTCTTAATAAAATCAGTTGTCATTAAAAAGTCTATTGTTTTTTCAATTTCTTCTCTAAATTCATCATAATAGTCTGACCTTGTCAAATAATAGATTCTTTTTAAGACAGGAGGAAAATTATCTTTATTTAAACAATCATAGTTAATTAGTCCTGGTTTCATAATTCCATCACATGTGGCTTCTCTAATAAAGGTCTTAAGTTCATTAACTCTCTCTACATCACAATAATAATCACATGCAAAACCCAATAACCTAAGCTCTTCTGTCCCATAAATTAAAAACATTCCTTCTATATCTTTATCTGACTCTTTTTTCAAGATATCTATAAATTTATCCTTATAAACCCCATCTTTAGTGTAATCAAAAAGATAATAATAAGACTCTGCTAAATAAAAGAGAGGATATTCTGACTCAATTTTCTCACATCCCTGTAGATAGCTAGATGCAAAGTTTGTATCCATATCTATAGGGCCATAAACCATTGAATAGATTATTCCACTAACAAGCACAGCATCTGCTGAGTCAGAACAATTCTCAGGCAATATTCTTAAGGCATAATCAAACCATTGATTAAGTGCTGCTATGCCTTGATCATCTAATTTATCAAATTTATAGAGGTCTGTATAAAATATTAAGATATGACCTATAGTCTGTTTTTCTTTCCTGCCTCTTTTATAATCACTAATATCAAATATATTAGAAAGCTCGTCTAAATCATCCCAGATTATACCTTGAGTTGGACTAGAAAACTGGTTTATGGTAATGTTTATTATTTCCTCTCTATCAAAAATCCTTTTATGAGGAAGATTTCTTATATAGAAAAAAGCAATAACCAAGATAAAAATTATTAAGAAAGCAAAAATATATTTTTTGTTATTTACTTTTTTTATTATAATGTCAACAGAATTAATAACATCTTGAGGATAGCCAGCTTTTCTCAAGCCCTCTTTAATCTGCTCTTTTTTGTAGCCTTTTTTCAGCTGTTCCTTGATCCAGTTGTCTATTTCAGCCATTATTTGTCTTTATAGACTGGATGATATATAAAGTTTTGCTACACTTAGAAAGTAGTATAAGATAATATAAATCCACATAAAATTAATTATTTGGTTAATTAAAGAATTTGATATAAAAAAGATTCTCTTATAGTTTAAAATATTTTGAGTTATAAAAGGTTTCTAATATTGATTATAATTTTAGATTAAATTCTTTTCATTTCTTTATCCAGGAAAACTGTTAAATTCTCTAAACCAACAACTTTTTCTTTACCATCATTAGATTTTTTAAGGAAGACTCCTTTTGTTTGTGTATTCTTTAATTCTCCTGATTCAATAAGCATATATCCAGATTTATTTTCAATCCAGTTTGAATATACTTTCTTTTCATTCCCTTCTTTATCTATGATTGTTGTAATGT
>JAFCEA010000107.1 GCA_017609385.1 Candidatus Woesearchaeota archaeon
TTAATCCTAACAAATGGGAAAGAGAAGAAATGTAACCGGTATGAAGCTCTAAAATACTTCAAGAAAATTGAAAAGGAAATGTCGAAAATGGACTTTGAATTGACTCTTGATATTGCTGGATATAAAAAGCCAGAGCAAATCTCAGATGAACATTTAGCTAAAGTCTTTAGTGAGTTGGTTAAGCAGTATAAATCAAGGTTGGAAACTGAGGCTAAAGTAAAAGTTGATTCAAAAGACGACGAAACAAAGGAATGGCCGGCAGATGATGATTATAAAGATGAACCAGAAGACAAAGATGAGGCTAAAGAGGACGAAAAAGACAACTTGAGATGGATGCACGGCAATGGATCCCCAACAAAGGAAGTCAAGCCTGATCCGGGGAAAAAAGATACTAAGGAAGATATTGACGAGGAGTTACCATTTTAACATGATAAACCAGGGCGTGGGTGGTTTAGTAAAACCTCTATATTCCTCCTTGACACCTTTTTTTAGGCCTGCGCCCTTTTTTTTCTTGACAAATGATATTGGATTTTATAGTATATGAGTATGGAGTACATAGGAAATGAAAAAGAAATTTAAAGCCTGCCTACCGGTCTACATTTTTTGTCCATTACGGGCAGCCTATGTACTCCAGCCGGAGGCGGGCTTTATATATTTTATGGGGGGATAGATGAAATTAGTTGAAAGAGTGCAAGATTTTTTATCTGAAAAATCCAAAGAAATAGCATCTGAGTTTTATTCAAATATAATTACTCGCATTGAAGAATGGGAAGAATCAGATAAAACAATAGAAAGCCCAGTTGAGCAATTATTTTATATTGAATGGCAGTTTAGAAAATTTTGTGATCATGATTTATTGCTTGAGTTAGAACCCCAATATAAAGATAAATTAACAGGAAAATATCGATTAGATTTTTTATTTGAATTTATTCAGGAAGCATATCTTCTAAATTCTGGAATTGGTTGGGATGATGTTGTTATGCAAGTTGATACTCCTAAATTAGGGATAGAGATAGATGGTTATATTTGGCATGAAAGAACCAAAGAACAAGTTCAATATCACAAAGAAAGAGAACGATTCCTTGTTTCTAATGGATGGAAATTATTAAGATTTACAGGAATTGAAGTTTATAAAAATCCAGGGAAATGTGTAGATGAAATTTTAGAGATAGCGGATCCTATAAGAGAAAAATATCATAATAAATTATACAGCTTATACAAAAAAAATAAGGAAAAAACAGTTGCTTAAAAGCTATAAAGAAGATGGGCGGCCAGCACAACAGTGGTATTGGGATGATTGGTTTTCAGCTTTTGATGTTAGGCTTTGTAGCTTGGCGGCAAGGGGGTTATGGATAGATATGTTGGGTATAATGTGGAAAGCTGAAATAAGAGGAACCTTGACGGTAAATGGAAAGCAAATGGATAACAAAACATTAGCAAAGATTGTTAGCTCTAATATAGCTGAAATAAAACCTTTACTTAAAGAGCTGGAAAATAATAAAGTGTTTTCAAGGCTTGAAGATGGGACGGTTATCTGTAGGAGAGTATTTAATGCTAGTGAGAGAAAAAGTGAATTGAGCCGTATTCGATCCGCCGCAGGTTCATTAGGTGCTAAAAAAAGATGGCAAGATAATATAGCAAAAGATAAAAAACCTAATAGCAAAAAGATGGCAAAAATAGCTACTTCTTCTGCTACTCCTCCTGTTACTCCTACTTCTTCTCTAAATACTATAGATGGCAAAACTGATATTGACAATGAATTTGAAGAATTTTGGGTTAGTTATAAAATAATGAAAAAAAAAAAAAATAAAGTAGGTAATAAGCAAGAGGCATATAAAGCATTTAAAGCACTACGAAAAAAAATAGGCAAAGATGAGTTAATAAAAGCACTTTGGGGTGAGGCTGATTATTTAAAATATGAAAGATTGGTTAATAATTTTGATAAAAGGAAAAAATATGCTTCAACCTGGCTGCGATCTGATAAATGGAGGGAGCATAAGGATTTTAAATATACTGCGAGGTTATGATGCTAAAAATATTTAGCTGGTTTTGTCGGATATATATGACAATTGTCATTGTTTTAATTGTTATTATAGCTGGAATTATAATGTTTCCGGTGGTTATACTTGAGCTTTTATTGGGGGATAAATGAGTAAAAATAAGCTGTTCCCCCTAAAGATTGTATTACCCGGAATAGTTACTCCAT
>JAFCEA010000108.1 GCA_017609385.1 Candidatus Woesearchaeota archaeon
CTGCATCCACGATGCCCAAGCATTGGATTCATCTCATGCAGTGCTGTTATTTTTTCTTCTATTTTCTCTTCTGTAACACCCATTTCATTGGCAAGAGATTTTATATCCTCTTTTGCCTGAGGTAAAAATTCATGCAATGGGGGATCCAATAGCCTTATTGTAACTGGCATGCCATTCATTGCCTTGAATATTCCAATAAAATCTGATTTCTGCATTGGCAAAAGCTTGTCAAGTGCTTTTTTTCTTCCTACAATATCCTCTGCTAAAATCATCTCCCTGACAGCTTTTATCCTATCCTCCTGAAAGAACATGTGCTCTGTCCTGCAAAGGCCTATGCCCTCAGCTCCAAACTCAACAGATATTTTGGCATCATGAGGCGTATCAGCATTTGTTCTTACACCCAATGTCCTGTATGAGTCAGCCCATTGCATTAATGTTTTGAATTCTCCTTTTAACTCAGGGTCTATAAGGTTAACCTTTCCTAGAATAACTTCCCCAGTGTTGCCATTTAAGGTTATTATATCACCTTCCTTAATAACAACATCACCAATCTTGAACTCTTTTCTTTTTTCATGTATTCTTATTTTTTCACATCCAGCAACACAGCACTTTCCCATGCCACGGGCAACAACAGCTGCATGTGATGTCATGCCTCCGCGAGCAGTTAAAATTCCCTGTGCAGCAGCCATTCCCTCAATATCCTCTGGGCTTGTTTCATTTCTTACAAGAATTACTTTCTTTCCTTCTTCGTTAAGGTCATGAGCTTTTTTTGCATCAAAAACAACAGAGCCGACAGCTGCTCCTGGTGAAGCTGGAAGCCCTTTTGCAATAACCTTAAGTTTTACCTTTGGGTCAATTGTTTTATGCAGCAGCTGGTCAAGCTGGTTTGGCTCAACCCTTAATACTGCCTCTTCCTTTGTTATTAAACCCTCATCAACCATATCAACAGCTATCTTTACAGCAGCATGAGCTGTTCTTTTTCCTGTTCTTGTCTGCAGCAAAAATAATTTTCCTTTTTCTATTGTAAACTCAATGTCCTGCATATCCTTGTAATGCAATTCCAGTTTTTTATATACATCAACAAGCTGCCCATAAACAGAAGGCATGTCATTTTTTAATTCCTCAATTTCTTTTGGTGTCCTTATTCCTGCAACAACATCCTCTCCCTGTGCATTCATTAAGTATTCTCCAAAAAATCTTTTCTCTCCAGTGCTTGGGTTTCTAGTGAATGCAACGCCTGTTCCAGAATCATTTCCCATGTTTCCATAGACCATTGACTGTATGTTAACAGCTGTTCCAAGATTATCTTGAATGTCATTTAGCCCGCGATATGCAATTGCCCTTTCATTGTTCCATGAGTCAAAAACAGCATTTATTGCCATATTCAATTGTATGTTTGGCTTTTCAGGAAAATCCTCATTTGTTACTTCCTTTATTTTTGCCTTGTAAAGCTCAACAATTTTTTGCAATGCCTTAACATCAAGCTCTGTGTCAAGCTTAACCTTGTTTTCTTGTTTAATGGTTTCTAGTATTTTCTCAAAGTTTTCACTGGATATTCCAAGCACAACATTTCCAAACATCTGTATAAACCTTCTGTAAGAATCCAATACAAATCTCTCGTTTTTTGTAAGTTCAATAAGCCCCTGCACTGTATCCGGATTCAAGCCAAGGTTAAGAATAGTATCCATCATTCCCGGCATTGAAATAGCTGCTCCAGACCTTACAGAAACAAGCAATGGATTTTTTTTGTCTCCAAACTTCTTGCCTGTTTTTTCCTCAAGCTTATTCATGTTAGCTTCTATCTCAACATCCAGGCTTTCTGGATATTTCTTATTGTTCTTAGAATATAAGTTGCAGACTTCTGTTGTTATTGTGAAGCCAGATGGCACTGGTATTCCTATTTTTGTCATCTCGCTTAAGTTAGCGCCCTTGCCGCCAAGCAACGCTTTCATATCTTTGGTTCCCTCTCCAAAAAAATATACATATTTTTTTTCATTCATTTCAACTACCCCTCTAATCTGAAAAGGTATTTGGATTGATTTATAAATATAGTTAAACTAAAGTATATAAATTAGAATTAAACTAATTTTTTCAATAACTCAACTATCTTTTTTCCGTCGGTCTTGCCTCTTAGCTTGGCCATTGCCTGGCCCATCAAAGCATTAAAAGGAGCGCCTTTGTTCTTTGCAATTATTTCTTT
>JAFCEA010000109.1 GCA_017609385.1 Candidatus Woesearchaeota archaeon
TACTTCTGAAGGAGCTAAGATTATCAATATGATAAACAAAGCAGGGGCCAAGGTTTTCCTGGACTTAAAGTTTCATGACATTCCCAACACAGTGAAAGGTGCTGCTGAATCTGCAACCAAACTTGGAGTTTATATGTTTACTATTCACATATCTGGCGGCTATGAAATGATGAAGGCAGCTGCTGATGCAGCAAGAGAAACAAGCATAAAACTTGGCATAAAAAAACCATTTGTTCTGGGAGTAACTGTACTAACAAGCATTGATCAGCAGGTATTAGAAAAAGAAATGGGTGTGAAAAAGAGTTTAAAAGAGCATGTTGTTTATCTTGCAAAACTAGCCAAATCAGCTGGGCTTGATGGTGTTGTTGCATCCCCCCATGAGATCAAAGAAATAAGGGCTAGCTGTGGAGAGGATTTTATAATTTTAACTCCTGGAATAAGGCCTAAAAGCAGGTCTTTAGATGACCAAAAAAGAGTAATGACTCCAAAACAGGCCTTAAAACAAGGTGCTGATTTTCTTGTAATTGGAAGGCCAATAAGAAATGCAAAAAATCCAGTAGAAGCAGCTCAAGATATATTAAAGGAAATGGAGGTTAACTAAAAATGATAAATAAAGAGGAAATAATGAGAAGATTTGAAGAAGCAGGAGCAATACAAAAAGGGCATTTTAAACTAACCTCTGGTGTGCATTCTGATGCCTATCTGTGCAGTGAACTGGGAAAAAGGTTTAAAGGAACCAACATTGACGTAATTGTAGGGCCCGCAATAGGTGCGATTATTATGGCCCATGTAATGGCCATGGTTTTGGGGCCATGGGTCAGGGCAATCTTTACAGAAAGGGAAAATGGAAAAATGACCCTGAGAAGGAGTTTTGAGATAAAAAAAGGGGAAAAGGTTCTGGTTGTAGAGGACATTACAACCACAGGAAGCTCTGCAAGGGAGGTCATAGACATAGTTAAATCAAGGCAAGCAGAAGTAGTTGGTGTTGGTGCACTAATTGACAGAAGCGGAGGAAAAGTGGATTTTGGGGTTAGGTATGAAAAATTAGTGACAATAAAAATGAACACTTACGAGCCAAATAATTGTCCCTTATGTAAAAAGGGAATACCAATAACCAAGCCAGGAAGCAGAGAGCTTTAAATTGTTTTAAATAAAAATGCCAGACCTAAGCACAAGCATTGCAGGAATATTATAAATGGAGAAGCTAATAACAGTATATGAATAAGTGTACCTATTCTGGAGTGCTACAAAAAGTTTTTAATAAAGAGGCTTTTATTAATATATAAGTTACAATGGCAATGCTTGATTTTCTCAAAAAAAAGAAAGAGGCAGAAGAAAAAACAGAGACAAAGCAAGAGGCTCAAATCCCTGAACCAAAAAAATCTGAAAAAATGCTTACAGAGCTTCCTGAGTTTCCAACAATGGCAGAGGAAAATTTTAGTCCACTTCCAAAAATAGAGCCATTGAGTGAATTAGAAAAATCAGAAATAAAGATTCCTTCACTAGAAGAAACATCTGTTGAAAAACTAGTTATTCATCCAGAGAAGAGTATAACACCAGAATTTGGTGAGCTTAAGAAAGAGGTTGAAGAGCAGGAAATTGAACTGCCTCTTGGACTAGGAGAAGAGTTTGAAAAACCAAGAAGCAAAGAAGAGGTTGAACCACTTGTTAGTTTAAAGGAAGAAGCTGAAAAGAGATTTGTGCCAAAAAAAATTAAAACAGCAGATGAAAGAACATTTAGCCCAAAAAAACCAGTTTTTGTAAATGTCAAAAGCTATCAGGGAATATCAGATGAAATCAATCTTGTTACAACCATTCTAGAAGAATCAGAAGATGTAGTGAATAGATTAAATAATATTAAAATAAGGGAGAATAATGAATTAAAAAAATTGCATGATTCACTAGATGGCCTTAATAAAAAGATTATAGCAGTAGATGATATACTATCAAAAGGGTGATACAATGCAGGAAAATGCACAGGTTTTCATAAAAATTGAAGAGTATAATAAGATATTAGAGACAGTAAGGCTTGTTAAGGACAAGCTTAATGAGGCAAGGGATATACTTAAAAGAATCAGCGAGCTGAAGATAGAGGAATACAACCAGCTTGGCAATTGGGACTCAAACCTTGAGGAGATTGAGAAAAAGATAGCTAGTGTTGATGAGGCATTGGGAAAACCAGAATCTACTTGAGGAGGATTTATGATAGAAACAAAGGGATTTTATGTTGGTGTAAAAGAACCTGTTAGCTTAAGGAGGAATCTTCTTGAATCATCAAAAGCCATTGTACAAGGCCTTAAGGATTATGAAAAACTTAAGTTAATCAGGGAAGAGAAACATAAAAAAATTCTTGAGTTCAAAGACAAAATAAATGAGATACTGGTTCTCCTGTCTGGTTTAAAGGAGCATTTTCCAAAACATGAACTAAAAAAAGATGTTTATGTAAAAAGAAAAACAAAGAAGGGAAAAACAAAAAAAGTTGAGATTAAAAAAGATGAGATAGAAAAGCTAGAAAAGGATTTGGCTGAGATTGAGTCAAGGCTTAGCAGTATGTGATTTTTCAAAAGCTTTTTATAATAAACTTTAATTCTTAGGGAATATGCGGGGATGGCAGAGTGGTCAAATGCGATGGACTCAAGTTATTGAGATTATGCAATGATTCCAACCTAGGTGAAATCCATTTCCTTAGTGGATACAAGGGTTCGAATCCCTTTCCCCGCATCATCATAATTCTCAGAATAAGGGAGGTTTTGGAGATAATAAAAATGTCTTTTTATCCTTGTTTTCTGACTTTGCCACTTATAGCTAAAAAGATTTCTTTTTATCCTTGATTACTTTGATAATGTTTGAAACAAAAATTTTTGAATGTTTTAAGGATTCTTCTGCATAAGGTTTATTTGCTTGAGGTATTATTTGATAGGTAAAATGACCCCTCTTCCACTTTTCATCTCTGAATATCTGAAGGAGTTCATCAGCTCTTATCATCATCTTGTTGTATATTTTTAAGAGATTAACATCTAAAATACCAGTATCGACAAAGCTTTTCTTAAATTTTTCAAAGGTCTTCTTATGCACTTCAGGAGAAGATGTTTTAATATTTTTTGTGAGGAGCAATGCTTTTGCAGAATAGAAAATTGAATAATAAGAATGAGAAATTACAGAACTATAAAAACTTATATTCAAAGGAAGGTTAAAGTTTTTCTTATCTTCTTGATATTCGCTTAATCTCTTTAATGATTCTGCAACCATAATCTCATTATTTGCTCTTTCAAGATAAATTTCAACCAGTGAATCCCTTTCTTATCGCCTCAAATATAATTTTATAATAAGATTCACCACCAAAAAGAATTAAATTGTTTTTTGCAGTTTCTTTACCATAGTTTGGTTTTTTGTCTAATAACATCTGCAGAAATTCTTTTTCTGTAAAAACATATAAGTGAATGGGGGGGATATTCATTTCACAATGATGTTTTAGTTCTGCGTAAATTTTTTTTGGTTCAATATTTGATATTATGACAACATCAATATCTGATTCTTTTGTTTGTTTATTTTTAGCATAACTTCCAGTTATCAGTAAAGTAAAGAAATTTGTAGGTACCTTAGAGATTAAATTTTCTATATCTTTATAAGGGATTTTCTTTTTATTCCATGCTTCATACTCTGAGGCAATTGCTAAGTAAGTGGCTGCTTTTGAGTTATTATTTATAGAATATAGTAGGATATTCCCTACTTTCTCCTGAATTAAAATGCCTTCCCTAACAAAACTTTTTAGGGTGTTGTAAGTATAACTTTCTGATTTGCTCTTAGATAAGCTTTTGATATCCTTAAAAGGAAACTTAAGAGCAGGATTTTCTGCAAAAATATTCAGCATCTTATAAGTTTTTCTTAGCATTTTATCCTTTTTTTAGGTTTAATTAATCCTAAATATAGGATTATATTTAAATCTTTCGATAATTTCCAATTAGTTTTAGTTTACCTCTATGAATTTACAAACCTTTTTAAATAAATAGTTTTTCTCAAATGAATATGATAGAGATATGCACTGTTGGCGGTTATAATGAAGTTGGAAAAAACATGACTGCTGTCAATGTTGATGGTGATTATTAATATAGAGCCATCTGAATTAATAAAAGTTGGTGCTGTCCCTGATATAACAAAGATTGAGAAATGGAAAAATAATGTAAAGGCAATAATTCCAACACATGCTCATCTTGACCATGTTGGTGCTGTTCCTTACTTAAGCAGTAATTATGATGCACCTATTCTTGGAACACCATTTACAATAGCTGTTTTAAAGACAATATTAAAAGATGAGGGAATTATAATTAAAAATAAGATAAGGAAATTAACACCAAACTCTGTTTTCCAGCTATCAAAGAACATAAAGATTGAGTTTATTAATATGACACACTCAACACCACATACAGTAATGGTTGCATTGCACACAAAATATGGGATCATAGTTTATGCAAATGATTTCAAGTTTGACAGGTTTCCAACTTTGGGAGAGAAGCCAAACTACAAAAGATTAAAAGAGCTTGGAAAGAAAGGTGTTTTGTGCCTTATTCTTGACTCAACCTATTCCCAAAGTTACACTAAAACACCATCAGAATCAGTTGCAAAAGAAATGCTGAGAGATGTTTTGCTTGGAACAGGAAACAGGGGAAAGGCTGTTTTTGTTACAACATTTTCCTCACATATTGCAAGATTAAGGAGCATTGTTGAATGCGGAAAAAAGCTTAACAGGAAAGTTGTTTTTCTTGGAAGGTCATTGTCAAAATACTGCAAGGCAAGCGAAAGTGTGGGTATAGCAAAATTCTCTGATGTAAAAATTGTGAAGTACAGGAATGATATAAAGAGAGAGTTAGGAAAAATGCATAAAAAAGGCATAGGAAAATACCTTGTTGTCTTGACAGGGCATCAGGGCGAGCCAAAAGCTGCACTTTCAAGGATTGTTAATGGCGAGCTTGGATTTAATTTTGAGCCAGATGACCATGTTATATTTTCATGCAAAACAATACCAACACCAACAAATATTAAAAACAGGCATATTTTGGAAGAAAAGCTGAAAAACTATCGTGTAAGAATCTTTACAGACATTCATGTGTCTGGCCATGCTGCAAGAGAAGACTCCCGGGACTTAATTGAGCTTGTTAGGCCAAAGCATATCATACCTGCTCATGGCGAGCATAAGATGACCTCTGCAATGGCTGACCTTGCTCTGGAAATGGGCTACAAGGAAAAGGGTATTCACGTTATGAGAGATGGGCAAATCCTTTCTATATAAAAAAGTTTATATATCAGTTGTGATTATATAATAATAACAATAAACAGTTTATATATGGTTTCTTGTATTAAGACAACAAAAACGAGGGATAAAAAATGAAATTAAAAAGAATTCTAGAAGAAACATTATATGTTGAAAAATTAAAAGAGTATAGGGCTAACAAAAAACCAATAATACATCTTAAATCCGAAAAAATACATTACAGTATTGACGGAAAAGAAGTGAGTGAAGATATTTTTATGAAAGAGAAAGAGAGGTCTTGTTTAAAAACTAAATTTGACCAGGATAAGATAATTAACGACGTTGTTTATAATGGTCCAGATTGTCCTAAGTTGGTTAGTGAGTATAGATTAATAATAACACAATATGTTCCACTACCTTTTTACAGCTATTAAATGAAATAATTTTATGAAAAATTACTTGCTTTCATAGAGTTATCCTTTTCATTCTTAATTTTTAATGCTGGATTTAATTATGTAATTTGAATATTTATTAACTAAAAAGATTTATATATGTGGGGCTTTTAGGATTTTGTATAAAAAGGTTTATATAGATATTGTGTTTTATTAAAATAAAGGGGGTAGAAAAATGAAACTTACACTTGCGCAAGGTTTAAGATAGGGCCAGATGGAATTGAGCTTGTTGCAATGGACCCTGCTAATGTTGCAATGGTAATCTTTAAGCTTCTATCAAGCTGTTTTGTTGAGTATGATGTCAACAAGGAGTTTAAGATAGCCATTGATCTTGGCAGGCTAAAGCAGGTATTGAGAAGATCAAAGCCAAATGATGTTCTGTCTTTAGATATTGAGGAGGACAAGCTGAAAATCCAGCTTAAGTCCAATACAACAAGGGTTTTCTCTTTGCCAATAATAGAGCTTGAGGAAAAGGAGCAGAAGATACCCCAATTAAGCTTCCCAGTAACAATAAAGACAAAATCAGAAATACTGTCTAGTGCAATAGAGGATGCTGACATTGTGGCAGAGTCTGTAAGCTTTATAGCAGAGCCAAATAAGTTTAGTCTGCAGGCAGAAGGTGATTTAAATAAAGCAACCATTGATATGAAGCAGGGTGAAGATACAAATATTGTCTCTGACTCAAAGGAAAAAATAACTGCAAAGTACTCTGTTGAATACCTGAAAAAAATGATGAATGGCTGCAAGCTGGCAGATAAAGTAACAATACAGTTCAATAAAGACTACCCATTAAAGCTTGAATACAAGGAAATTGACAAGGTTGTAATAAGCTTTGTGCTTGCACCAAGGGTTGAGAGCGAATA
>JAFCEA010000110.1 GCA_017609385.1 Candidatus Woesearchaeota archaeon
CCCTGACTTGTCTGAGGAAAGTGAATTGCTTTTATTGGGTGAGGATATAAACCTTGAGGATATTTATGAAGAGGAAGAACAGGCTTTTCCATGGCTTTACATTGTCTTGGTTATAATTATCATAGTTGCAGTTGTTATATTTGTTAAAAAAAGAAAGCCAAGGAAAAAAACAGAAGAAACAATTCTTGAAGAGGAAATAGACCCAAAAGATAAAATCTATGAGTTCATAAAGCAAAAAGGCGGCAGGGTAACTCAAAGAGAAATCAGAAGGAATTTTCCTGTTTCACAGGCCACAATAAGCTTGATCCTAACAGAGCTTGAAAGCGAGGGCAAGCTGAAAAAAATAAAAAGAGGAAAAGGAAATATAATTATACTAAAATAAAAAATTATTTTTCATATAAAACAAAATGGGGTAATTTATCTAATCCAACATAATTAAACATTTTATAGTTTGCTCTTCTCGCTGTTGCAGATAATTGTCTTTTTTTTAGATTAAATTTTGGAATAAAGGGGTAAAAAATTATTTTTTGATGATTACTTCCCTTCTCGGACCACTTATAATTTACAATTAAAGGAGGCATCATAAAACCAGATTTTAGAACCTTATCAACAATTTCCCAACCTGCACCAAAAATCTCTTTTTTGGGTTTAGAATTATTTGTTTTAACTTGTGCTCTAAAAGAACATCCAGTACATTGTAAATCATATAATGGATAATTTGGAGGAAGTTGTATTAATGGTTTTTTACAATTAGGACAAGGAACTAATCTAATAACATCCTTTTCTCCTTCATCTCCTGAGAGTTTATTTTTCGACATTTTTATCTTTTTTTTCTTTAATGGGTTTATTTGTTCTTGCTAGAAATTTATTATCAATCCCTATTAATTTTTCCATTTTACTTTCAACAAAAGTTTTCAGAAGAAATTGTTTACTAATCAATTCTATTTTTTCTATTCTTAAAGTAGGTATTGCATAAACCTTCTTACTTTTTTTATCTTGAATTTTCAAAAAACCTCCTTTTTCCACAAATTCTATAAGTCTTACTCTTAAATTTTCTCCTTTGTTTAATGTAATAATTGCCTCGGCCCCTTGCTGATTGAGTGTACTCAATCTAGCCCACTTAATTAAAATCATAATGTCTAAAACTAGAGTAATCAAAATTAATGTAGGGGTTACTTCAGATGATACAAAAATCCCATAATTTGAAAGATAAAATAGATATTTAATATCCCCTACTTTGGAGAATCCAACACCTAAGTGGTACATAACATCTTCAAAATTAGATAGTTTCTTCTTAATCCAATCATCTAATTTTTCCAAAGCAAATAATAAAACTATTATAATTAAAAGATATATCCACAAAGGGATTTTTGACATAAAGAAGGTAACTCCTAAACCAAAAATCTCCAGTAGATAAACAATTCCAAATATCACAAATATGGGAAAAATTAAGAAAGTTACTATAAAAAATAATCCCTTGTACATATGCCCTTGTCTATCAGAATTTTGATATTGCCAATTGTTAGCATTTACTATCCATCCAAAAAAATAGATTATTCCAACAAATAAAGCCACAAATGTAGATATTAAAATAGGCTCATCTATTAAGAAAACATAAATTTTACTGATAATTGTATTTAAATCAATCATATTATAAATAAATATAAATCATATAATATAAAAGTTTCTATATTTAGATTTAATTTGATTAAAAGAAGTTCCCAAGCCTTTTTAGGGCATTGATTTTTTCATTGTCATTTAGTTTTGCCTGCCTTATTGCGTTCTTTAAAGTTTCTGTTGAAGAGTCCATTAGCTGTTTGTCAACTGGATAGGGAATTCCATCTTTTCCTCCGTGTGCAAAAGAGTATTTAACAGGATCTTCCCAGCTTACTTTATCTCCATATATTAAGCTTGATATTAGGGCCAGGCTTCTAACTGTTTTTGGGCCAATTCCTTTGATTGAGACAAGCTCTTCATAGCTTTGGGGTTGTATTTCATATGCTTTTTCTAGTGTTTTGATGTTTATGTTTGCCATGCCTGAAATTTTATGATTAGGCAGCATAGTGAAGTTTATTGCATGCTTATTGAAGTTAAAAAGTGTCCTCTGCACAGATGGCTTAAAATATCTTTCAAGATGATTTGGATTATCCTTGATAATATCAACAGATGTTTATCCTTGATAATATCAACAGATGTTTTTCTTGCATTCCTGCTTTGCTTTGCAGACATGTCGAGTACTTTATCTTCCTTTACATCACAGCAGACTGCATTCTGTGGTTGCTCAACAAAACTTTTTATTTTGTCAGAAAGCCAGTGATATCTTCTTGCATAATTATTGATATTGTTCATCCCTTGCTGTATTACAGCCCATTTTCCCTTTTCTGTGAAAAAAAAGCAGTGATGATAAAGCTGATAATTATCCTGCAAAACAGCTGAGTCAACCTTAGCTGACATCTTGCTTGAATATTTTAATCTTTCAATCTTTGAAGTTGATAAATTTGTATTTTCAGAGAATTCCTCAATCTCACTTGGTGTTTTTCTTGAGGTTTTTCCTTTGCCGCCTGCAATAAAGATTCCTATATTATTATTTTTCATGACCTCTTTTAATGCTCCGCATGTTACTGTTGTTGTTCCGCTTGAATGAAAGTCATACCCAATAACACAGCTTAATGCCTGAAACCAGTAAGGATTAGATATTCGTCTGATAAACTCATTTTGGCCATATTCGTCCACAACAGCCTCTGTTATTGCAGATGATAATTTTACCATCCTGCTAAAAAGCCATCTTTTTCCGCCATGCAGAGGAAGATTAATTACAGCAGTTCTTCTCATAAAAAATAAAAAGAAATCCTTATTTAAATGCCTTATTGCAGGATGTCCAGTGTCCAATGAGAAAATAGATAATCAATGCTCCATGATTTCTACTTCTACGTTGCATAACTCTTTGAATGTTTTTGCATCTTCCTCTGAGCCAACAATTGAGCCATAGTGCATTGGAACAGCAATCTTTGGCTTTATTGTGTTTGCTGCTTTTGCTGCTTCAGATGCATCCATTGTATATGTTCCGCCAACAGGCAGTAGTGCAACATCAATCTCTTTTATTTCTTTCATCTCTGGAATAAAATCAGTGTCCCCAGCATGATATATTCTTTTTCCTGCAATGTTAACAATATAACCAACCCATTCATTTACTTTTTCATGAAAATTTTTGTTGAGATTGTAAGCAGGAACTGCTTCTATTATTATGCCAAAAGCTCCAATCTTTTTTCCTGGCTTTACAAGATGGATATCTATGCCCTGGAGG
>JAFCEA010000111.1 GCA_017609385.1 Candidatus Woesearchaeota archaeon
TTTTTTTTGATTATTTGATTTAAGTTGGAAAAGTTTATATATAAGTTAGTCTTAACTAACACTATAAACCTAAACTAACAAAAGGTCAAAATGAATGAGTATTATAATCCTAAAAAAGAGTATATAAGCCTTGCAGACCTGCCACCTAATGAAGAAGGATTAATCAGCAGGATAGATGGCGGAAGGGGGGTTACAGGAAGGCTGAACAGCATGGGTGTTCAGGCTGGACAAACAATTGAAAAAATATGCGGCAGTTTTTTGAGGGGGCCTGTTGTATTTAAAATTAGGAATACATATTCAATTGCTGTGGGGCATGGTATAGCAAAAAAAATAATCATTGAGTATAACAGAAAAAATGAACCTAAGCAAAAGCTTTGAGGATTATCTTGAGACAATCTACTTTATAAAAAAGCTCAATGGAGTTGTCAGGGTAAAGAATGTCGCAAAAGACCTTGATGTAAGCATGCCGAGTGTTACAGGAGCAGTAAAAAAATTAGCAGGCCTTGATTTGGTTATATATGAGAAATATGGCTTAATCAAGCTAACCAAAAAAGGAGAAAAACTTGCAAAAGAAGTTTATAAAAAGCATGAGGCGCTTTTTGTGTTTTTAACAAAGTTCTTGGGAGTAACTAAAGAGGTTGCCTTAAAAGAGGCATGCGCAATTGAGCATGATATTAGTGATTCAACACTAAAAAAATTAAAAAAATTTATTGCAAGGAGGTGAAAAAATGCCAGGATTAGATGGAACAGGGCCTCAAGGAAGGGGTCCAATGACAGGAAGAGGAATTGGTTACTGCATAGGATATGTAAATCCAACTTATTTGGGCATAGGCCGTGGAATTAGAGGAGGAGTTGGCAGAGGCTATGTGCCTGGAAGGGGATTTGGCAGAGGCTTTGGCCAGGATAGCATGTATAATCCAAGAGGGCTATTAAGACCAAGATTTATGGGCACTGTACAAGGAATGCCTTGGGGATATGCTGAAAATCCATACCAACCACCACCAAGAGAACAGGAACTTGCTGCCCTAAACAATAACAAAAAAGAAATAGAAGCCCAGTTAAGTGGCATAGAAAAAAGAATAAAAGAACTTAGTAAGTAATTTATTTATTTTTTTCTCTTTATTTTTTATTTGTAAAGGTTTAAATATATTCTATGCTTTTAATTGAATATGAAGGTAGCAATAACTGGCGGAAAAGGAGGAACAGGAAAGAGCACAGTAGCAACAGCACTGGCAGTTGAATTAGCAAAGAAAAATAAAGTCTTGTTGATAGATGCAGATGCAGACTGCCCAAATAATCATTTGATTCTTTCTATTAAAAGAAAAAAAGCAAAAGATGTTTTCCAGCTAATACCTAAATGGGACTTTAAAAAATGCATTAAATGCGGCAAATGCGGTTTAGTTTGCAAGCAGCATGCTATTGTTTCAATAAAAGGCAAGTATCCAATTTTTATTCCAGAGCAGTGCAATGGGTGCAAGGCATGCATGTTCGTATGTCCAACAGGTGCAATTAAGAAAGATAAGAAAAAGATTGGCTCAGTATATTACGGAAAAAAGGGAAATATCAGCTTTGTTTCTGGTGAAATTGAGCCAAACCAGCCATCATCTGAATTTATAATTAATGCTGTTAATGATTTTGTAAAATCAAAACAGAATAAATATGATTTTACCATAGTTGATACCTCTGCTGGAACACATTGTGATGTAATCTCTGCCCTGGAAAATTGTGATTTAGCACTTGCTGTTACAGAGCCAACTCCCTTGGGAAAGCATGACCTTGAATTAATTTTAAAACTGTTGAAAATACTGAAGATTCCATGTTTTATTATCTTAAATAAAGCAGATGTTGGTGACAAGAACCTTATTGAAAAAACAGCAAAGAAATTCAAAACAAAGATTATTGCTGAAATTCCTTACAAGAAATCAATTTTAGAGGCCTATTCAAGAGGCATTCCAATCAGGGACAAGAATATTTCAAAAATAGCTGATTATATTAGAATCATATAAAATGACTAAAATCCTAACTATAATCTCAGGCAAAGGTGGAACAGGAAAAACAACTGTTACAGCTTCATTAGCTGTTCTAGTTTCAAAAACAAAAAAAATAGTTGTTGCTGACTGTGATGTTGATGCTCCTAATTTAGGATTAGGCCTTGGCTTGAAAGAAAATAAGGAAAAATGCACTGGATGTAAAAAATGCCTAAATATATGCAACTTTAATGCAATCAAATGGAACAAAAAACAAAACATTCCTGTTTTCGATAAATTACTTTGTGAGGGCTGTGGAACATGCAAAATTGTTTGCCCAGAAAATGCAATCAAGCTGAAAAAGATTGAGAATGCAAAAATAAGCATTGGAAAAGCATATGGCTTTGACATTGTTTCAGGCCAACTTAAAATGGGTGAATCAGGCTCTGGAAGAATAGTAATGGAAGTCAAGAGAAAGGCAAGAGAGATGGCAAGAGAAAACAATGTTGAGATAATAGTTGTTGATTCTGCTGCAGGAATTGGCTGCCCTGTTATTGCTTCTGTTAATGGCTCAGACTATGTGATTGCAGTTACAGAACCAACACCTAGTGCATTAAGTGATTTAAAGAGAGGTTTAAAGATTGTTAATCATTTTAGAATACCTTGTGGGATTGTGATAAATAAGTATGACCTTAACAAGAAATTTAGCAATAAAATAGAGAGATTTGCACACAAAAACAAAATCCAAATATTAGGTAAAATCCCTTATAACAAGGAGTTTGTCAAGGCCTTGGTTAACCTAAAGCCAGCTGTTGTTTATAATAAGGGGTTTGAAATATTTTTTATTAAAATTTTAGAAAAACTAAAAACAAAGAGGAGATTTTAGTTTTTGTTATATATTAACAAACTTACTTTATCTGAAATAATTTAACAATAGAAATTTTGCCAAAGAGTGGGGCAAATGTGCACATTCATTCCTTAGCTACAAATACACTTAAATATACCCCAGGTTGATTGTTGGTAAAAAATACTTCTATAGCCAATATGTGGTAGGCTCGAAGTGCATGAATAACCAGCTCCACTGGTTCCAAAACCTGTTGCTCCTTGTTCATATATATTACATTGATGATAGTCGCCCCAACTTGAGAAACGGTCTGTCTGTGTTCCATATTGAACCCACCTGCAGGTTTTACATGTTCCTGCACTACACCATTTACAAGAACCACAGCTTGCTCCAGTATAGCAATTTGTGCAAGTCTGTGAACTAGAGCTGCAAGAGCTAAGCATCTTACAAGTGCCGCAGGTTGCCCTTGTATAATCATAATAACTACTGCATGAAGGATTGCTGCACTGTCCATTGGCATTGCAGTACCTTGTCTGGTCATAATAATTCCTATATTTGCAGTATGAAGTTGATGCGCAGCTGTTTGTTCCAGAAATATAATAAGAATTTAGGTAATCGCAATCTTTTGTTCCGCATGCTGTTCCTGCAGGCTTATAATAACAGCCATCACAGCAAGGCCCTGAAGAGCATTCACAAGCACTTACACAGTTACCATTACCATCACATTCTTTATTGGTCCCGCAGGATGTTCCAGCAGCATAATTCTTTACTGTTCCTGGAGTAGAACCAGAGCAGCCACTAATATACTTGCATGTTCCTGCTGTTGCTTTTATTGTATCAGAGCCAAGAGGGCATATTAAAGAGGAGCAAGCGCCTGCACCATTGCAATACCTGTAATTATCATTATAATCTGCATACCTGCAATAACTTGTTGATGTTGCACCCTGTGTTCCAGTTATGTGGTAATAGTTTTTATAGTCACAATCCTGTAAAGCACTGCATTTAGTGGATGAGGAATAATAATTGCAGGTTAAGTCATTGTCAGTGCAGTATTCGCATGTCCCGCAAGTATC
>JAFCEA010000112.1 GCA_017609385.1 Candidatus Woesearchaeota archaeon
CTGCTTCAACAAAGAAATCAAAATCATTGTTAAGCCTTAACACAGAATTTACATTTTTATTTTCTAATAAAAAACCCCTAAGCTCCTGCTTTTTTTTATCATTTGCTTTTAATACAAAATTAACTCTTAATCCGAAACCAAGCTTCTGAAAATCAAGCAATGGAGAATATTTTGTTATTGTGTTTTTTCCAAGCTTATTTACCTTGTCAAATATTGTTGATATTGGAATATCTGTCTCGCGGCTTATCATTGCAAGGCTTTTCCTCGAATCTGCTCTTAAGTGTGTTAAAATCAATAACTCCTTTTTTCTTAGCAATAAACTCACCTAACAACTATAAGAAAGACATATTTATATTGCTTTACCAAAAAAAATCATGAAATTTTTATGAATTCCGGAAGATATTCAAGGTTATCTTAACACCTGCTCCTTAATTAACATAGGTCCTTAATATACCTCCCAAATAGCTGAATTTATTGCAACGTTCCTTAGTGAAGCAGAGGAAAAATTCAAAGTTAAGGATTTGTTTAATCAAGCACGAAGTGCCATAAAATAAGAAAATTTAGTTTATGAAGAAGACTAATAATTTAATTGAGTGTCATGAACTAATTTATTTTCATTTGGTTTTAATGGTTTTAAAATGCCCGCTTCAGAGCGATGCCAAAAAATTTCTTGTTCTCCCACAACTGTATAATAGAAAGGTGTGAATCTTATCAAGGATTTATTCTGATATGGTTTTGGGCTAAATGTAGTTGGATCATAATCAACTTCCCAATATGCTCCAGAAAGTTTTCTGCTTACCTCTTCTAGTTCACCAGGTGTAACAACAACCATCCCTGAAGCAGTTATTTTTTTTACTTTTCCAAAATTCTCGCTTAAAGCATATCGAAAAGAAACTAATGAATCAATGGGAAATATTTCTTTAGCAAATTTAGGAGCTAACTGCTTCCAATTTTCTTCTGTCAATACATCTAAATCCATGTTACTAAGGTAGATAGATAATACTATATAAAACTTTCTTCCCATCCATTCCCAAGTCTTGGCAAAAAATAGAAGAATTAATTCATTTGATATCCAAAGCTTTCACTATTTTATCAAGTTTCTCATTAATTATGTCAAAATCTTTGTTAGAAATCTTGTTAGAATTACCTTTGTTTATTTTTGCAAAACATTCATCACAATAAACAGGCTTGGTTGAAGTTGGTTTGAAAGGAACCTCACATTCTTTTCCACACAAAGAACAAATAACCTTAGTCATCTTAAGTTATGCGAAAATTATTGAAGAAAAGATCAAGAAATTTTTACGACCCCAGAAGATATTCTATTAATTAAATTTTATTACTTAAAAGAAGTAATTGTCGAAAGATTTATAAATGCTTTTTGTTTACTTATATAATTAGGAAATTTAAGATGCTAAGACAAAAGAAACAGTCAAATAAAAAGGTTTTTGATCCTATTACTTTTTTCTCTTTAGTTGGAAAACTAAAGAAAACACCCCGTACAGGATGGCTTATGCATGGTTTAATCAATGTTGAAAGCATTGCTGAGCATTCTTTTCGTGTCACTACAATGGCTTACCTTCTGGCTAATGACCTTAAATGTAATAGTTCGAAACTTGTTAAGATGGCATTGATTCATGACCTAGCAGAAATTATGACTGGAGATATTGTGTCAGAGCATGGACTTGAGATTGATTTACAAGGACGCAAGAAAAAAGTAATAATTGAAGGTAATGAAATTAAAAAGATAGGCTTACTTATCCCGCATGGTTCTGAAATGAATATCTTATGGAAAGAGTATGAAGATAAAAAAACTAGAGAAGCCAGAATACTAAAACAATTAGACAAACTTGAGATGGTTATGCAGGCACTTGAATATGAAAATCAAAGAAATCCCAATCATCTTAAAGAATTCTGGGAAAATGCTAAAAAATACATAAATCACCCACTTATTCTTAATCTCTTCAAAGAATTATGTAGAAGGAGAACCCCCCCATACAATGATTATGAACTAATTGGAAAACGTTTCTTATAAGCTTATCCTATTATCTCCAAGACAGCTGGATCATTCATAAAGGACTCCCTCTTTATGTCATCTATAACATAATAGATCTGTCTGTCCTTTATGTCAAACTTCTGTTCAATATTTTCTATGAAATCCTCCATATCC
>JAFCEA010000113.1 GCA_017609385.1 Candidatus Woesearchaeota archaeon
AGGCCATAGACAGCCAGGTTGTTTTTTGAGATTTCCTCTAACAATGACTCAACAAGCTTTAGCTCTTTTGCAACCCTCTGCTGGCTCAGGACATTCTTTACCTCTGGCCTTTTCAATACTTCATTAATTGCCTCTTTTCCAGAGCAGGAGCATGTTGCTAAAGTAATTTTTTTCTTAATCTCCTCATCTTTTATATTTTTCATTAAATCCTCTTTCCAGAATGCAGGGCTTGCCAGTATTATGTTTTCAATCTTATATCTTTTAACATAATCACAAAGCTTGTTTATAACCTCATTATAAAAGTTCCCTATTCTTGTTTTCACATCTGCTTTTTTCTCAACATCTCCCTTGATTTCAGATAACAAACTAAATCCTTGTTTCTTTAGAAGGCCAAAGCATGCATTATCCCTGTCAAGAATGCAAATCAATATTTTTTTGGTTTCAACTGAGGCCTGTTTTATTTTTTCAATCTGAAAGCTTAGCCACTGCTTTTTTATTATAGTGATTATAGAGCCAGACTCTAGATTAAATGTATGATAAGATCCTTTTTGTATATCTTCTGGGCCTTGCGTAATTGTACCAGAAACCCTTAAAACAGAGGAATATTCATGAAACTCAACATTTTCAACCCTTATTTCAATGAAAATTGTTTTTTTAACAATATTGACTTTTCTCTGGTCACTCTCACCTATCTTTATTTTCCTTATGGTCTTGCCTCTAACAAGATCATCTGGCTCTATTACATGGCTTAAGCACCAAAGGTCATCCATGTTTTCAACCTTAAGTTTTAGCTCTCCTTTCTTCAAATTAAAGTGTATCTGTTTCATACCTTTAAAATAGGAAAACTTATATATATTAAGTTATCTATTTAGGACAGGTGGTCATCTATGAATAATAAAAAAGCTCAGGGCACTAGTGCTGCCAGTGCAACAGGGTTTATAGCCCTTGTTGTTGGATTAATTATACTGTATATTATATTTCTGCCGCCAGAGGAAAGGGCAGAATTATTAGGGGAAAATGAGACTGTTGCGGGAGAAGAAAAGGAAGTTAGTGTGGAAGATGAAGAAAGTATCTTGTTGCTTGAGTATCCTGGAAGGATTGATTATCTAAAAGAAAAAGAGTATGAGCATGATATATCTGCATTTAAATTGTATAAAACAATAAATGCCCAGGAATTAGATACTATCAATCCATTTATTATAAGGCATGGATTATTTGATGAAGTAAAAAAAGAGGTTCCTTTCAAGATAAAAGACTTGAAAAATACAGAAAATGTTTTATTATCATTCACAGCAAAGAAGTATAAAGGAATACTGACTATAAAATTAAATGAAATTAATATATTTGAAAATGAGATAACAACATCAAACCCAAAACCAATAAAACTCAAAAAAGAATATCTTGAAGAAAATAATGTATTGGAGTTTAGTGTTTCTGGAACAGGAGCTAAATTTTGGTCAACAAATATTTATAGTTTTGATGATATTAAGATAGTTGGTGATGTTGCTGATATAAGCAGGCAGGAGAGCAAAAACATATTCTTTGTAAGTGAGAATGAAAAGCTAAATCTTGAGAGAGCCAAACTCAGGTTTTGGCCTGAGTGTGAACAGGAGGATGTTGGAAAACTTAATATCTTAATTAACTATCAAGACGTCTTTTCTGGAGTGCCTGACTGCAAAACAATCAACATGTATAGCTTCTCACCAACAGTTTTACATAAAGGTGATAATAATATTATTTTTAAAACAGACAAGGGCTCTTACCTTATTGAGCAAATAAAGATAACAACGGATCTTAGAGAACTAACTTATCCAACATACTACTTTGAAATTAATGAATCAACATATGACAAGATCAAAAATGATACCCATGACATTAAACTGATTCTTGAGTTTGTGGATGACAAAAGAGACAAAGTAATGAACCTTAACATAAACAACAGGATGATTTATGTTGACACAGAGGAAGCAGATTATTACAAAAACATAGATGACTATGCAAAAGAAGGCAATAACTTCATAAAGATAGAGCCATTATCAATGCTCGATATTGTTGAGCTAAGGATAGAACTTGAAGATTGATTTTTTAGTTCTCTAAAAAGAGGGATTTATGGCAGATGAAAAAAAGACAGCAAAAATTGTCTTAGATAAATTAGGAGGATTTGGGGCAAAAAAAATTGGTGGCTCCCTGGGTTTCATTTTAACATTGGCTTTTATTCTTCACTTATGGGATGTCTTAAATGGTTTTAGGGATTTTGGTCCAAGATTAACATTTTATATTATCTTGATGGTATTCGCATGGGCCACGATATTCCAAAAAGAAGTTGGAGTTATGGATATTGGAAAATTTAAGATTCCAGCAATTCTTTCATCAATTGCTTTGTTAGTTCCTTACCTAGGAAATGTTCTTCCTTTTTTAAATAACTCACAGATATTCCAGACATTGATCATTTTCTTTCCTGCCTGGGTTGTTTATATTGCCTTTGCTTTAGGGCGTGAAACACCATATATAAAATTATTTAGATGGGGGGTTATTATATTTTGGGTTGTATTATTGGTGCCTATACTTACTACAAACCTCGTTGCAGATTTTCATCTTAGTGATGTTGAAACAGGAATCAATGTACAGCAAACAATCTCAAATGCTGGAAGAGATTTTAGTTCTGGTGTAAAAAGCATATTTAATAATATTGGAAAAGGATTTAGAGATTTTGTTAATAACCTTATAAAAATAGGTGCAGGAGATTATTACACTGGAAGGGTTGATGAGTACGAGCATGAGCCAGTAGGTGTTTATCTTGAGGATTTAGAGGCAGCTGACTCAAAATTCTTTGAAGGGGAAAAAATAACTGTTTGGGCTGTTCTAAAGGCAAAAACATTGGATAATGAAATAAACATAAATGTTTCATGTTATGCAAAAGAGGGTGATAAAAAAATAGAAGGCGACATAAATCCTAAAAATGAGTTTAATATAGCAACAGAGGAGGAGGAATATCTTGACTGCACATTTGATAAACTTAACCCAGGCAAGAGGGATGTAACATTTAATGCAGAGTTCAACTTTGAGACAATGGCTTACCTGAAAACCTACTTAATGGATAAAGACAAATTAAGGGCTTTTAAAAGAGAGGGAATTGATGTATTCAGCCATTACAAAATCAGCCATAGAAACCCAATTGCAATATATACAAACGGTCCTATTGGAATAGGCATGAAAACAGCTGAGCCACTACCAGTGGGAGTTTATAGTGATAAGGATAATATTCCTTTTTTCTTTGGTATTACTATAGAAAACAACTGGGAGGGCATAATTAAAAAGGTAACAGATTTAGAGGTTCAGGTTCATGACAGCTTAGAATTAACAAACTGCGACCATGAGTTTGAATTCAAGGAAAATAAAGATGGTTATAATATATACAGCTTTGTTCCTGACAAAAGAACAGAAAACATAAAAACAGGAAAATTCCATTCTATCAAGTGCAGATTATA
>JAFCEA010000012.1 GCA_017609385.1 Candidatus Woesearchaeota archaeon
TATAACATGATTTGCATGAGCATCCTCAATCTCTCTCGCAACTGCTGCTGCAGTTATACCCTCCCTCCCTTCTTGTTTATCCTGCCTTGCATAGGGAAATACAGGGATAACAGCTGTTATGTAATTTGCATCACTCCTCCAGGCAGCATCAATAGCTGTTTTTAGTGCTCTTAGATTTTCATCAACAGAATACTCATTAGCAGAATTTTCAACATCCTGAATAATATAAATATCTGCTCCTCTTATACTTTCTTTTATAACTGCTTTCTTTTCTGTGTTTGCAAATCTGATTTCATTAGAACTAATAAATTTAACATCTTCCTTTTTTTTAATAATTTCATTTACAATTTTCTTTGCAAAAGGCTTTCCTGATTCACAAGCAAGAATACTTAACTCGCCCCTTCCCTAAAATTTAAGCAAATCAATGTCTTTAAAAATATTTATATTATATAAAATATTCAACAAAGAAAACAAATAAATACTAGTTCTATCAGGAAATATTATATGCAAATAAAACTTTTTGGAGCTGCCAAGACAGTAACTGGCTCTTGCTATAGCCTGGTTACAGCAAAGGGCAGTATTCTTATTGACTGCGGAATGTTTCAGGGAAGCAAGAAAGAGACAGCCTTGAACTATGGACGTTTTGGATTTAATCCAAAGGATTATTCAGTACTTCTTCTTACGCATGCACATCTTGACCACTGCGGCAGGATTCCAAAGCTTGTGAAAGCTGGCTTTAAAGGCAGGATTTATTGCACATCAGCAACAAAAGACTTGGCCCATATTATAATGCTGGATTCTGCAAAGATAAACTGGCATGATATTAGGTTAGAGAATAAGAGAAGGCAAAGATTAGGCCAGCCACTAAGAGAGCCAATGTACACTGAAAAAGATGTTGAAAATGCAATGAAATTATTTAATGTGATTGAATATGACAAAGTTATTCAAATTTCTGAGAATATTAGTGCAACATTTTATGATGCAGGCCACATACTTGGATCAAGCTTTATTCAGGTTGAGGTAACTGAGAAAAACAAGAAAAAAATCATTGTTTTTTCAGGTGATGTTGGCCAAGAAAACACACCAATAATTAAAAATCTCCTATGGAGACAGGATACACCCACCAATAGCTGAAAGAAAGCAAGAGCTTCTTAATATAATCCACAATACCTATAATAATAATGGAAAAATTCTTATTCCTGCATTTGCAGTTGAGAGAACACAAGAGCTTCTTTATGATATCAATGAACTGGTTGAGAAAAACTTAATTCCCAAGATAAATGTTTATGTTGATACCCCTATGGGCATAAGGGTAACCGAAGTCTTTAAAAAACATCCTGAATGTTATAATAAAAAAATACTAGATCTTCTTAAATCAGGAGACAACCCCTTCTCTTTTCCAGGATTAAAATACACACATACTGTAAAGGAATCAATTAAGCTTAACAACTTACATGAACCATGCATAATTATTGCCGGCAGCGGAATGTGTACTGGCGGCAGAATAAAGCACCACATAAAGCATCATATATGGGATAAAAAAAACACAATGCTTTTTGTTGGGTATCAGGCTAAAGGCACTCTTGGCTATTACATAAAAAAAGGAGAAAAAAGAATAAGGCTCTTAGGCACAGAGGTCGCTGTGAAGGCAGATATTGAATCAATTGACAGTTTTTCAGCCCATGCAGATTATAAGGGTCTGCTTAATTGGCTTAGGCATTTCAACCCCAAACCAAAAAAAGTCTTTATAGTGCATGGTGAAGAAGAGGCAATGATGCCCCTTTCAAAAAGAATTGAAAAACTTGGAATAAAGACAAAAATACCTGAGATGGAAGAAGAAATTACTCTTTGATAATATTTTTTATTTCTTGCTGCAAGTTTCTGTTTATCATTGAGTCATGGCTTGCAACAACCTGTGCAGCAACATAAGAAGCAATCTTTCCAGAGGTCTTGACATCAAGGCCATGTGAGATTCCATAGAGAAAACCCCCTGCATATGCATCTCCTGCTCCGGTTGTGTTTATTGCATCTACCTTAAAACCTTTTATTTTGTGAAGGCCATTATTGTCCATAACAAGACTGCCTTGTTCACCAATCTTGACTATTGCTATCTTACAGAATTTCTTTATTTCCTCAACTGCTTCAATGAGTTTTTTGCCAGTCAGCTTTTCTGCTTCATCCTCATTTGCAAAAATAATATCAGCATAGTCCTTGATAATCATGTTTATTTTATCCCTGTGCCTTTCTATTAGTGCGCGGTCTGCAAGGTCAATTGAGACCAAGACATTATTCTTCTTTGCATGCTCCATTGCATGCAGCACTGCCTCTTTCTGTTTTTCACCATCAAGCTGATATCCCTCAATGTGAAGAATCTTTGAGTTGCTTATATCATTAAGTTCAATATGCTCTTTAGTTAGTTTTGTTCCAGCTCCCAAATGTGTTGCCATTGTCCTTTCAGCGTCAGGAGTTACCATTACAATACATGTGCCCTGGATTTCATCACATGATTTTAAATCAGACACAATCCCAATGTCATTAATGAGATTACAATAAGTATTGCCGTTAGAGTCATTTCCAGTCATTCCAAGAAAAAGAGGTTTTCCCCCAAGCCTGCAAACAGTTGCAAGCGAGTTTGCAGCACTCCCCCCAGGATAATTTTTTACAGAGTGCTCATCAAGCATGGAAAGTATCCTCCTGCTCTGCTCAGAGCTTATAAGGTGCATCTTGCTCTTGGTAAGGCCATTCCTGATTATAAAATCCTCGCTAACCTTTGCAACCTTATCAAGAAGAGGATATCCAATACCTATAATATCATATTTCATCTCTACCCCAAATAAAAAAACGCCGGGACTGGGACTTTCACTAATGGTTGCGAACGAAGTGAGCGTGTCCGGCTTTATGCCGGACTTTGCGTATCAAATGAGCGTAACCATTTGTTTTGAACCCAGATATCCTTTCGGAAATTGGCTGTTTTGGGCGAAACCAAAACCTCAGCAACGAAGTTACTCGCCGCTCAAGGCCAACGCAATGCCAGATTATGCGATCCCGGCTTGATAATTTAGAACTTCTCTTAAATTTAAATAACTTTTGCTTTACTGCTTTTTCATTTCAGGAGGAAGCAGAATAGGTATTCTTTCTTCTATAGGATAGTTAGCATTGCACTTTGTGCATATTAACTTAATTTTATCTTTGTTATACCTAAGTTTAGATTTGCATACAGGGCATGCCAATATCTTAAAGAGTTCTTTTGGAATTATACCTTTCATTTAAATCATCCTACAAAAACTATTTTATTTCTTTTAAACTTTTCGCAATGTTTTAAAAACAATTTAACAGCTAAAAAAACAAATTCTTTTTAAATCTTTCTCAAAAACCAAAAGGTTTATATATAATGCGTGAATACTCTTTATAAACATTTGGTTTAAAAATTATTTTAACTTAAAGGTATTAAATTTTGGGGGTGCTTATTATGCCTAGTTATATAAAAAAATGTCCTGAATGCGGAAGCATAAACCTATTTTGGAACAAGGACAGGGGAGAAATCATTTGCCGGGACTGTGGTCTTGTTATAGAAGACAAGATGGTTGATTTTACACAGGAATGGCATAACTTTGATAGTGACTCATCTGAGAAGAGAAGAAGGGCTGGTGCTCCAATGACCTACACCCAGTTTGATCAGGGTTTGGGTACAGATATTGGAAGAAAAGCAGATTTAAGTGTTCTAACCACAAAAAACAGAAACAAATTCTTTAGATTGAGAAAATGGCAGTACAGGATTTCAACTGCTATTGAGAGAAATCTTAAGCTTGCACTTGCAGAGCTGAAGAGAGTTGCTTCTTATCTTAAGCTTCCGGGTAGTGTTGAAGAGGAAGCAGCAAGGGTTTATACTCTTGCGGTTCAGAAAGGCTTAGTAAGAGGCCGTTCAATGGAGTCAGTTGTTGCAGGAGCACTCTATGCTGCCTGCAGAAGGCATGAGGTTCCAAGGACATTAGATGAATTATCTGAAGCAAGTGGAATTGAGAAAAAGGAAATTGGAAGAACATACAGGTTTGTAACCAGAGAGCTTGGAATAACTATATTCCCGAGCAATCCTGCTGACTATATAGCAAGATTTTCATCTGCTTTAAAGCTTTCTGCAGAGACTCAGTCAAATGCAATTGAGATACTTGAGCAGGCCCAAAAAGCAGAGCTGACATCTGGAAGAGGCCCAACTGGAATTGCAGCAGCAGCATTATATGTTTCTGCATTACTACATGGAGAAAAAAGAACCCAGCGTGAGGTAGCTGATGTTGCCGGCGTTACAGAAGTCACAATAAGAAACAGATATAAAGAGCTGCTTGAGAAGCTTAAGCTTGAGAAAGAAATAAAGAAGCTTAAAAAGAAAAAGATCTAAAATCTGAACAAGACTTTTTCAAAATTTATTATCTTTTTATTTTTTATATTGATTCCTTCTTTTTTTAATAGCTTTATCTTTTGTTCTATTCCCTTTGCATAACCTCCAATAAAACCATCTGAATTAACAACCCTATGGCATGGGATTATTATTGGCTTTTTGTTATTATGCAACGCAGTTCCAACAGCCCTGTAAGCATGTGTATTAAGTTTTTCAGCTATTAGCTTATATGTTGTTACCTTGCCCCTTGGAATCTTTTTTGTCAGTTTTAGGACTTTTTCTTTAAATAGCATTTTCAGTTTAAGATGCTTAAAATTTTGTTAAGGTTTTCTTTTGTCTGCTCTTTTTTATAGATTTTTGCCAGGTTTATTATCTTATCTTTGTTTAATTTAATTCCTTTTTGCTTTAATAATACCCTCGTGCCACCAGACATAAGGAACTGGCAGAATTGGGTTACATTTTTTGGCTTTTTTGTTATTTTGCAGCGTTCAAAATCAATCAGAACAGGCTTTTTATCAATTATAATATGCTTTACTGGATGGTGCATTTCTTCCTTATCAACCTTGAGCTTATCCATGATATAAAGCTGGTTAAAGATGTTTTTTATTGTTTTAATGATATTTTCCCTGTTATTCTTTTCAATAAAATCAAGGATAAAATCTCCCTTGACAAATTCATAAGCAAAATAACCCTTACCTGAAAAAAGTAATTTAGGGCCAATCTTATGCTTGTTTAGCACATTAATCCATTTTGTTTCATTTGCAATCCTTGCCTTTGCCTTGCTTTCTGGCTTTTTTGTTTTTATAACAACCTTGTTCTTTTTTAGGTTAGATATGTAAAGAAGACCGCGATGGCCTCTTGCAAACTTTTTTGTATTTTTCAAGCCCTTTTTTTCTAGTGTTTTTAACAGCCCTGACTTCTTTATTAAATAAATAAATAAGGTTTCAAAAAACAATTTTTTCTCATCTATTTTATCAAATTCAAAACAGTAATTTTGTAATAATTCATCAATTTTTTCCTTTTTTGTCAGTGAGCTGAAAACAATAAGGATATTGCCATTTTCTTTTAGATACTCACTAGCTTGAGAAAAAAATCTTTCTAAAATTTCATGTCCTTTTATCCCCCCATAAATGCTTTTGTCGCTTATGCCTTTGTCCTGCGGCAAATATGGCGGGTTGAAGATTATTAAGTCAAACAAAACCTTTTTTTCAAAGAATTTATGTATTTTTTTATTTTTAATCTCTTTTAAAAAATTGTTTTTAAATTGTTTTTTTGTTTCTATTTTTTTAAATAAATCAAATAGATTGCTTTCAAAAAAACAAATATCTTTCACATTCTGCTTTAATGCATTCTCCATTGCAAGCTTAATTGCCTCCCTGCTTATATCAACTCCAATCACTAAATCAGCTTTTTCTGAGGCTGCTATTGCCTGGATTCCCGGGCCTGTTCCAACATCCAATACAAAACCCTTGGAATATCTTTTTGCATGCTCTGCCAACAGAAAAGAGTCCTCCATTGGCTCATAGATTTCAAACATAACACAAACAAATTAGAATTAGTTATTAAATCTTTTGTATAAATAAAAAATAAAAAATTAAGAAAATTTATCTTCTTCTTTTCTTTCTCCTTGCAGGCTTCCTTTTCTTTGCTTTCTTCTTTACTTTTTTCTTCTTGGCCTTCTTCTTTCTCCTGTGTCCGCCTCGAGCCATCTTTGCTCTTGAGACATCTCCTCTCTTGTCAATGAAGTAAAGGTATCCTCTTGCTTTCTTAACTCCTACCTTTGCAACTTTCTCTTGTTTCTTCCTGCCTTTCTTTCTTCCGCCTCTGGCCATCTCTACTCTTGAGACATCTCCCCTTCTATCAACAAAGTATAGATATCCTGCTCTTTTCTTTACTCCTACTTTTGCTACTTTCTCTGCCATTCTTTGACCTCCTTTTTTGTTTTAGAATACTCCCCCAAAACCAAATCAAGGGTAATTATTTTATTGACGAGCTAGTATTTAAACTTTGCTGTTTTTTATGACGGTTTATTGACGAAAAAACAAGAAATTAGTATACTGATTTAGTTATTTATTGCTTTTTTTTGAAGTTTTCATCAACTGCATTAAAGTATTCTCTAACCCTGCTTACTAAGGAAGGCATTAAAAATCCATCAATCTTTTCATCAAATATCTCACCTAGGCTTAAAAATTCCGTAATCCTGTAAAGGTTATTTGTTTTTTCAACTATAAACAAATCCTTTAGCCTTCTTAACTGCCTTCTTATGTTTGATGGTGCTATTCCCATAAGGGGCAACTTGTGTTTTTTTCTTGCTTTAACAACCTTGTCTTTAATCTCTTC
Organism: Candidatus Woesearchaeota archaeon; assembly: GCA_017609385.1. GTDB lineage: Archaea > Nanobdellota > Nanobdellia > Woesearchaeales > CG1-02-33-12 > CG1-02-33-12. The sequence goes on from JAFCEA010000012.1 coordinate 6,734, forward strand.
TGAGGTTAGTTTCTTTTTTTGTTTTTTTGCATTTAGAAGAACATAAAGAACATCTACAATTACATCACGGGAATCTCCTGGTTGCAAAAGACCTATGCTTAGGCATAACTTTCTGGTGATATCTCTTCTGGTCTGTTTGTGTGGCCTTTCATATCGCCTTAATGTTATTTCTGAAAGAGGAATGTCTTTTGATATTTTTTTCATGATTAAATAATTTAATAATAAGCTTATATTTATAACTTTTGTTTAAAAAATCCAAGAACTTATTTTAATATGTGGTTGCACTTCAGGCAGATATGTGCTCCAAGTTTTTCATCAAACTTTGTGTTTATACCATAATCTAGCACAGTCCCACACTTCGGGCATTTTGGTTCTAAAAACTCCATAGATTCAAACAGATTAAGATTTTCCACCCAGAACCCCCAATATGAACTTATTATTATGTCACTATATAAACCTTTCGAAATTTAATTTTTAAAAACACAAAATTTAAAAGTAACAAGCTTTTAACTTCTGAAATATGGTATATAATAATCGCATTAAAAAAATTGATAATCCCATTAAAGAAATTGAACAGCCTGTGAGCTTAATGTATATAGACAGAGAAAAAGGATTTCAGCTAAATGCACAATTTGTTGGTGATACAATTGGGCAAATAAGTCCTTTGTTAAAATACCGTGGATCAGTTGACTTGAAAGAATATGGTGCTGTTGTAGAAATATATGCAAATGATGAATTCTGGGAAAAGAAAGATTACCTTACTAAACAATAATAAAATTTCTGTAATATCTGCACGAAAACCAATCTCCCCAATCACCGAAGAAAAGTAAATCAGGGTATTGTTTTAGGTGTTCCATTTTATTGTTAACTATAAGTTCAACTTCTCCTGTAAAAACACCATTCTTTTGTTCAAAATGATTTGCAATGATATCAACTATCCTAATTTTATAGTTATCATACAGCTCTTTTTCTAAACCATATGATTCTAGGGTATCTTTTATAAGATAAGAATCATTTTTGCTTAATATTGTTAATCTTTTTTCCCCTCCTAGATGCTCTTCTATCCCTGAAAGATCCCTTAATTTAGCATATTTCATAATCTCTTCTTTAACAACAGAATATGGAAGACCATTCAAGACAGACAATATATTTTTAAGTTGTTCTTTGCTGTCTTTTCTTAATAATTCATATAACCCATATAAAATCTGGTTTCTGTACAACAGCATTTTTTTAGAAGGGTTATTTTTTAAGCCTTTCTTTATGGTTTCATCTAGGCTATGTTTTAATATCATTGTTCCATCCCAATCAATAAAACCATCTGGATTTAATCTTTTCTCGAGTATCATTTTAATCATTTGAAATATGTATCAAGTTTGATCTGGTCAATGCCTTTTACCAAGAAGTCTTTTTCAAAGCCCAGAACCTCAAATATCTTTTCAACAGAAGGGACAATCTGGTTGTTTATATAATAATCCGAGTCATAATCATCTTGGCTTATCTCTTCTGGAAGTTTGGCCCGATCCCTTATTTTTTCTTTGTCTTTACCCTTTGTTATGACATACTTTATAAGTGAGCCAGGACCCACAGGAATACCTTTATCCATCATCCTCTTGGCTACTGCAACATGCGGTCCAATGGAATCATATTCACCTACTGCTTTTTGTAATTGAGTGTGTATAACAACCTTTTCAATAGGGACATCTTTCTTTTTAAGGCCATCAATAATACCCTTTACATAGTTAAATGCCTTTTTTGGGTTTCCCTGTTTTAAGATTATATTCAGAACCTCTTTCTGTGTTTCCTTTGCAATAAATGACCAGTTCCTCCTTATTGTTTCAAAACCCTTAATCTTTATCTGGTTATCCTCTGACAGCAAGGCATATTTTTTCTTTGCACCATACGCGCCCTCTTTTGCTGATACAAAAATCCCTCTTGGATAAAATCCCTCATACTCAAGCTCCATCAGCCCTGGAAGAGTGGCATTAATTGATTCAACAAACTTTTTTGCGTCATCCCCTGTTTTTCCATCTAATATCAAAAATATGGAATCTGTATCAGAATATAACACTTTAAAGCCTGCTTTTTGTGCATTATCAATAACCTTTTTTATATAATATCTTCCATAAGCTGTTATACTCTTTGCACATTCTATTGAATACCAGCGAGCTCCGAAAAAACCCATATAGCCATACATTGAGTTTCCAATAGTTTTTAATGCATACTGCCTTGCATTAAACAGCTTGAGTTTTTTCTTATCAACCCCTTTCATAATTTCCTTGATCCTCATCCTTCTAGTTATGATGCCTTCCAATACTGTTGAGACAAATCCTTTTTTCTTTGAACAGAACCAGTATTTATCAAGTCCTGGGACATGTTCTTCATCCTCACAGCATTTGCAGTTAAGCGTATCTGGAGAGATGTTATGGGATGTTATTATGCTTGGGTATAGGCTCCTGAAATCAAAGATAGTTATGTCCTTATACAAGCCAGGTGTGGGCTTGAAAACAAAAGCCCCGGTATAGGTTTGCTGCCTTCTTTTTTTTATCTCATCATGTGTTGGCTTATTTAGAGTAATCTCATTAAGTGCATTTGCCTGCTTTATCAGATACCATTCATCCAATTGTGAAAAACTCATCCTGCTTACATCAGCTATTGGAAGCCCAACTATCTTAACAAGTTCAACAATATTAGGCAAGATTTCCTTGCAGAGCATAAATGTCAGTTTTGAATCCTGCAGGTTATAGACACAGAACTCTTCAAGCTGTTGTGGTTTTTTATCCCACGTATAAGCGAGATCCTCAAGATTTACATCACTTTTTTTCTCACCCAGTATCTCTTCTGCAACAGAGCCAAGTGAATAGCTGTCTGTTTCAAATGTTGTGCTCATAACCCTTTTTATAAATCTAAATATATCCAGATGAGCAATTCCTGTAATCTTTGAGGTTGTGATTCCTTTCTTACTGATTGTTACCAGGCTATAATCAAGACCAATGTCAAGATTTATCTTATATTTTCTTGCCCTTGCTTCAATATAGGGAAAGTCAAAGCCATCAGAAAAATAACCCGTTATAATGTCTGGCTTATAAGATTCTATTATTTCTTTAAATCTGTTTAACAGCTCTAGCTCACTGCCAACAAACTCTATATAATCTTCTTTTGTCTTAAATCTTTTCCATGTGATTACTTTTTTTAATTTATCACCATAAAAACTTACCATTACTATTGGGTTTTTTTCTTCATCAATAACCTTGCCTAAAGGATTATATGTTTCTATGTCAAATGCAAGGATATTTGGGTTTTCTATTACCTCATCACTCAGATGCTCTATTTTATCTGATTTCATAACAGAAACCCTTGATTTCTTGTTTATAAACTCGCCAGAGGCTTTGCATAATGTTAAAGGAGTTATATCTTTGTCTATGAGATACCTTCTTGTAAACTGAATATCAAACTCATATATTTCAACATCAAGATTTTTTATTTCATTTCTTATAACAGGAATATCTCTAGGCAGCTTTGTAAATACCTTTAAAGCAGTCACATTCTTTCCAAGCAGTTTTTTATTGCATAGCTCTGTTTTTGTTACTATGCTTGTTATTCCATTCTTATCAATCCTTATTTTTTCAATTCTTTCTCTTATTTTGTCTATATTGGATTTTTTTGGGATAACCAGGAAATATGGCTCAAAATTATAATCCTGGACGCAGACCCGCTTTCCATCAACTGTTTTTCCGAATAGGTTTACAACTGCCTTATCCTGTTCTACACTATAACTTACATCTATTGGGTAAAACTCTATTTCAATCATTTTACTACCAAAAGAGTAGTTTATATATAAAGTTTATGAAACTATTTCTGAGAATATAATGCCTTTATATAAACAAAATGCATAAAATAAATTTACAATACATTTAAATATAATTCTTTTTTTATTAAATTTTATGGTATATGATTTGATTATAATTGGGGCAGGGCCTGCAGGCCTTTCAGCAGCTATTTATGCATCTAAATATAAACTTAATACCCTTGTTATCGGAGAAGAGTTGGGTGGCACAGCAACACATGCGTACAAGGTGGAGAATTATCCCGGGTTTAAGTCAATTTCAGGCATAGATCTTATGAACAGATTCAGGGAGCAGGTAAAAGATTTGGTTAATATAAAAAATAAGGAAGTAATTAAATTAGAAAAAGAAGATAACTTTATAATAACAACCAAAGAAAACATCTATAAATCAAGAACAGTTATAGTTGCTGCAGGAACAAAAAGAAAGGCACTTAATATCAAGGGAGAAAATGAATTCTTGGGCAATGGAATAAGCTATTGTGCAACCTGTGATGTTGCTTTTTTTAAGGACAAAGTTGTTGGCGTTGTTGGCGGCAATGATGCTGCTGCAATGTCTGCATTGTTGTTAGCGGAATATGCAAAAAAGGTTTTCATAATCTACAGAAAAGAAAAGATAAGGGCAGAACCGCTAAGAATAAGCCAGCTGGAAAAAAACAAAAAAATCATTATAATAAACAACACAAATGTTATTGCTGTTAATGGTAATAAAATGATGAGTTCAGTTACTCTTGATAGAGAATTTAATAACAGCAAAGAGCTTGCTCTTGATGGTTTGTTTATTGAGATAGGCTCTGTTCCATCAACTGCCCTTACAAAACCATTGGGAATAGAACTTGATGAACAAGGTTATATTATAGTTGATTCAGCACAGAAAACAAATATTGGGGGTTTTTATGCTGCGGGTGATATAACAACTAACTCAAATAAATTTTGGCAGATAATAACAGCGGCCTCAGAAGGGGCTGTAGCAGCACACTCTGTTTATGAGTTTTTGAAAAACAATAATTGAATGTAATGAAAATGTCTATTTATGAAGAATGGAAAAAGGATGTTGAAGAAAAATTAAGAAATGTGGGGCTTGATAAAATCCCAACAATGGTAAAAAGATGTCCAAAATGCAATTCATTAAGCTTGGAGTTTGACAAGAAAACAAGAAGGGTCTTCTGCACAAAATGCGGCTTTGAGATCTTACTTCCAAAATAAAAGGGGTGTTAAAATGACATTACAGCATAAGCAGCAAAGAGTCGGAGTGTTTGTTGATGTGCAGAACATGTATTATTCTGCAAAAAACATGTATAATGCAAAGGTTAACTTTAGGGAAATATTAAAAGAGGCTGTTGGAGACCGTTCTCTTATAAGGGCAATAGCCTACTGCATAAAGGCAGATGTAAAGGATGAGAAAAACTTTTTTGACAAGCTTGAGAAAATAGGCTTTGAGGTAAAGGCAAAGGATTTGCAGATATTTCCAGGTGGTGCAAAAAAAGGCGATTGGGATATTGGCATTGCAATGGACATGATAGAGCTTGCACCAAAGCTTGATTCTCTTATCCTGGTGAGCGGAGATGGCGACTTTTGCCAGTTACTGCAGCATCTGAGAAGAGCCCTCGGATGCAGGGTTGAGGTAATAGCCTTTGGAAGAACTGCATCATCAAAGCTTATAGAAGATGCAGACAGTTTTTTTGACCTTGATAAAAACAAGAAAAAATTTTTGATTCCATCAAAGAAAAAATCTGTGACTCAAAAACAATAGATTTAAATATTGGAAAAAGGAAAATATTATAATTATATTAAAAAGAGGTTAAAATGAAAGAACTTAGAACCAAGCTAATACTTTTGTTTTTATTTGTTGTACTGTCAATAATTGTTGTTAATACAATGAGCACCATAGGAACAATACTTCTTACATACCTTATTGTTGTATCTGGTTTGTATATAAGCACGGCATACATGATAATAACCTTTATATTACATAAAAATCATCTTCCAACAGAGT
>JAFCEA010000114.1 GCA_017609385.1 Candidatus Woesearchaeota archaeon
AATAAAAGAGATTACAGATGACGTGATAGACTTAGCAATAGACGGCCTATCTTCAGAAATTGAGGAATGGCACGATGAGGATGGGTCTGGTTATGAAATCAACCTGTCGCCTAAGCCTGAACTTTATGACAAGCTAAATGCTTATTTTAGTGAGATGTATGTTGAGCAAGTGATTGACGTATTGAAAAATTATTATAATCAACCGGAGCTGAAAAGGCTCTAAGGAGGTGAATTAGAAATGAAGAAACTTACTTTATTATTGTTTTTTGTGCTTATGGTTTCAGTAGCTGCAATAGCTCAGGCTGAAGCTGAAGCCCCGCAATTTGATTCTGCATTCGTGCAGATAATCCTTTTAACCGGAGTTGGCGGGCTGTCCGTAGCTGCTGCAACTGAGATGTTAAAGCGGCTGCTGAAAGCAACCGGAGTTTTAGCTTATGTGATATCTGCTGTCGTTGCGATTGCTGCCACTGCATTTGCGTTGGTTACAGCTGGTACGTTGGATCGTTGCTGATTTATTCTGTTGCTGTGTTCTTAACTGCTAATGGGATTTACAAATTTTCGGCCAAATCATCGAGAAGAGAATAGCGCAAAATTAAAAGAGGTGGAGGGCGGGGGGAATTATGCTTGAAAAATTTTACAAAAAATGTTATACTTATATTAGAGAATAAGTATTGATGGAAAATCCAATTAAAAAAAGAAAACCCCTGAGTAAACAGATAAGCCATTCCATTAGTGCTTATTCTCTACTGTTGAAAGGGGGTTTTTTATTTAAGAATAGTTATGAAAATAATTTGTAAAGAATGCGGAGAGTTAAAAGAACATTCAGCTAAAGGGTTATGTAGAAATTGTTATATGAAAACATGGAGAAACAAAAATATAGATAAATTAAGAAAAATAGAATTAAAAGCAAGTAGAAAGTATAGAATAAAGAATAGGGAAGAAATAAACAAAAAACGAAAAAAATGGATAAAGAAAAAGAAAGATTATATGGGGAAAAATATAGGGCCGAGAATGTACAGAAAGAAAAGATAAGACATAAAAAATATCATGAAAAAAACAAAGAGAAAATAAAGATAAAGGCAACAAGATATAGAAAAGAAAATCGAGAGAAATGTAGAGAATTAGGGAGAAGATATAGAAAGAATAATCCTGAAAAAGAAAAGGCAAGACATGTAAAATATTATCTCGAAAATAAAGAAAAAATAAAGATGTATCATAAAAAGCGCTATAAAGAAAATACAGAACAAATAAGAAAGCGCAATAAGATATGGCAAATAAAACATCCGGAAAAAACAAGAGAATATAATCACAAAAAAAGGACAAGGGGAATAATTGAAAAAGGTATTATGAGCAGAATTGTAAATGAGAACATTCTAAAATATGGATGTATAACCTGCGAAAATATAAATGGCAAAAAGGAAGATGGACATTGCGAGCATTGTGAAAATGGCTTCCATATAGACCATATCGTGCCTATTAGTAAAGGCGGGAGTAACGATTATAATAATCTTCAAATCCTTTGCGCTCATTGTAATTACAGTAAACATACGGAAATAATAGATTACCGACAAGATAATAAAAATAATCAGATGTTTTTAAAAATCTAAAAGGAGAAAACCATGCAAAATGCGATAACAATAGCTAACTGGTGCTTGTTAGTTTTTGGAATAATCTCACTTATCGGCTGGGCTGGGGCTGGAATTGCTTACTATCGTGCAAGATATTTCTGGTATGATTTATTTAACTGGACGCTTTATATTGCATTTACAGTATTTGCTTTAGCTGCATTTGTGAGGTCTATAATATTTTTGGTAACAGGGGGATGAAATGTGGCTAAAAGAATATATTGATTATTTAAAAGCGGCAAGAAATGATATGATTAAAAAAAATGCTATATATCCTAAAAAATCATATCTTTACCAGATGACAAATTTAAACATAGCAATAAAAGAGTTTTGGATAACTATTTGTGAAAGCTTTGTTAGGGGGATAAAATGAATAAACAAAGTAAAGACGGAAACATATCCTGGACAGATTATACTTGGAATCCGATTCGAGGCCTATGTCCGGTTAATTGTAAGCTTCCAGATGGGGCGAGTTATTGTTACGCAAGGGCTATATATAAGCGGTTTAAGATGAATCCCGAGATTAGGTCTGCCCTCGATGACCCGTATCACATAAGCGTATTGCAAAACCTGAATTTAAAACCAGGGACTAAAGTATTTGTATGTTCTACGGTTGAAATATTCCATCCGGAAATTAAGAAAGAATGGCGGGATGAAATATTTGTTATTATAAGAGCAAACCCTGATATAACCTTCCAAATCTTAACTAAAATGCCTGAGAATATTGACCGACCCATGCCGGGCAATGTTTGGCTGGGGGTGAGTATCGGGGATGATTTGGGAAAATCGATAGAGAGAACGGCTAGTTTCATTAAACACATAAAACAAAATAAAGGATTTTATTTCTTATCTCTTGAACCGTTAATATATGATGAGATAACTCAACATTCATTTGATGGAATTTTCCCTTTATTTGGATGGATTATAGTGGGAAGGCTAACGGGACACGGAAAAAAACACGACCCATCGAGGAAATGTATTGCAAGGATAGTTGATAATTGCGAGCAATTGCAAATCCCCATCTTCCTAAAGAATAATCTAAAGGAAATCTGGCAGGGAAAACTTATACAGGAGTTCCCCGATTGTGGCGGAGTAGGAGGTAATTTTGGGAATAAATAAAAAAAAAGAAATGATTGAATTATGTATTATTCATGGCTCAGAAGGCGATTGTATCACGATTAACGATTATAGAATAGCTGGCCCAAAGCCCTGGGGCGGAGGCAAAGTTGTTAAATCTTGGCAAGTTGATAAAGAGCTTATAGAAGAAGCATTGAAAGCATAAGGTTTAATAAATCTTCTTGACAATCCCAATCCCATAGTTTACCTTCATTGTATT
>JAFCEA010000115.1 GCA_017609385.1 Candidatus Woesearchaeota archaeon
TATAGCAAGCCTCTCTTTCATCTTTGTATTGCCAGCATGGGTTACCCAGGCTACTTCTGGTGCAAAGCCCTTGACATGCTCTTTTTCTTTTATTAAAAGATGTTCAGGTATAAATAGAGGAAAGTAAGCATTTTTGTGGCCTGTTTTCTTTAGCATATTGTCAAAGATTTTCTGTATGTTTTCCCAAATTGAGTATGAATTAGGCCTCAAAACCATGCAGCCAGATACAGAACTGTAATCAGCTAATTCTGCTTTTTGAACAACCTGTGTATACCATTCGCTTAGATTATCGCTTTTCTTTACATTCAGTCCGAGTGTTTCCTTTTTTTTGGCCATATTAACTCTGTTTTTTGTTTTTATTTAAATATTTTGTTTATTTGATATATTATTTGTAAGTGTAGCTTAGCAAGAAGCTGTAGTGGGGCTGCTGAGACTTCCGAACTGTTTGCGAGCGTTAGCGAGCGTGTCCGGCTTTATGCCGGACTTGCGTGCCAGCTTAGCAATAAGCTGTCGGACTCAGATCGCCGCGTCCCGAACGCGAAATACTGCCATTATACTACAGCCCCATGTTAACAAAATAAGTTATTTTAATAAATTTTAAATATCTTGCTAATTTCTCAAACAATGCGCGGGAGTGGCAGAGTGGACAAATGCGCAAGGTTCAGAGCCTTGTCTCTTAGTGGGTACGCGTGTTCGAATCACGTCTCCCGCATAAAAACCAAAGAACTATGTAACAATCTCTGATTCTGCTTCAGATTTTAATATTATGCCCTCAACATCCACTTTCTTTTTTATAATATGCTTCTTAATCTTCAAATAGATAATGTATGTAATAATAAGACTTAAAAACATTGTTAATGGATAAGACCACCAGATTCCTATTGCCTTTAAATTAAAAACAAAAGCAAGCAGATAAGCGCCACCCATCCTTAATATAAAATTGTGGATAATGCTTGCAACCATCGAGATATCTGTACGCTTTATTCCTCTGAAGAACCCTATGAGGATATGCCTTCCAAGTCCAAGAATTATAAACGGGGAAATAATCCTTAAAAACATGGTTCCAAGATAAATAACCTCTGCATCAACTGTAAAAGCACTTATTATTTGTCTTGCAAAGATAAAGGTAAGAACACTAATAATAAATATTATCTTAAATCCTAGTTTTGCAGATTCTTTCAGTGAAAGAAATGCCCTTTTTATATTTCCAGCACCAAAATTCTGGGCAACTATTGTTGATATTGAAACAGATATTGCTAATGAGGGAATCATAAAAAAACTGAATAATCTTGTGACTATCCCAAAAGCAGCTAATGTTGCAGTACCCAAGACACCAACCAAATATGTTATCATAAAAAATCCCAAAGACATTGACCCCATTTCAAAAGTGGTTGGGATTCCAAGCTTAAGAATATCCTTTATTATCTTTATTTTTGGCTTTAGGAAATTAAGCTTAAATCTTATTCCATAGGTTCCTTTGATTAAATGATAAAGCGCAATTAAACTTATAATTGCCCTTGAGATTACAGTGGCTAAAGCTGCTCCAAAAACACCCATTTTTGGGAAAGGCCCTAGCCCAAAAATAAGGATTGGGTCAAGAATCACATTAATTAATACTGAGATAAAAACAAATTTCATTGGGGTTTTTGTGTTTCCCAGTGCCCTTAATGCTGCCTCAAAAACATAATAAATGACCATAAATGAAAACCCTATAAAGATTGTTCTCATGTAAATAACTGCACTTTCAAAAACAGCCTGCTCAGAACTTAACAATGAAACAATTTTTGGAGTAAATAAAAAGCCAATGACAGACACTGTAATTGCAGCTAAAAAAAGCAGAACAAAAGTCTGTGAGATTATAAGATTAATCTGTTTTTTGTCTTTTTCCTTTTTTGTCTTAAATGCCTTTCCTGCAGCATGTGCTATGAGTATAGAGCCGCCAACTCCGATTCCCATTGCAATAGATATCATAATAAAAACAATGGGAAAGCTGACTGTCACTGCTGCAATTGCATAGCTTCCAAGCCTGCCAACCCAGAATGTGTCTGTTATATTGTAGGTTGACTGGAGAAGGTTTGAGATCATCATGGGCCAGGAATTTCTTTAAGTCGCTGTTTAGAATATTTTTTGTCTCTTGCATTAAAAAAAGGGAAAATGGCTAACTTAAATAACTTTCGAGAGATTATTTTTTCATGTAGAATTCTTTTTTAGTTTTATCAAATTTTTCAATTGCATATCTTAGCATTGTCCTTGGCATTTCTTTGCAATGTTTTTTCAGGAAGGTTTCTTCTTTTGCCTGGTTTCTGTTTCCTATTTCCCTTAGCATCCAGCCAACAGCGCCTTATGTATTAAGTCATGCTTGTCATTTAAAAGTATTTCTGATATTTTAATTGCCTCATCAAACTCATTGTTTTTTATGAATGCAAATGTTGAAAGAATCGCAATTCTTCTTTCCCATAAATTATCTGATTTTGATAAATTATAAAGTGTTTTTTTCTCTTTTGGGTTATTGAAAATATAATCTCCAGAAATTTTTGGTGCGGATAAATCAACAAGATCCCAATTGTTTATATTTTTTGTATTTTTAAGATAAAAATCAAATATATCTTTTTTTGCTTTGTAATCTGATATGTTATATTTATCTATCAGGATGAACAAAGAAGTTAATCTATATTCATGGATTTTGCTTGAAAGAAGATCTTGTATCTCATTTAATTGGAGTTCAGAATATTTTTTTGCTGTTTTTCTTTGGTTTGGAACAGATATTCCAAGAAAAATATCACCTTCCCCATACTGCCCCTTGCCTGTCTTGAAAAACCTTGATAAATTTCTTGACTTATCAGTGTTAGCAAGCTTTTTCAGATCTTTTTTTAAATTTTTTATTTTTTTATGCTTTATTATTTCCATTCTTAATCATCAAAATAATTATTTTCTCTTGCATAATTTATTATTTTTTCGAATGCTTCTTTTAGTTTTGGAAATTCTTCAAAATATTTTTCTTTTTTATCCCTTAAAAATTCTTCAGTCCATCCTTTCCAATCTTTTTTATAGTCCAGTTCATGAATTTCTGCATCAAGTTTATCAATTGCTTGCGCAAACTTTGCTTCTTTTGTTTTATTTTCTTCAAATTCATTAAATAATTTTACAAATTTTGTTCTCAATTCCTTAGGAATTTTATCTTCTAATTTTTTTAAAGCTTTTTGTTCTTTTTCTTTTTGATTTTTTCGCTTTTTATTGGGATGTAAAGGGGCATCTCCAGCTTCAATTTCCACAACATCATGATACATCAGTAATTCATATACTTTTAGCCTGTCAAGCTTAATGTCTGTAATATTTAAGAAATAATCAGCTAAAATCAAACAGCTCCAGCTATGCTCTGCAGAGCTTTCTTTCCTGTCTTCAACAGAGTTGGTCCTATAAACCTTTTTGAGGCCATATAGTTTTCTTAATTTTATGATTTCTTCCATTTTAAAGTAT
>JAFCEA010000116.1 GCA_017609385.1 Candidatus Woesearchaeota archaeon
TTAAGAAAAGGAAACTATATTGTTGCAGGCGCAAGAAGAAAGGTTTTTGGTTGGTCATTAGATAGGAAAATAATATCAAAAGTGGCAACATTATTAGGAAAAGCAAGACTTCTCATTAAAGGAGCAACCTGTGATGACATATTATCAGGCTTTTTTGGAATAAAAACAAAACTTATGCAAAATATTAACAAAAACAAATTTGAGATGCAGGGCTATAAAGCCTTGTTTGATATTCTAAAAAATATTAATAAAAATACAAGAATAAAAAACATTTACTATGATTTTGGAATGAGGAAAAGAGGCTGTTCAAAGATAGGATTAAAGCAGATAATTTCTTTTTTGATGGCGTTGTTCAGCTAAAAAAATAGATTAAAATGGATTAGTTACAATTAAGATTAGAAAGATAAAATTTTACATAATTCTCAGAAATATTAACAAAAAACAAGCGAAAGGTTTAAATATAAGTAAATTATAACATGTTTTAGTTGGTTATAATGAGTATAATATTAAAGATAACAAAACATGCTGATGACAAAAGAAGGTTAGAAGGAATATCAATTGAACAGATAAAAACTGCCATTAAAAGAGGCTCAATTATAAAACAAACTGACGGTTATTTGGCACATTACAGTTACATAAAAGTAGCATATAAAAAAATTGGAAAAAATGTTTATAAAATTAAAACTGTTTTTGTAGATTAAACAAAAGGTGAATGCAATGGAAAGAAAAATTTGTGAGGAATGTGGAGGCAAGATCATTCACAAAAAAGTGGATTACATCTTGTTAGGGCAAAATCTAGGAAAGTTTCCAGCAGATGTCTGCACAAAATGCGGTGAGCAGGTTTTTGATGAAGAGGTTTCAGAGAAGATAGATGTTATTGCAAAGCAGAAGGGGCTTTGGGGGTTGCAAGCAAAAACAAGGGTTGGCAAGATAGGAAATTCTTTTAATATTTTGATAAACAGCAAAATAGCAAGATTCCTTGAATTAAAAAAAGGAGAAGAAGTCACAGTTTACCCTGAAAGCAAAGATAAGTTAGTAATAACAATATAATAGGGTACTATGGATGGCTAGGTCTATAACTAAGATAGCTGAGCAGATAAAGGGAGTTATAATAACGGGCGAGTAATATATACTAAGTCATCAAAGCTGAAACTAAGCAGAAGATTTATAGACTTCTTGGAAGAATTGTGAGCATAGCGAGCTTGTCCGGCTTTATGTTAGACTTTGCGTATCAAATGAGCGTAACCATTTGAGCGAAAGGTTTAAATATAACATGTCATTACTGTATATACTGGTGATATTTTGGAGATTATGTATAGTAAACATGCCAGAGAAAGAATGATAGAAAGGGGCATATCTGAAAATGAAGTGGAGGAAGGCATAAGAAGAGGTTCAAAAACATTACAAAAGCCAAACAAAATATTGTTTAATTATAAGTATTATACTATCATATCAAAGAAAATTAATGATATTTATTATATAATAACTGTTAAACTAAGGTGGTGAAAATGAAGTGCCCAATATGTGAAAAAGGAGTCTTAAGGAAAAAAAAGATAAAAGAAACAATGTTTGGTGTATACCTGGGAGAGTTTCCTGCAGAAGTATGCACTAAGTGTGGAGAATCATTTACTGATATTGAGACAACAAAGAAAATAGAAGCAGTAGCAAAGAAAAAAGGAATATGGGGTCTTGGTATGAAAACCAAAATAATGAAATCCGGGAATTCACTGGCTGTTAGAATTCCAAAAAAAATAGCAGACTACCTAAACCTAAAGCAAGGAAAAGAAGCGTTTATTCAACCGCAGGATCATAAACTTGTAATAGAAGTACAACATTAAGTGCAAGTTCTTCAAGTGTTAATAACATACTAAATGAAAGATTTTTAGAGTCCTTCGGAAAAATTAACAGAAAATAAACAAAAGGTTTATATATAACCAACTATATATTAACTATAGGTAGTATATAATGAATGTAACAACAGTACAATTAGATAAATCATTGGTAAATCATTTAAAAGAGGTTAAGGAATACCCTAGGCAGACCTACAATGAGCTAATTAGCCGTATGGTTGAAATCTTTAAGAATAT
>JAFCEA010000117.1 GCA_017609385.1 Candidatus Woesearchaeota archaeon
CTGGGGTGCTAAAATGCCCAACAGCTTCGAAATTGTGCTGGAAAATGCCAAATTGTTTGACGGCAGGACATTCACATTATACAAGTGCCTGAAGTCAGGGCTGTATGACATTCAGTTCAAGGCAAAAGAATAAATCGCTGCTAATAAAAGTAATGTTCATACGATATTGCCAATGGTAACATCTACGGTGTATAAAAAGTGATAACCGCTGGTATTTGGGGTGTGAAAGCACTCCATTTATCAGCAAACATTTAACAAAATAAAATGAAAATAACAAAAGAAGAAATACTTGAAAAGTTTACGCCTGAAGAAATGGCTGACCTGCTGGTTGGTGCAAACCTGAGATGCAGGACTGATAAGGATTTAATTGCATACCTGATGGGAAAGATAAGAGAACTTGAAGAGGAACTGAAAGATGTGGTACGAAATACAATAAAAAATGGCAGTTCCAAAAAGAAAAGATATAATGATTAAAAACGCAATGAAGCGTAATAATAAAGAGATTAAGGTTGGATGTAATAAACAGTTTCCTGATTGTCCAGATAAACCTAATAAAGAAGATTGTAGAGGATGCCCATTTTGGAAGTAAATAAAATTTATAATATGGATTGTCTTGAAGGTATGAAACAGTTAGAAGATAATAGCATAGATTTGGTAGTAACTGACCCACCTTATAATCTTGGTAAGGATTTTGCTAATGATAATCTTGAAGAACAAGAATTCATAAATTTTTTAACTCCAATTTTGAATGAGATGGCAAGGGTTATTAAACCTAAACACTCTGTTATTATCTTTTTTGATAGTGGAAAAAAATTACCTTTATTTTGGAAATGTTTGTTTAAATCTAATTTAAAATTTCAGAAAGGTTGTAATTTTTATAAACCTAATGATTGCTCTCAACCTCATAATAGAACACTTCGGAAGTCCGAAGTGTTCTACATTTGCTCAAAAACAGAAGTATTGCATCATGATGGGGATACATATATCCATGATTGTTTAATAGGAAATCATACCAAAAAAGAGGGATGGTATCATCCTACTGCTAAGAATGTAAGTGTTATAAGAAAAATAATTAAATCTCATTCAAAAATAGGGTGGTTAGTATTAGACCCATTTATGGGTTCTGGAACTGTGGCACTTGTATGTTATCAATTAGGCAGAAGATATTTAGGATATGAGCTTAATAAAGAGTTTTGTGAAATTCCAAAATTAAGATTACAACAAAAAATACTAAAAACAGGGGGAATTTTGCCCTCTGCGGAGAAGAGTTGAACCTAAAAGAGGTAAAATGTGGTACGAAATACTAAGCACAAAGCCAAGCGAGATAAGGAAAACTCTGCGGGCTTATGAAGCAAAACAGAAGGAAAAAGAAAAGTATAAATAGTAGTTATGCTTTACAAATTATTCCTTGAGTTAGGAAAGAGGTTGGTAGTATGGAAGAAACGGAAAGCTGGAAAGAGTTTCTGCACAAGAAAATAAATGTTATAGTTGATGATCCTCCAAGCCCATATCCTAAATCCAAGGAAGGAATTTTGATTGATATTACACCAACACATCTTGTTCTTAAAAGAAATGATAAGACTGAGGCATTAAGGCTCTCTGATGTAAGGAGAATTGAGTTAAGGGGTGGTAATGCTTTCTGAAATTCCTTGTAAAAAAAGAGGTTGTCTTAATTCTGAAGATGAGTTTCACCACATAATTCCTAAGTTTATGGGTGGAAAAGATATTGATGGAAGGGTTTACCTTTGTAAAAAACATCATAATATAATCCATAATATTATTACAACAATAATTTGGAAGTTTGTTAGTGAAGAAAAAAAAGAGAAGTGTAGGAAAGCAGTTAAGTCTTATACTGAATGGTGGTTGAAAAAATGATATCAAGATTTATTGAACTTTGTATGATGAATGAGCCTACAGAGTTTATTGAGAAAAGAGGATATAATCCTAAGGTAATCAAAGACTTAAATATTGGCCTCTGCACAAGTGAAGTTTATTCCACTTTGATTAAAGAGTTTGGAATGGATGTTTTAAAGGAAAATAAGTTTGTAAGTGCAAATGGCCTGCATAAATATCTCAATAGG
>JAFCEA010000118.1 GCA_017609385.1 Candidatus Woesearchaeota archaeon
AGCTGTTTTAGTTGGATTTATAACAAAGCAGATAAACTACACAAATCTTGGCCAGATGATTATGGTTGCTATTGTTTCTATAATAGTCATAACTGTTTTACTTCTTCTTATGCAAAGATTTAGATGGCATCAAAATATAATACTCAAAGAAATAAGAAGACTTAAGCTTTAATTGGAAAGTGTAAAAATGGATGAAGAGACAAAAGAGATAATACAAAGGCTTGAAAAAAGGATTAGTGATTTAGAAGGCCAGGTAGAAGAACTCCAGGGCGAACTAGAAGAGCTAAAACAGAATTTCTATGAAGATGATGAAGAAACTGGAGAAAACTAATAACAGACTTAAATTAAATAAATAAAACAAAGAAAAAGAAGAAATTTCTTTTTAGTTTAGTTAACTATAGAGTTTTCTTACTCCGGCAATGTCTCCGTCTTCCAAGGTTCTCTTTTTAATTTCACCATTGCTTGCATAGCCATACATTGTCTGTTCTGAGCATTCATCTTTATATAAGTCATCTAACCCAACACTATGGCCTAGTTCATGAGTGGCTATACTCTCAAAGTCCATCTTGCCTGCCTCTCCTGCTGAAGACCAGTCAAAATCTACATCATCAAATATCATATCCCACTCAACAAGCTCTCTGAATGGTAGTGGTCCTCCAAATATTCCCCACACAATTGTAATTGCTATTGCACCTTCATAGTCAACATCTGCAAAATACACTTCATTCTTGTTGTCTGGGCTTACTGTATCAGCTACTAAGATTTCGCTTGTCAATGATCCTGCTCCAAGAATATCAACTTCAACTACTTCTTCCCATTTGTCAATATCTATAGCTAAATTGCTTATTACAAATGCTTCATCTAGTCCTCTTATATTTGATGGATTAACAATATAGGATTCAATAGTTTTCCACTTTGCCCCTTTTGACAAAAAGCCATAACAAGAGCTTGTGTCAGGTTCTTCTGGGTCTTCTCCTCCGCCACAATCAGCTGGACATTTCCTTGCATTTTCACCTGGCTCACAAATGCCATTACCACATTCAGTTCCTGGCTTTCCAAATCCTTTTTTGTAATCTATTATTGCATATCCCTCGACTACTCTTCCTTTGTCTTTTGCCTTTCCTAAATAAAAAACCCCTGGAGAAACTTTTATAGCATGTGAGGGTATAGTTACTGTTGCATGCCCTTTTGGTATATTTGCTGGTTTAGGTGTAAAATCTGGTTTTACTGCAAACACGAGTCCTACTGAAACCAATAATAGCAACCCTAATATTAGATATTTTTTCATTTTGTTTCCTCCCACCCCGTATATTGCCTAGGATTATTTTTAATTATATAAATTTTGCCATTTTTCGACCAATAAAAAGCTTAGATTTTGGGTTATATTTAAATACTTCTTACCTTACTGAATATGTATGAGAACTTTTATTGCAATTGAGATGCCTGAAGAGATAAAGAAAATTCTTTTGGATGCACAAAAACAGATAAATACTGAAAAAGCCAAGATTAGGCCAGCAAAAGCATTTCATCTGACATTGAAGTTTCTTGGCGAGATTGAGGAAAAAAAGATTGATGAGATAAAATCTGCTTTAAAGGCAATAAGATTTAAGCAATTTAAGACAGCTTTAACAGAGATTGGTGTTTTTCCAAATGAGAGCTATATAAGGGTTGTCTGGGCAGGCCTTGATGACTCTGAAAACAATATAATAAACCTTCAAAAAGAGGTTGACTCAAAAATGGAAAATCTCGGCTTTAAAAAAGATACAAGGTTTCACCCTCATGTTACTTTAGCAAGGGTAAAGTTTGTAAAGGACAAGCAGGATTTTATTAAAAGTCTTAAAGAAATAAAAATAGAAAAAAAGGCCTTTAAGGTTAGTGAATTTAAGCTGATAAAGAGTATTCTCACACCAGAAGGCCCAATCTATGAAGACCTTGCTGTTTTTCAGGATTGATTTTCGAAATCTTTTTAAATAAACTCTAACTTCTTTGCTAGATTACCAAATATCTTGCATGAGGTAATAAAAACTGCAAGTTTCTTTCTAAGGAAACTTTCACGAGGTAAAAAA
>JAFCEA010000013.1 GCA_017609385.1 Candidatus Woesearchaeota archaeon
ACTTTTTCATGAAAATTTTTGTTGAGATTGTAAGCAGGAACTGCTTCTATTATTATGCCAAAAGCTCCAATCTTTTTTCCTGGCTTTACAAGATGGATATCTATGCCCTGGAGGTCTGACAGCTTGCTCTGGCAGTCAGGAGGTATAAGAATAATTGTTCTGTCTTTTATGAGTTCCTTTATGTCCTCTATGCTACAATGGTCAGAGTGTCCATGTGTTATTAATATAATATCTGCTTTTTCATCTGGAGGAACATTGTATGGATCAATATAAATAACTTTTTTGTCAGTTATCTTAAAGCTTGCATGACCAAGCCAGTCAAGTTTTACATTCCCTATTAACATTTTATCACCTTTTTATTCTGCAAGTTCTTTTGCTATTGCCTCGCCAAAGCTTTTTGCAGCATTTGGCCCATTTGCTGTGATTATTCTGCCATCTTGGGTAACAGATTCACCTGTATAAGTTGCACCCTTGGCAACAATATCATCTTTTCCTGTTGAGAAAACAGTTGCCCGCTTTCCATTCAAAATGCCTGCGTTTGCAAGTATTACAGGAGCAATGCATATTGCAGCTGTTATTTTTCCATTTTCATAAGAATCTTTTGCAATCTTAAGTGCGATTTGATCATTAAAATAAACATCTGCCCCTGGACCGCCTACAAAAACTATTGCATTATAATCATTAACATTAACATCAGAGATATTCTTATTTACATTAACTACTGCTCCAAGTGAGCCCTTTGCCTTTTCAACACCTTTTGATGCAACAACAACATGTGCATTATAATTATTAAGAACCTCTCTTGTGTCCAATAACTCCTCATCCCTGAAATTAGCTGGGGCAATTATCATTAAAACAGATTTTCCAGTTAAATCAATTTTTACCACCTCCTCTTGAATATCTTGCTCTATAAATTTATTTTCTGGCTCAATAGCCTTTTGAGCACAGCCGCTAATAAGCATTATCAAAAACAAGAACAAAAACACTGTTTTCATTCTAACCACTAAATTAATTAAAGCTTTTATATATTTAAATCTTCCCACTTTTTCATAATATTAAACAACAAGCTTTCATTAAAAGCTGGAGCAGATATCTGCATGCCAACCGGAATATTATCAATCTTTCCAGATTTTACAACACCAGAGCATATTCCTGCAAGATTAGCAGGGATTGTAAATGCATCAAATGCATAAGCTGTTTCTGGGCTTATTTTATCACCTAACTTATGGGGTAAGCTAGGTGTTACTGGCGCTATAATAATATCAACATCCTTGAAAGCATTATCAAAATCTTTTTTTATTAAACCCTTTACCCTCAATGCCTTTTTATAATACATTCCATGATACTCTGCTTTTGATATCTCTTTTCCGCCAATAATTCTTCTCAAAACCTCTTCTCCGCATGAATCCTCTATTTTTCTGCCATATTTTCTTCCATCAAATTTTCTTGTTCCTGAGAAAAATTCAACATAAACAATTGGATAATAAGTCTGAACAGCAAGGTCAACATATTTTAGATTGATTTTTTTTATTTTTGAATTTGTTTCTTTTGCAAGCTTTTCTGCACAGCTTTTTATTAAGCTATATATTCTTTTATCTTTGCATAGTTTTTCAAAGTCAGGACTAAGTCCTATTTTAAGTTTATCTGTTTTCTTAAAATTAGTGTAGTTTTCAACAGGCCTATCATAACTAATGGAATCATAATCACTCTTGCCAGCTATTATCTCAAGCATTAATGCACATCCATAAACATCTTGGCATAAAGGCCCAATCTGGTCAAAGCTCATAGAAAGATCAATAAGGCCGTATCTTGACACGCGGCCATAAGATGGCTTTACACCAACAATACCACAGTTAGATGCAGGATTCCTTATTGAGCCGCCGGTGTCAGAGCCTAAAGCAATATCACACATTCCTGCTGCAACTGCTACTGCTGAGCCAGATGATGAGCCTCCTGGAACTCTTTCTGGGCAAACAGGATTAATGGTTGGCCCAAAATAAGAGCTTTCCCCAGACATTCCTGCTGCAAACTCATCCATGTTTGTCATTCCTATTATGATTCCATCCTCCTGCTTTATTCTTTTTACAACATCAGAATCAAATACACCATAATAATTTTCAAGTGTTTTTGATGCGCAGGTTATTGGCATATCAACAACATTTATGTTTGACTTAACAGCTATTGCCAAACCAGCTAACTTGCCAGCTTTTCCCTGCTTTATTTTCTTATCAACTTCTTTTGCCTGGTTTACTGCATCTTTATTAACATAAATAAAGGCATTAATCTTCTTGTTTTTTTCATTGATTATCTTGAGAAAATTCTCTATGTTTTCCTTTGCACTAAGTTTTCCTGATTTTATATCAGCAAGCTTTTCCTTAATCATAAGAATTACCAGTTTTTCTTTTCCATAACAAGAAAATCATCTTTTTTCTTTGGAGCATTCTTAAACATTCTTTTCCTGAAATCAGGGTCTTTGTCTTTTTTTATCTTAGTCCTGGTTGAATCTTTTCTTTCAGAGCCAAATTCTTCTTTAATACCTTTAGCTTTATCAAGTGCTTTAATGAAATTATTCATTATGTTTTTTGCTTGTTTTGTTATTTTTTCTTTGTCAATCATTTTTTCAGTTTAATTCCTAAGGCAAGCTCATCAAGTTTTTTTAAGTCATATTTTATTGAGTCAAACTTTCTTCTTAATTCATTCCTGAACTCAAAGAGCATTAGCTCATTGTAGATATTATTTACAAATTTCTTTATGAACAATGCCTCATCATAATCATTGTTTATTGCAGAATTTATTGCTTTTCTTACAAGCTCTCCTATTAAATCACATAATCCCAAAAGGTAATATTCTGTATCAACCTTAAGGTCTGATGCAGAAGGGATATTCCTGCTTTTTACAAAATTATGATAGCATGCTGCCTCAACAAACTCCTGGATTGCTATCTTAAACGGGCCAGAATAATAAAGCACAGGTGTCTTTTTTGCTGTTTTATCAAGCTCTGCAACTGCTGATTTTATCTGCTTCATAAAACCATCTGCCTGTTTAATCTCGTTTCTGTGAACAGAATATATTACTTTTTTTGATAATTTTACTACTTCCCTTGACTTTCTTATTAAAATCTCTCTCTGATTATCAAAGTCATTAAGCTCTTTTCTCATTTTTTCAAAATCTTTTTTAGTTATCATTTTAGTATTAAGAAATCAGGATAATATATAAAGTTTGTTGTTAAATCCAACAAATATTTATATTAAAGCATTCTTTGTTTTAGGTATGTATGAGATAGTTATTGGCAGGAATGAAAAAGACAGAAAGGCCTTTGGCCTTGACGGAACAATACTTCTTGGAAAGCATTTTGTAAAGATGGGCCAGGTAACTTCTTTATATAACCCAATATTGTTGGATGTTGCCAGATCACATATTGTTTTTGTCTGCGGAAAAAGGGGGAGTGGAAAATCCTACACTTTAGGGGTTATAGCAGAGGGCATGGTAAACCTTCCAGAAGAAATAGCAAAAAACCTTAGTGTTATAATACTTGACACAATGGGCATTTACTGGACAATGAAATATGCAAACAAGAAAGATGAAAATCTTTTGGATGAATGGGATCTTAAAGCCACTGGCTTTGATGTAAAGATATTTACTCCAACAGGGTATTATGATAAATTCAAGAAAAAAGGAATCCCAACAGACTTTCCATTCTCAATAATGCCTTCTGAGTTTGATGCTGCTGACTGGTGCATGACCTTTGAAATACCAATAAACAGCAGTATGGGTGTGTTGATAGAAAGGGTTATATTAAATCTAAATGAAAAGAAAAAGAATTTTTCAATTACTGATATAATAAAAGAAGTAAAAACTGACAAAAAAGTTGAGCAAAACATAAAAGATGCTGTAGAAAATAGGTTTGTGTCTGCAGAGAAATGGGGTCTTTTCAGTGAAAAGGGAACTGCACTTAAAGATCTTATATTGCCAGGAAAGATAACTATCCTTGATGTGAGCTGTTATGCAACCCTGCCTGGAAGCAAGGAAATAAGTGCATTGGTCATTGGTTTGGTTGCACAAAAACTTTTCAGGGAGAGAATGGTAGCAAGAAGAACAGAGGAGTTTGAGGCAGTTAAGAGCACAACAACATTTTTTGAAGAGGAAATACCAGAAAAGGAAAAAAAGCCAATGGTCTGGCTAATGATTGATGAGGCCCATGAATTTCTGCCACAACAGGGAAAAACCTCTGCAACCCATGCATTATTGACAATATTAAGGGAGGGCAGACAGCCAGGAATATCACTCGTCCTAGCATCACAGCAGCCAGGACAGATACATACAGATGTTATGACTCAGTCAGATACAGTTATTTCACATAGAATAACAGCAAAGGTTGATATTGATGCTTTAAGCGCCTTGATGCAGAGTTATATGAGAAAGGGCCTTGATGCACAGCTTAATGACCTGCCGCGTGTTAAGGGAGCAGCTCTAATATTTGATGATACAAATGAAAGGATTTATCCAATGATGGTCAGGCCTAGATTTACTTGGCATGCTGGAGAAGCACCAGTTGCAATTAAAAAGAGAAAGG
This sequence comes from Candidatus Woesearchaeota archaeon, assembly GCA_017609385.1. Taxonomy (GTDB): domain Archaea; phylum Nanobdellota; class Nanobdellia; order Woesearchaeales; family CG1-02-33-12; genus CG1-02-33-12. The sequence continues at coordinate 4,574 of JAFCEA010000013.1, forward strand.
GATTTATTGAGGTATAGTTAGATAGATTAGAATATAATCCTTTTCATTTATAAAAAAACCAACATACAATATATACATTTCTAGAAATAAAAATAAGATAAAGTCAACCCCTATGGCTATACCTTATCATAAGTTTTAAGCTTCTGGTTTAATGTATCATAACATGTTCTAAGCATTTGTGCTTTTTCAGGCCAGCCTATAACCTTATCAACAACATCATCAAGAAAGAATCTTGTTGAGAATATCTGTTCCTTTGTAGGGCTGTATCCCACAACCATTGTTCCCCTGGTGCTGCTCACTTTGCCTATGATTGAAACATAATCAATTGTAGTCTGCTTTCCTGTATCAAGAACAAAGAATTTTTCCCGCTCCACAACCATGCCCGGATGATGCCTATCTGCAACAAGATATATCTGTGCATCTTCTCTGTGGCCCTGTGCCTGTTTTGAAAGAGCGCTTATTTCAGTATTGCCGTGCCACATCTTATGGACGAGCATTGCATCAATTTTATGGCCTTTCATGCCTGGAAGCCTTATTGGATGTATTGTATAGCTTTGGCCGTCAGCAGGTATTGCATTCATCAGGCCTTTTCTTTCGTATTTTAATGGAAATAAATCCTTAATAAGTCTGGCCTCATCAATATCCTTAACAGAATTTTTCCAGTGATTGCCTGAGCCAACATAGATAGGTATAGTATTAGCAAGCACTTCATCAAATACGGGCTGCTCAACAAATTTGAACATATCTAATTGGTCATTAGGCCTGAATGTTGACTTTGAATGCATCTGCTCATTCTTATATTCGTTTAGGTACCTTAGCACTTCCTGCTCTGCTTTCAAGGGATTCATTCCCAATGCAAGGAATCTTTCTCTAAGGCCTCTTTCAAGAAGGTGTGTATTGAAATCAGACTCTACAGGATTCTCAAGCAATCCCTCTAATCTTGAATCATGAGCACCAAAAGCCTGAATCCCATGCAGAAATTCTGTGCCTGTGACTACATCTATTAAGTCAAATCCATATGACTGCAGAGCAATAAGCTGTGAAGCTCTCACATAATCAATATTGTTAGGGCACCCTTTTTCATTATAGGCGCCGAAATGAGTGTCATTTGCCAAAAGAATATTATTCAATCCTGACATGTCTCTTATCTCACTATATACCTCTTTAAGTTGCCCATCAAGATTCTTTATCTCTTTTTTCCATTTCTTTTTTGAGTTATATACGCGTGCTCTTGTCAATTTTCCTTTAGTTTTCATAATTTTGTCTTCTACTTCCTTAATTCTGTTAGAATATAAACATTCTACCTTCTCATAGAAATTATCATCTATAAAAATCCATTCATGGCTTCTGTCTGGATGTGTAATATGAATTGTGTTTCCGGTTGTTGGGCCACCTTTATCTATTCTTTTTGCTTCCCATGTTCCCCTGTTGCCTTTTTTTACTAGTTCTGATAATATTCCTGTATCGTGCCTTGATGGGCTTTTAAAATAATATACTGTTTCTACAGCATCGCGATAGTCACCTTTTACTCTTGAAGGTGCAACAACAATCTTTGGCATAACACGCTCTCCTTCTGCACCCCAGCTTGTCATCTGGACATCAGAGAATGCAGAGGTATCGTGCTTGTCAAACTCTTCTATTATTTTCGGCCTTTCTTTGCCGGATTTTAGTCTTGAAGCAATAGCACTCTCGTGTTTTTTCTGCAGTTCTGCCAGTGAATTAAGCAACGGCTCATTAGACCTTTGCCTGTTTGTTCTAGGAATAGATGTAAGGATTGTGCCATAAAACTTATTGGAAGGATATTCATTTTTGTTCCAAATAAGGCTAGGGTCTGGAATAAATATTGAAATTTCCCTGTCTGTATGAAGGAAAATTTTTTTATCTCCTATCATTTTCTTTAATGGATTGATGAGATAATCTGTCCAGATTTTCTTGTAATTTTGTTTTTTAATCATCCTGTGCGCTTTTGATTCTGTAGGGTTAATGGCAATCTTTTTTGTAAACCATGAATGACCTTCAGACTCTTCTGAAACAAAAGCTTCATAGAAATGCTCTAATTCAGCAAGTTCATCTTCTTTTCCAGAAAGTTTTTCTTCAATTTTATCTTTCTTTTCCTTATCCAGAATTCTTCTTGATTCTATTACACCAATATCAGTGATAGCAGCATTTTCATAAAAAAACCTTTGTTTTGCTGTAGAATATACTCTTTCAAAATCTCCTTCTCTGCCAAAATGCTGTGTAAATCCTTTCATTACCCTTTTCTTGAATTTTTTGAGGCCTGGGCTGATATTTCCATTTTCTTCATGGAAGAGTTTTTCTTCAATGGTTGTTCTTAGTTTCTTTCCTGAAGGAATATCATCTATTTCACTAAAATAATCTTTGATGTGCTCAGCAACAGAAATATTCAGATAAAGTTGCGCTATGTTTGATTTATAGTTTGCAAGATTTTCTTTTAATTCAGGAAGTTTTTCTTCTGCTTGCTTGGCTTTCTTGTGTATCAGCCTCATTCTTGCTATAAGAATATCTCCAATCTCCTCCATGTTAAAATCATCATTATAACTCCAGAAAAAATGTATTGGGACATTTTTAGGAATATTTTCTAAAAGAGGGACAAGTTCATGAGAAACACTTCTTGCAGCTTCAGGCATAGAATTCAGAGTATTGATAACAAAAGTTTCCAGGTTCAAAGTCTCTTTTGGGCTAAGCTCATTTTTTTGTGCCAATTCAAGATAATTTTTAAGCTGTTCAACCTTGCTTTCAGGCGTTTCTTCTCCTGTTTTATTCAAGCCGATAAGAGAAGCGCGCTCTGCCTTTAATTTGCCATAAAGTGCGATAATTTGCGGCATAATTCCGCCCTGTATTATATAGCTGTTTAGCATCTCATCCAGGCCAATAGCCTGCCTCAGGATTTTTTCTCCTTCAAATGCCTTGTTTCTTGTGTAAAGGGTTCCTGTGCCAAGTTCTGCAGAATACATATTAATTCTAGGCACTCTGTAATCATTTATCTCAGAATCCCACCTAAGCTTATGCTGGTTTGTTAATGAAGAAATAAGAGCTTCTTCTTTTGTAAACCATCCATTGTTTGTAGGCAGATTATCACTTATATTCCAGATTTTCTTTATTTTCCGCATACCTTTACGGACAGCATCTTCACTCAAGCCAATTTCTTTTGCAATCATCTCAACAGAAGGAACTTCCTTTCCGTTCCTACCGGGGATATAGATAAAGCCTGTATCCCTTGGAGAAAGTTCCTCCATGGCTTTCAGGATCTTGCGGTGTTCATCATTAATAAGCAATCGTTGTCTTAGAATTTTAGGAATTTTACTATCCAAAGTTTCTTTTTTCATTATTAATCTATCCCTCCATAAAACTAACTTAATAATTTTGCTAGTAAACTTACATATAAAGATTATTATAATTTAATATAACAATTAGTAAAGTTATAATTCATAAGTTATAATTTATTTTTGTCATTATTATAGTACGGCAAGGTTAAGTTAGTTGTGCTAACCTGTAAATAGCTCTTTCTAGAAAAATTAATCGAATGAAAAATATATGCAAAAGATTTAAAATTAACTGGTTCTTGCAAACCCTTATATCTTTTGGGAGGGCATTATCGATTTCAAAGATGCAAGGAGCATTATTAAAAACACAATGCAGAATGCAACACCATAATCCAAAGGAATTTTACCTGAATATGTGTATATTGCCGTTATAACAAACCCAAACATTCCTGTTAGCATAAAGGTTCCTGGCAATGGATCAACTTTTTTTGGAATTTTTTTCATATTATCACCTCTCTCTTTAATTAGTCTTTTAGTATAAATTTGTCTAATTGTTTTTTTGCTTTTTCCTTTTTTTCCCTATGTTTTTTTAGGAAATTGTTTAATTTATTAACTAAAATCTGCTTTAGCTCTCCTGAAAGAAGCTTTCCTGACTTATAGTCATCATAAATATTTTTTAATTTTTTGTCATCTTCTTCCAAAAACCTCAGCCATTGATATGAGCTATCAATATCAGGGTTCCCGCCATGTTTTCTATGTTCTGCTATTGTATCCTTTCCACCAGAGAATGCATATTTCATAATCTTGTTTTTTACTGTTTTCTCATCATCTGTTGTAAAGATAGTTGACTGTATTCCTTCTGAAGTTGACATCTTTCCTGATGGGCCTGTTAATGCAGGAAGGAATGAGCAGTGTATTGCAGCTGTTTTCGGATAACCTAGCTTTGGAGCCACGTCTCTTGCAATCCTCCAGTATGGATCTTGGTCAATTGCTGCTGGTATTAAGGTCCTAATTTTTTCTCCAGACAGAATTGAAGGCAAAAAGCATGGTGCTGCCTGCATAGCTGGCCAAAAATACATTCCAATATTTGTCTCATTTGTAAAGCCAAAAACAGATTTTGCATTAGAGGCTGTTACTTTCTTTGCAATCTGTATTGCAATATTATATAGTGTTTTTGAATAATCTGTATCAACAAAAATAAATGTTTTCTTTGGATCAAAACCAAGTGCAATCAGGTCAAGTGCATTCTCATAACCTAGTTCATTAGTCTCTTCCTTGCTTAGGTTGGGCTTGCATAAAAACTTCTCATCATCTGTTATCTGGAAATACAAGGGAGCATCAAAAACATCCTGAAGCCATTTTGTGAATATCCAGGGAATAAGATGGCCAATATGTGTATGGCCTGACGGGCCTCTTCCTGTGTATAAGGCAAATTTTTTGCCCTGTGCGTATTCCTTCAGCAATATATCAAGGTCACGGTGAGAGAAAAATATCTTTCTTCTCAGCATATAATGCAGTTTGCCAGAATACTTCTCCATCTTGTTAATCAAACTATCTGAAAGGGGCTTTGTGCCGAATTGCTTTATCAGCTTATCATAGTCTACTTCTCCCTTAACTTCCCATGGTGTTACAATAAAATCCTTGGCCATTTTAATAAATCAAGCTAGTATGATTATTTAAAGGTTTTGTTTAACTCTTCCTAAGTCTAAATATACAATATTTTATCTTATAAAACATACTAATATTTAAATATGATTGCTAATTTTTAATTTATAGTTAGCTAGGCAGATTAAAATGAGTAAAAATGCTTCAAAATTAAGTGCAAATCAAATAAGGAAAATTCAAAAAGAGCTTCATAGCATAAGTATAGCTGAAGAATATACTGATTATCAGCTTAGTAATAAATATCTTGATTTATTTCTAAAAAAATATTCTGAGTTAGATGGTAAGTATGGGTATATTCAAGGATCTATCCTTACTTCTTTATTTGAGTTCATAAGAAAAGCAGAGCCAAATATAAAAGAAAAAGAATTAATCACAAAATCACAAAGATTGTATCCAATTATTAGGGTCATGTTGATTCAAGAAAAAGTATTTAAGCTGATTAAAGGCATAAAAAATGGTAAATTAAAAACAATTAAATAAGAAGAAAAATAATCAGGGGTCTAATAAAATGGAAAACGAGCCTAAATTAGTAAAAGTAAACTGCAGTTTCTGCGGAAAAGAAATTGAATGTCCAGAAGATATGCTTGAAAAGTCAGAAAAACATATGTGTTTTGAATGTTTCCAAAGTGTAAATAGAAATAAACTGCCAAGAGATTTATCAAAAGTGCATGTAGATATTCCTATGGACAAGCTTAATGAAGTAATTCCTGAAGAAATGACAAATGCTGTGGTTAAAGAGGCATTTCCTGACGTATGGCAGGAAAGAAAAAAAGAGCTAAAAGAAATATCTAAAAAAGAAATAGCTAAAGAAATGTTTGGGGAAGGAGCATATATTGCTATTAAGAGTATGATGCAGGCACTTAAAGATGAAGCAGAAAAAGAAGATATGATAAATAAAAAATAAGAAATCTTTCTCAACTGAATATTTTTTCTATTGTTTTTAATGCAACCTCTCTCTTGTGCGGAAAAGCAGCTATTTTTATCCTGATATGATAACAATCCCCTTTGTCAGTGAGCCAGAGCTTGTTTTCATTAATTAGTTTGCTTTTGTCGAGCCTTAAAAAGAAATTAAGCTCCTCATCAAGCCTTGATTCTGCCTGCTTGATTATTAATGATTTCTGCTCATCAGTCAGGTTATTTGCTAGATTATTTAGGAAAAGATTTGTGTGAGATTCTTTCTTAAGATAAACCACTAAAATAATTATTTTCTTTTCATTAAAGCCAATTGCTGTTCTTTTTTTTAATTCTATTTTTTCCTTTTTAAGGTTAAAGGGAACAAGAAACAAAAGCTTTTTTGTTATAATCTCAATATTCTCTTCTGGTTTGCAGAAAACACTTATGCATATGTTATGTGCCAACATATGGCTTATTAAAATAAATAGGTTTAAATAAGTTTTCTTAATTTTAGTTTATATGAAGCACACACTAAAGATAACGATAATGCTTGTATTATTGTTTTTTTTATCGCAGGTTGTTGGCCTTGCAATAACAAACCAGTATATTGACCATGAGAAAACAGCAGAAACAGGGGTTACAACATGGGAAGAGCTGCCTTATGATTTTGAGAGGCCGCCTGTAGAGGAAAGCAGTTCTTTTGTATATATTTTAGTAGCAGTTCTTCTTGGAACAGGGCTTTTAATGTTATTAATAAAATTCAAGAAGGTTAACTTGTGGAAATTCTGGTTTTTTATAAGTGTTGTAGTGTGCCTCACAATAGCACTAAAGCCATTTATGAGGCAGGAGATTGCATTAACAATAAGTTTTATTTTAGCTTTGTTCAAGGTTGTCAGGCC
>JAFCEA010000119.1 GCA_017609385.1 Candidatus Woesearchaeota archaeon
ACCAAATATGCTTCCAAGTAAAAATGAGCCAAATATTGAGCCAAGCACAAGCCAAATGCTTATATCTGCTCTGATAAGCTCACTCCCAAGCGCCATTCTTCCAGCAAATGCAAGCCCCATTGCCATACTTACCCCAACAGTAGCGCCTATTATTCCACCAATACTCCCTATTAGTCCAGATTCAATAAAAAACAATGTAAAAATTGTGCTGTTCTTTGCGCCAATTGACTTCATTATACCTATTTCTTTTGTGCGCTCAAGAACAGCTGTAAACATAGTGTTCATAATTCCAATGCCACCAACAATTATAGATATTGCTGCAATAATATAAACAAACAACTGTACAGCAAACAAAGTTGAATTAACCTGGGCAAGCACAGCCTGAGGTGTTTGCACTGTAAAATCCTCCTCACCTTTTTTCACGCCTCTTTCTTTTCTCATAACCTTTTCTATATTTTCCTCTACTGCCTTAATATCAGCATTTGGATGAACCTGCGCTACAATAATATCATATTCATCATCTGAAATATCTAATATTTCCCTTAAATCATCTTCCTCCATGAAAACAATGCCATCAACAGCAAAACTGCCTGTTTTTTCAAGTATGCCAATAACTTCAAATCTTTCATCCTGTATAAGAACATTTGAGCCAGCAGTTATCTGTTTTCCAAAGCCTGCATTCTCATCTCCAAGATTATTTCCCAAAACTATTTTCTTTCTGTCTCCATCACTAAGCAACCTGCCTTTTTCAGCCTCAAGGTTCATAGCAGATTCAATAAGTTCTCTTCCATCACCCTCAGCCATGCTTGCAATCATGTTAAATTTCATATTGTCATTATACTCAAGTTTAATGCTTCTTGCAAGCCTTCCAGCAACAACCTTAACTCCATTAACCTGCTCAATCTTTTTCACATTATCTTTTGTTAGTGGTGTTACAACACCAGTGCCAGGAGGGCCCATTCCTCCAGAAGCCATTATAGTTAATTTATCAGTTCCGATATCCCCAAACTGAGAGCTTATCGCTACCTTCAAGCCCTGGCCTATCCCAATAAGAGAAACAACAGCAGTTATGCCTATGATTATACCTATCATAGTAAGCCATGACCTAAGCTTACGGTTTTTTATTCCATTAATTGCAAATCTAGAATAATCTCTTAACATTCTTGCACAAAAAGGACCCCTTTATTGGTGCTTCTTTCTCTTTTTCCACCATCTGTATCCAAAGTAGCCAATTACAATAATTATGATTACTGCAAATATGCCTCCAGAACTGCCACCAGCCCCGTCAAGACCATATTTCTTTGCAGAGTTTCCTGTTTTTCATATTGGTTGTTGTTTGGGTCAAGATAATTATAATTAATTATTAATGGTACTCTTGAATCATCCAAATCATTTACATAAACCTTGAATTCAGCCATCTCATAATCATCTGAATCAATATTCCCCAAATAAACCTTTGGAGAGGATATTACCTTAACATAATTACTTTCCTTTAGTTCAACATCAAGCAGCTTTACATCTGTTGTTCCCTTATTTACAAAAGAAATATCTACTTCTCCAACCTGTCCTTTCATGTATATGCTTGTTGAATCAATTAATGGCTCAAGAATTGGCTCATCACCAACTATCACACTTATAACCTCTGATTTTGAGTAATTTGTTCCAAGCTCATCAGAATATTCAATTGTTATTGGAATCTTGTAAACATCTGAACCTGCATCTGGGTTTGGAATAAGTGTGAATTCAACTGTATTTGTTTTTCCTGCTCCAATGTTTTTTATAACTTGTTGGTTTGTTGTTCCAAAACAAGAGAATGGAAGCTCAGTATAACTTACAGAGGTTGTGCTCTGTAAAATTGTTATTAAGTTAAGGCTTATTTTAATATCCTTAAGCAATGAATCTGCCATATTCTCAAGCTCAATGCTCAGAACAGTTTTCTTCCCAGGAGGCATAGGATCAGGAGCATAACTAACCTTTTTTACATTTAATATTGCATCATGAGTTCTTACTCTAATATAATACTTATGAGGCTTTACCCAGATATTTCCTCCATCATAACTATATCTAATCTCAATTTCATTATTTCCCTCAACAGCATCCTTATCAACCCTTAGTTTATAATGGACAACAACACCATTATCTCCAATCTGCCTTCCCCAAACACTTCCGATTTTCTTAACCGCGCTTTCACCAGATTCCAAAGAAAAGGGGTATTTTGGAAGTATCTCAACAAATACATTCTCTGCATTTTTAGAGCCAATGTTCTCTATTTTCCATTTAACATCAACATAGCTTCCTGGCTCAGCAGGGTCAGGGTCCTGATTAACAAAATAACTTTCCAAGGCGTACTGGTCAAATGTCTCGTTATCACTTACTCTGATATATGTGGAATCTGGAACAATAGCCAGAGAAACAGATGCACAAACTATTAGCATTACACATAATATTCCAATTGATTTTATTTCTTTTTTCATTTTATCCTCCTTTAAATACTTATGTTTTAGTTTAAATATTATTGTTTTATTATCACACCATCCCTTAAATATGCTATCCTGTCTGCATGCTTTGCAAGCTCAGCATCATGCGTGACCATTATAATTGTTTTTCCTTCTTTTTTGTTTAGATCTTTTAAAAAACCCATTACCCTCTTTCCTGTTTTTGAGTCAAGGTTTCCTGTTGGCTCATCTGCTAAGATTACATCAGGATCATTTGCTAATGACCTTGCGATTGCAACACGCTGCTGCTCACCACCCGAAAGCTCTGTTGGTTTATGGTTCATCCTGTCTTCCAGCTGAACAAGTCTTAGCAGTTTTTCAGCTCTTTTTTCTCTCTTATCTGCAGGAATGCCCTGAAATATCATTGGCAAAATTATGTTTTCTTTTGCTGATAGTGTTTGAATAAGATTAAATGTCTGAAATATAAATCCTATTTTTCTGCCTCTTATCTGGGCTAGTGTTGATTCAGGAAGATTTGCAATGTTCTTTCCGTCAAGATAAACATCTCCTTTTGTAGGAATGTCCAGGCATCCAACCATGTTTACAGCTGTACTTTTTCCAGAGCCGCTTGGACCCATTATAGAGACAAACTCATTCCTTTTGACCCTGAAGTTCATACCCCTGAGTGCATTTACATCAACCTTTCCCATCTGGTAAATTTTCCATACATCCCTTAATTCAATTATTGTATCTTTCATTTTTTTAGATTCTTTTTTGCATTTTCAAGCATTTTGATTGATTTTTTCATTATATCTTCAGATGCCAATACTTCTTTATAATAGTTTTCTATAATCTTAAGCTCATTTTTTGAGTTTTCTGATTTCATTATTGAGGGGAGCCTTTGCTTTGTTGGCAGAATCACTCTCTCATATTTCTTTCTTATCATATCAAGGGAAAACCTAATCATGCCCTTTTCCATGTAAAAATAAATCTTTCTTGACTTTGGCTTCTTTATTCTTTTTATTAAACCTATCCTTTCTATGAATTTCATTGCTGTGCTTACTGCAGATAAGCTGTATCTTGTTCTTTTTGCAATCTCATCAAGCGAAAGTTCATTTGGCTCTGCATAAAGAATAGCAATTATCTTTGATGAAAGCTCATCCAATCCATCAACTTTAGAATTCTCAGTCATTAATGCTATAAATTCTTCCTTTGGACTCTTTAGTGCAGTTATCATCTTTTATTCACTACTTTCTGAATTTTCAGTATTTTATAAAAGTTATGAAAACTAATATTTAAATGTTTTTGTTTTTCCGATTTTTAGAATAATATTATAAAAATAGAATCTTACACAAGTTAGTTAGAATTATTATTGTTTTCTTCTGAATTTTTCTTATTTCCCCCTAGAAAAGAAGTCATCATAATTTTTAAATCCTTAAGTAGGGGAGTGACTTTCTGCATTTCTCCAACAGCCCATCTCATAT
>JAFCEA010000014.1 GCA_017609385.1 Candidatus Woesearchaeota archaeon
GACTGGAAAAAAGCATGCAAGATAGCTGCGCAGGCACTTGAATATGGAAAAGGCCTGATAAAAAAAGGAAGCAATCTTCTTGATGTTGCCAAGAAAACTGATGAAAAAATTATCAGCTTAGGGGGAGAAATAGCTTTTCCTTCCCAGATATCAATGAATCAGATAGCTGCGCATTTCTGTCCAACAAAAAACAATAATCCTGTTCTTGATAACCAGATTGCAAAGCTTGATGTTGGTGTGCATGTTAATGGTTTTATTGGAGATAATGCATGTACTGTAGACCTTTCTGGCGAAAACAGGAAATTAGTAAAAGCGTCAAGAGATGCATTGAATAATGCTGTAAAGATTATAAAACCAGGGATAACTCTTTCAGAAATAGGGCGGGAAATACAGGAAACAATAATGAATTATGGTTTTGCTCCGGTAAGAAATCTGAGTGGTCATGGCCTTGGCAAATTTGATGTCCATACAAAACCAACTATTCCAAATTATGACAATGGCGATGAAACAGAAATCAAGAAAGGAGATATTTTTGCAATAGAGCCCTTTGCAACAAATGGCTATGGTGTTGTTATTGAAACAGCTAATCCAACTGTTTTTTCTCTTGCTCAAAAAAAACCTGTTAGGGATATGACCACAAGGCAGGTTCTTAAAGAGATAGAAAATTATAAAGGACTTCCTTTTGCAAAATGGTGGCTCGAGGAAAAATTTCCTTTATTCAGGGTGAATCTTGCATTAAGGCAGTTAGAAAACTTGGGAATAATCAAAGGCTACCCCCCACTAGCTGATAGGGAGAACGGTCTTGTCAGCCAGGCCGAGCACACAATCCTCGTCGATGAGAAATCTATTGTATTAACTAAATTATGATTAACTTTTTTTAATATTTAAAGGAGGCTTTCTTAGCTCTTTCAGCCATAAAAGCCCTATCTTTATAATCTCTTTGTTGAAGGAATCAGAAATCTTATATGTTTTTTTGTAAAGGTCATAGTAAATAAGGCCCATGCTTTTCATAGGTGTTAGAATTCTGTCATAGAACTGCCTTTTGTTGTATGAAAGCTTTACTTTCTTGCCCCTGTATGGAGGCTCATCAATCTCTGTAATTAGATTGCCTTCATGAAGTTTTGTGGCAAACAAAGACATTTCAGTCTTTCCTATTTCACCACCATTTTCTTTCATGTGCTGTATTAATAGTTTGGCAACTATCTTCTGCTGCTTTGTGGCAAAGACTACCTCAAATATGTCATCAGGAAGATTAAACCTATCAAATAAGATTACTATTTTAACACCCCCAGTAGCTTAATAATTTATACTAATATATAAATGTTGCTTTTTGTATAGTTGAGTTTACAAAGCTAAATTAAAATAGTTTTTTACTAAATCTTTCTTTAATTAATATACAAAAACGAAATATTTATATATAAGATGTGTTTAAAATATATCAGTATACAATTTTGGACATCAAAAAGGAGGAAAAAATGGATTTTATCGTCGAAAATGCATTAAAAAATTCTGAGGAAAATAAGATTGAATCAATGATAGGACAGGCAAACATAAAAGTGTTTGGTGCTGGTGGGGCAGGTAACAATATGGTTTCATGGCTCTATAGAAAGGGCATCAAGGGAGCTGAAATAATAGCAGCTAATACTGACCAGCAACACCTTAATATTTCAGAGTCAGACAAAAAAATATTGCTTGGAAGAAATATTACTCGAGGACTTGGATGCGGCGGATTTCCAAAAAAAGGGGCAGAGGCTGCCAACGAATCCATTAATGAGGTAAAAGATTCACTCAAGGAAGTTGATATGATATTTATATGTGCAGGAATGGGGGGAGGAACAGGAACAGGAGCTTCACCAATAATCGCAAAGATTGCAAAAGAGCTGGGTGCAATAGTTATTGGAACAGTTACAATGCCATTCAACATAGAACGTGCCAGAGTTGACAAGGCAGAGTTTGGATTGCAGCAGTTAAGGCAGAATGCTGATACAGTTATAGTAATTGATAATAATAGATTAGTTAATATTGCAGGCAATCTTCCAGTACAGCAGGCATTTGCAGTTGCAAACGAGTTAATTGCAACAATGATAAAGGGAATTGTTGAGACAATAGCTGTTCCCTCGCTTGTTAATCTTGATTATGCTGATGTAAGGGCAATAATGAACAATGGCGGTGTTGCAGCAATAGGTGTTGGTGCATCTGATACTGCAAACAGGGTTGATGAAGCAGTAAGAGGAGCTTTGGCAAACCCTTTGTTAGATATAAGTTATGAGGGTGCAACAGGAGCATTGATACATATCTCAGGAGGATCTGACTTAACCTTGGATGAAGTAAGCAGGGTTGGGGAGCTTGTAACAGAATCAATGGACCAGGATGCAAATGTAATCTGGGGAGCAAGAATTGACGATAACATGAAAGGAAAGCTTACTGTCATGACAATCATGACAGGGGTTCATTCTCCGTGGATTATTGGAAAAGAAAAAAACAAGCCTGCAAGTGCTTCAACTGGATTCAGTGATGACCTAGGCATTGATGTAGTTAGATAAAATATTTCTTAGAATTTATTTTTCTTTAATATTTTTATTGTAGTTATTGGTATAAATTTTAAGCAATTATAGATGGTTTTTTCATAAAACTTATATATAAGGCATAAATTCTATCTGTTAATAATCATGAAATAGGGTTAGGAGGATATAAAATGGTTGATTTTAAAATTGTTATTTCAGATCCAAGTACAGGAAAAACATATCAAAAGGAAGTTAGGGATGATGATGCAAGAAAATTCATTGGCCTTAAAATAAGTGATAAACTGAAAGGAGATTTCTTAGGGCTTGGCAATGTCGAGCTTGAGATAACAGGCGGTTCTGACTACTGCGGATTTCCAATGAGAAAAGATGTTTTGGGTGTAGGAAGAAAGAGAATTTTAGCCATGGGTGGTGTTGGTATAAGGAAAAAGGAAAGAGGCATTAAAAAAAGAAAAACTGTATGTGGAAACACAATACATGCCAAAATATCTCAGGTAAATGTCAGGGTCTTGGGTGGTAAACCAGTTAAGGTAAAAGAAGGGAAGAAAGAAGAAAAACCACGAGCAGAGGAAAAGCCTGCTGATGTTAAAAAAGAATCTAAGAAAGAAGACAGACAAAAGACCAATAAACCAGAAGGCAAAGCTGAAGCAAAAAAAGAACCTAAGAAAGAAGACAAAGTTCCAACTGCTGCTGAACTAGCAAAGAAAAAGAAAGAGGTCAAGAAATAAAAAATGCCAAAATCCTCTGAATCAAAGAAAACAGGAAAACCTAAAAAAACTAATAAAAAACTGATTAAAAAAGATAAAAAGTCTAAAGAACCTGTCCAGCCAGAGATAAACATCGGATTGGTTGGCCATGTTGACCATGGAAAAACAACTTTAGTTAAGGCATTATCTGGCAAATGGACAGATACTCATTCTGAAGAGCTCAAAAGAGGAATTACAATACGGCTTGGTTATGCAGATACTGTTTTCAGGAAATGTCCTAAATGCAAGGAGCCAGATTGCTTTTGTGTTAACGAGAAATGCCCAAGATGCAAAACAAAAACAAAGCCATTAAGAAAAGTATCCTTTGTTGATGCTCCTGGCCATGAAAGCCTTATGGCAACAATGCTCTCAGGAGCCACTATAATAGATTATGCATTACTGCTTATAGCTGCAAATGAGGAATGCCCACAGCCGCAGACAAGAGAGCATTTAATGGCCTTGGAAATATCTGGAATAAAAAAAATAATAATTGTGCAGAATAAGATAGATGTTATCTCAGATGAGCAGGCAATGAAAAACTACAACCAAATAGAGGAATTTATCAAAGGAACAACTTATGAGGGCTCTCCTATTATTCCCATATCTGCACAACACAGCACAAATATTGATGCTTTGATTCAGACTGTTGAGGAGTATTTTCCAACACCTAAAAGAGATACGTCAAAAGAGCCCATGATGTTTGTTGCAAGGTCTTTTGACATTAACCCACCCGGCTCTGACCCAACAAAAATAAGGGGGGGAGTTTTAGGTGGTGCATTAAAGCAAGGAAAGCTTATGATTAATGATGAGATAGAGATAAAGCCAGGAAAAAGTTTGGAAAAAGGTGGAAAAAAATTATGGGAGCCAATAACTACAAAGATTGTTGGTTTAAAAACAGGCGGCAGCTCTGTAAAAGAGATTTTGCCAGGGGGATCGATTGGTGTTATGACTTTACTGGATCCGGCTATTGTAAAGTCGGACAGCTTAACTGGATCTGTTGTTGGGAAAAAAGGCATGCTGCCAAAAGTCTGGTATAATCTTATACTTGAAACACATCTCCTTGAAAGGGTTGTTGGACTTAAGGATGACGTCGCTGTAAAGCCAATAAAACAAAATGAGGCCCTTATGTTGAATGTTAACTCTGCAGCTACAATTGGCTTTGTTAGAGAACTCAAAAAAGATGCTATTAGTTGCAGCCTGAAGATTCCGGTTTGTGCAGAGCAGGGCTCAAGGATTTCTATATCAAGAAGAATAGGCACAAGATGGCGCCTAATAGGTTATGGAATTATTAAAGAATAAAATAAAAATTTAGTCAGAGAATCCCATAAATACAAACATCAGTCCAACTAGTATAACAATAGGACCTATTGCTCCCATTATGAGGCTTAGTAAGTGCGGCCACCACCTTATACAAGCATATACTCCTGCCATTATTAATAGCAAACCCAATATAATTTTAAAACATTTCTTTAATGAATCCCTTGTTTTCTCCTTCATTTTTCCACCTCAAAGATTAAGTGAGCATATAATGATATTACAACTATTTAAAATTTTTGTTTTTCAATAGATTTAAATATTAATTATACAAATTAATAAAAATATGGCAAAAACAAAAGGCCCTGAGCCAAGTCCTGTGAGAACAATTTTTCTATTGTTTATAGCATTCTTTGCAATCCTTTACTTTGTATTCCAGCCATATGATTTTTCATCGGTTTTAATACCATTTATAATAAGCCTCTCGCTTGCCTACCTTTTTTGTATGTGGATGTTCAGCCAGGAGGTCTAACCTGACAAATTCCGTAAAACGAAAATTATTTAAACAATTGCTACATAAGAATGGTTATGGAAGAAGGATTTTCTAGTGAAGATGATTATTATAAGAAAAAAAGCATTTATTTTGATATGATCAGTGAAGCATATAATATATTTCATAAGTTTATTTCACCAAATTCTGATTATGAAGAGGATAGTGAGATTATTGACCAATTATCAGACATTATGGCAAGGCATGTACATATAAGAAGAGATTTAAATAGGATTATATCAGAATTAAAACCTACCTCACCAGAAGAAATAAAAAAGATTATTTCTGATGCAAAAAATGCAAAAAATAGAAAGACAAAGATTCAGCTTTACGAATTTGCAGCAGAGAGGGCATTATTAAATGTAGGAATATTCAAAGAAAAAATGCATACTAAATTGGGCAAATCATGTTACTCTGAGGCATCAGACCTTTGGGAAGAACTTGGTTTTCCTACTGAATCAAATATTGATATGGTTTTATCTAAAAAATTTGAAGATTATGTTATTATCTTAAATTGTATGAAAGCTAATTGTATGATTGATTATTCAATTAATGAACTGGTTAAAGATTTTGAAGATTATAAGCACTCTAAAATCAGAGATAAGACAAAAATCTTAACTGAAGAGCCATACTTACAGCAACTGAAAAAATTTGCTGCAGGTACTAACATAATAAAAGAAAGAAAAAGGAAAAGTTTGTTTGAAGAGAAATTAATGAATTATTTTGATATGTTAAGAGATAGTTATATGAATAAAGATGATAAATTTGCTAAATTTTGCATAAGTGAGATAAAAAAAGAGGTAGCTAATGAATTAAGAGGAAATTCAATTTCTATTTTCGGCTGGCCAAAAGAGCAAACAGAAGACAACATAGCAAGATGGATTAATGCATACACAGGTATAGAAAAATTGATTAAGGAATATATACCAAAAGATAAATTGGATTTAAATTAACCATCAACAAATAAGAGATGTTTTTCTTTTCCGCTTAATTCCTGCATTATTCTTTTTATTACTGCTTTTTTTGGATCAGGCATTAAATGAACTCTTTTTTTCATGTCTTCAAAACTCTCAAAAGGTTTTATCTTTCTCTCTTCAAGTATTTCCCACATCCTTTTCTTGCCCATTCCTGGCAGTAATTCTATAGAGTGCATTCTTGTGCTTAATGGTTGTGCATTATTAAAAAAATCAACAAACCTCTGCTCATTTTTTTCAACAATCTCCTTTACTATAAAATCCAGCTCTGATTTTGCAGTTGCTGTTAATCTTGAAAAAGGTAATTTTCCATTGATATGATGCACCTTATCCCTTTTATCCTGTCCAATGTAAACCTCTTCATGTGGCTGCAAGAATACATCTTTTTTTGGAACAAGCTCTAATAAAACAAAACGTTTTTTGCCTATAGCCTGGGCTATTGCAGTCTTTTGGTGGCTTGGCCTTGTGTCAAAGGGGTATCCATTTGGCAAAAAGTCAAGTATAGTTACATATTCTTCCTTTTCATGCCTTTCCATCTTAACCATAAATTGTTTTCTCTTGTTTATAAACTTTTGTTTTTTAAATTAGTTATTGTTTTTGTCTAGAAAAATAAAAAAAGATTATGTCTTTTTTTCAGCAAAATCTTTAACAACATCAACAATTTTCTTTATATTATCATTGTTGACTGTTATTGTGTAGCCCTGTAGAATTATCTTTAGCTCATCAACTGTTTTTGGCAGTATGTCAACTATCTTTGTTATGTGAATATCCTTCAGTCTTGGAATATTAAGTTTTTCTAATTTTTTGATTAGTTCCGCTTCCTTGGCTTTGCTTAAGCTTGCAAACTGGTTTAGATAGTCTTCTGTTTTGCCAACTCTGAAGTTTAGTTCTTTGTCACGCTTCTTTATCTTATCAATCTCCTGCTTAAGCTCAGTTATAGTGATTGGTTTCTCAGATACTATTTCTGGTTTTACCATTTTTATACCATAATCTTTTTAAGATGAACTGGATGGACGATTAGATTTTTTTCTTTTTTTCCATCCTTAATTAACAGCTTGTAGCATCTTCCAATTTTTTTCTTGATTATACCTGTCTTGCCATGGAATCTTGGAAAATACATTCCTTTCTGCACAGCTGGCTCTGCATTCAGGACTACTTTATCTCCTTTTTCAAAGCTCTGAAAAAACTTCTTGACACTTATCTTGCCCTTTCTCCTTCTTGGCTTTGATAACTTATGCCTTGTTTTTCTCCTGAAGCCACCTGTTTTCTTGACCATTTTAAACCATAAAAAGGAAATTCCACTATTATAAAAAGCTTTTGATTTAATTTTTCTCAGTTAAAATAAGATGAATATAGAAAGATTTAAATATTCTATGACCAAGAATCATCTAAAATGCTTTTAAACAAAAAAAGAGGTTTGTTATTGTTGTCTTCTCTTTTCCTAGCTTTATTAATACCAATAGTTAGTGCACAGTGGGATGGAGTTTACAGGATGTTCAGCTTCTTCTTCGAAGGAGCAGAAGGAGAGGGATTAATCCTTTTTTTAAAAGCTGGTGTTTGGATTATATTATTTGCAATAATTTTTGGGGCATCAACAAAGATATTTTCTGAGAATAAGGGTGCTGCTACAATCTTTTCAATTGTTTTCTCATTAATTGCCATAAGGTTTATACCTGATGAATATATTTACTATATTGGCTCTGCTTATGGTGTTTTAGGAATTGTATTGCTCGTGTTATTTATAATTGGTGCAACATTGTATATACTTAATAAATATTTTCCAATAAAAGAACATAAGTTTTTTGGAGTTGTGTGGGCCCTGTTTTATTTCTTTATGGCATGGGTTTTTCACCAGCTGACAGACATAATCACAGGAATCTATCAGATAGATGAATTACTTCCAGTCATAGGCCCATGGGGCAAATGGGTATGCATTGTTTTGGGCATTATCTGTCTGTTTAGGGCCCTTTCTGGCAGAGGCAAGTATGCAAGAAAGATTGAAAAAAGACTGCCAGAGAAACTAAAAGAAAGAACAGGAAAAGATACTAAGGTAATAGAGAGAAGAATAAGATCTCTATCAGATTTAAAACATAAATATGAAAATTGGGTAATGAACATTCAGATTGGCGGTAAAGATGACCATTCAAAGCATATAAGAAGACGAAAACTAAAAGCTATGAAGATTATAATAGAACAAGTAAGAAGAATGGGGTGTGATCCTGGAAGAGAGTTTTTGCCTAAGAAAAGAGTGGGGGGAATAGGAAATTATAGCTGTAGATATCCAGAGGAGTATGAAGAAAGTTTAAAAAAACAAAATAAAATTTAATAAAGTAAAAATAATTAATTTGAGGTGATAAAACATGAAAATAATGATTGTAATAATAGGAATATTAACAATACTTGCAGGAATTCTTCCATTTCTTGATGGATTTAAAATATTGCCTGCAGGCATTCCATCAAGCGGGCCAATCTATTCCGGAATAATAATATTGATTGGAATTATAGGGGTATTATATGGAATTAAGAGTCTTGGGTGGTTCAAGACATCACACAAATTTATTGCTTCTTGCCTGGGAATCCTGATAATATTTGGGGGGATAATTCCTTTCCTGAGTAGCATGAAACTAATTCCAAGCTTAATACCAAGCTCTGGTCCATTATACTCTGGATTGATTATCCTGATAGGGCTTTTAGCAGTATTTTATGGTGCAAAAAGATATCTGTAGAATTATTCAATTTTAACTTTCTGGCCAATGCTTTGGCCAGGCATTCCTTTTTCAAAGAGAATTCTTAGTGCTCCTTTAGAGCCATGGGCAGATTTTACAATTCCTTTAATCTCTTTCTTTGCAGGGCTTGACCATATAACTTTTTTGCCTATTAAAGCATTGGCCTTTTCCTTTGAATCAACACCATCAACTAAGATTATCATTTGGTTATCATACTGGGTGTGCCTTCCTCCCCTAAAATTCATAATAACTCCTTCCATATTATCACAAAATCAGGAAACCCAGATTATTTAAAAACCTTTTGGAATTCTACAGAATTTTAACTAAATAAGTTAATCATTTAATTTCTCAAGAAGCCTTTTTGTTTCTATCTTGGGCTCCTCAGCCTGTATTGTTACCTTAGGAATAAAGGCTGCAGGTGCTATCTGTTGCGCTGGAACCCATCCAGACTCTGCACCGCACATGCCTGTACATGTTTTATAACCATTACCTGTAACAACAATCTGTTTAAGAAGCTCGTAAGGGTGGGCAGCAACATAAAAACTCGTTATGCGCTCCCTCCTGCCATCTGGAAAGATTTTCCATGCTTTGTGGGGATATAGATGAAATTCACTTGTATCAACATCAACCTCTCCAGCCCTGGCATCAATATATAAACCACACTTAATATTATTTTCAATACAATATTTTTTTAAGATTTCAACAAGCTCTTCATCAGGAACAGAATTAGAGCTTATTATCTCTAAGTTGCTAACCCTTGGTTCTGGTATTATAGAACCCATCTCATCACAAAGCCATTCCCCCCGTGAGTGCCCATTAGACAGCTTTCCGAAATAAACAGCAGAATCCCTGTCTAAAAGGTAATTTCTTAGAATGCCATTCTCAACAAGAACAACCCTCTGGCCTTCAATGCCTTCCTCATCAAACCTGTAGAAACCAGAAGCATCTTTTTTTTGTGGATTATCAATGACAGTGATAAACTCTGGCAATATTTTTTTATTCAATTGGTTTTTGAATGTTGTAGAAAAACCTTTTTTAATATATCTGCCAGAAAGATTGTGGCCACCCAGGGCTTCATGGTAAATGATTCCAACAGACACACCATTAAAAACAACTGGATATTGGTTGCTAGTTGGTATTGAAGCATTCCTTAATTGTTCAATATCTCTGAGTATTTCATTTAAAATATCTTCAAGCCTCTGATTAATATTATCCCATCCCTTAATTGAATATATGCTTTGACCAAAAGGAATCTCAAAATTTTTGTTATGTCTGATATCTATAGCTAGTATAACTTTCTCCAAAAAAGAATGGTCTAATATCTTTCTTCCCTGGCTATCAACAAACCTGCGTGAGTTATGCTCGGAATATAAAATAGAGTTGCTTTCATCAACAAAATTTAGTTTTGACATTTCTTTAGTCCAATCCTTAAGAGTTAAAATAAGATTTTCAGGTACTGGTTTTGATTTTGGTTTTTTTTCAATATAAACAGCAACTGGATCATTTGATAAATGGGAAAATTTATTACCCCTCTCTTGTTTTACAGATACAATCTTTTCTATATTTGAAATATATGAAACTAATGCAGATTTTAAGACAAAATCTATATTGTCATCAATAAGTTTCCTTAGGACCTCTGGATTTCTTGGTATATAATCACGTGAGTCCCAGCGAGAACCATAACCCTGTTTTTTGTCACCAATCATCACATTAATAGAATAACCAGTTTTAGGATCATTAAAATTTCCATTGTTATTAACAACAGCACCATTGAGAATATTAATTTTCTTAACATCAGCTTCCTTGTATGAGAGGGAGATAAAGTGCGGCTTTGCAATGATTTCCTTACTGATTATGTATAATTTTTGTTCGACATCCATCCATCTGTTAATAATACTTTCCATCACTGAAAGAATTTTGTCATCTGTCATTATACCACCAGTTTATAATATTTATTTACTTTTGAGGGGTAATATATAAATCTTTCTTTTAAAGCATAAAATAAAGAATAACAGGAAGTAAAAGACAACCCATTGCATGTGTTCTTGATATATTTACTGTTGGGGGGATTATGCCAACCCCAGTGCTTACTGCCAGTATTAATAATCCCAATGGGCCTGTAAGAATTAAAACAAGAACAAATATTAAAAATATAACAGAGAAAACCATTTTTCTGTAACTTACAACACTTACAATTTTTGAAAAAGCCTTAGCTAAGATTAATGCAAGAAAAACAGACAAAGATCCAGCAATCAAAACAGCAGAGAGAAATATTACAATATGGCTTATGGTTATTGCATCAACTAACTTCTGGATAACTATTATTGAGCCATTTCTTGCCTTATTCAGAACATAAAGTGTGACCATGGAAAGTATGAAATTAAATGTGTTTATTGAGCCCATTAAAATCATAAAGCCGTCTTGGCCAATCTTTCTTGTTATCTGCATTGA
>JAFCEA010000120.1 GCA_017609385.1 Candidatus Woesearchaeota archaeon
CCAACCATGATAAATCCCCGGAGGAATAATAATAACTTTTGGTGACTTTTCAGATAAAATAATTGTTTCCTTTTCTTTATAGGTTTTGCTTTGTTTTCTATCATCAACGAATACAAACTTGGCCGAGCCTTTTACAATACAAAAATAATCCCAGAGTTCTTGATGCTTATGAAAGGCTCTGATTATTCCCCTTACTTGATCACCAATTATATAAACCTGACCAAATTTCGGCATATCGTAATGATGAATTATCTCGAAAAGATACCCCCTATCATCAAAATTAACCTCTAAAGGAATAATCTCTAATCCATCTATTTTTGTTTTTTGTTTTTCCATAACTTTTAACTTTTAATTTTTGACTTTTTATATATGACCTTTTTCTTTTAAATACTTTTTGAGGGCATCTCCCCAATAACTCATTTTATCTAATCCTATTTCTCTTAAATGCTTATTATCTAAAACCGAATAACAGGGTCTTTTAGCAATAGTCGGAAATTCATCAGAAGAAACTGGCTGGCAACTAACTTTAGTATTAGTTAATTCAAATATTTTCTGGGCAAATTCGTGCCAAGAGCATTCTCCCTGAGATGTAATATGATAAACTCCATATTTGTCAGTCTTAATTAACCGAACAATACTCTCTGCTAATTCTTTCGTATAAGTAGGAGTAGTAAACTCATCGTTCTTTACCTTTACCTTTCCTCTCTCTTTAGCTAATTTTAACATTGTCTCAACAAAGTTTCCGCCTTTTCCTCTGGCTCCTGCTATTCCAAAAAGAGCAGCTGGTCTGATAATGAAATATTTTTTCAATGTATAGCGGATACAATATTCTCCAGATAATTTAGAAATGCCATAAATATTAACAGGAGCAGGTAAATCTTGCTCAATATAAGGAGTTTTTCTTTCTCCATCTAATCCAAAAATATAATCAGTACTAATATTAACTAATGGAATATCTAATTCTTTACAGACATCTGCTAAATTTTTAACAGCAAAAGTATTAACTAAAAAACTTCTTGGGGAGTCTTTTTCGCACTCATCAGTTTGGTGAAAAGCAGCCGTATTAATAATTAAATCTGGACGATTCTGACGAATATATTCTTTAACTTTATCGAACTGAGTAACATCTAATTCCTCTATTAACGGGCAGAGTAATTCATAACTTTCACCAATTACCTTTTTCAAGTCACTACCTAGTTGACCATCGGCTCCGATTAAAAGAATTTTCTTTATCTCTTTCATCATAATTTAAAGTAATCCTGCCTCTAATAAGTGAATTTCCCATTTATCGTTATAAAAGATTGAATTTGAAACATCTTCAGGATATTTTTCTAAGTGATTCCATATTTCTAAAATAGCGTCTTCTGATGTTCTAGAAGGAATAAATTGAAATACTTCTTTAAATAAAGAATTATCTGCCTTGTAGTTTCTAGTAATACCGACTGACTGAATATCAATCGTAACGTCAACATCTTTTTTTTCTTTGAGAATTTTTTGAACTTTCTTCGCTAAGTCGCCAATATTCCAGTTTTCACTACAAATATTAAATATCTTGCTTCCAACTTTGTCTAACGGTAGTTCTAAAGCTTTAGTATAAGCACGAACAATATCTTGAATATCAGCTAAAGGCCTACATACTTGGCCACCACAATTAACAGTTAGTCTCCGTTTTGAAAAAGCATCTTTTGTAAAAGAATTTAGAACTAAATCATAACGCATCCTGGGAGATAAACCAAAAATGGTCCCTTTTCTAAAAATAATTGGCTGAAACTTTTCATCAGCTAATTCTAAAATAGCTTGTTCAGCTGCTCTTTTTGAAAGAGAATATGGAGAGATAGGATTTACTTTGTCTGTTTCTTTGCTAGGAACAGGATTAAGCGGAGTGTCATAAGTAAAATAAACCGAGCAGGAAGAAGCAAAAATAAATCTTTCTACTCCTTTTTCTTTCGCCATTTTAGCTAATCTTTCAGTTGCAATATGATTAACCAAGTCAGTGTATCTCGGATTATATTGAGAGGTAGGCTCCGTAGC
>JAFCEA010000121.1 GCA_017609385.1 Candidatus Woesearchaeota archaeon
TTATTCATAACCTCTTTTATTTCTCTAATTACTCTACCAAGGGTTTTCTCCTCATTATATGCTGGGATTGTGATAACTACCTTCATGGTCATTAAAAATGGTAAGTTATTTAAATAAGTTTCCATAGAAAAAAAGTAAGATGAGTTCCATAACAATACTACTATTCTTTATATACACATGGGGCCTTGGCTTTGCAATAACAAGCTTTGTAAAGAATTCTGAAAACTTTTTTGAGAGAAACCTAATGAGGATAGGAATTGGTCTTGGCGTAATCCCCATTTTAGGTGTTTTTCTAAATCTTCTTCATATACCTTTGCATTGGATTGTTTTCCTTGTCTTAAGCACTGCAGTTCCTGTTTATTTTTTGTTCAGGAAAAAGGATAAGCTCACTAAAATAACTTTTCCAAAGCTAAACCTGCTGAAAATAAAAAAATCAAATCTTTACATAGCAGTTGTTTTTATTCTGTTCTTCATTCTGCTTTACGTTATGGTCAAGGGATCCTTTGCTTACCCATGGCTTGAAGATGGTGATCCATGGCATCATGCTGTTTCTGCAAAATATATAGCAATAAAGCACACAGCTTACGGCCAGACACCTGATTTTTACATATCTCATTATATGGCTCCTTATCCTCCAGGTTATCCAATAGTCATGGGGCTTCTGCATCAAACATCTGCTTCAATATACTGGACATTAAAATTCTTCAATGCTTTAATTATATCCCTGGGAATAATATTCTTTTACTTCTTTGTAAAAGAATTTACTCAAAATAAAAGCAAGGCATTGTTCTCAGCATTTGTTCTTACATGCATCCCATGCTTTTTAAGCCATTTTATATGGTCTCATTCCTTGATTGTTATCTTGTTCTTTCCAGCATTCTATTGTCTTGAGATGATAAAGCATGATAAGAAATGGGCTTATGCAGCAGCAGTTGTTATGGGATCTATTTTTGTAACACAGCCTTCACAATCAATTAAGTTTGTAGTGCTTTTGGGTCTTTACCTTATAATCAAATCATTATTAAAAAAAAGGTTCCAGAAACATATATTTTTTGCAGGGCTGGGAGGTATTGCACTTTCCTTTATGTGGTGGTATAATAACCTAAGACTTTTAGGGGGACGTGTTTCAACGGCAGTAGCTAGTGCTGATATAGTTGCTGAATCAGGTATTCTCTATAAAATAATCTCAGCTATACAAAAAACATTCAAGCCCCATGGTGGGACAGCTACAAGAGCATATACATTCAATGACTTCTTTGTTGCAAAACCCCAGAACATGATAAACAACCCAGTTGGTGTTGGAATTGTAATATGTTTATTGTTATTCATTGCTTTGATTTATGTTATAATTAAATACAAATCATTAATCAAGAAAGAAAATCATTGGATTATAATAACTCTAGCTTGGTTAGTATTCACCTTTTTGGGAGTAAACAGCATGACTTTTAATCTTCCAGTTGGCTTGGTTGCATTCAGGTTCTGGATGCTCTTTGCAATCCCTGTAGCTATCTTAGCAAGCTTAGGATTGGAATTTTTAATTAAAATAGCCAAAAAAATAAAGATAAGCAAAACTATTGTGATTATTATAATCATTATTGGGATACTCCTTACATCCGGCTATCAGAGGTATAAG
This sequence comes from Candidatus Woesearchaeota archaeon, assembly GCA_017609385.1. Taxonomy (GTDB): domain Archaea; phylum Nanobdellota; class Nanobdellia; order Woesearchaeales; family CG1-02-33-12; genus CG1-02-33-12. The sequence goes on from JAFCEA010000121.1 coordinate 1,634, forward strand.
GTAAACACAGCCATCTGGCCTTTCCAGGACTTTACATCAATGGATGAGATGCAAAGCTATCTCTGGCTGAAAAACCTTCCCATCAACACAAAAGTGCTGCCCTTATGCTTTAGGGATTTCTCTGTTATTGGTATGGACAAGCTCAGTTACCGTTGGGAGCCCGCAATAAGGAAATTTAAGGATGATTCAATAAACAAAACACCTGAGCAAATTCATTCATTCCTTAAAAAATGGGGCTATGAATATATTGTAATAGACGCACACTGCATTAAAAAGTTTGGCCAGAATGAAACAGACACCAAATTGAGAGAAATAGCAACCTCACCATATTTTCAGATTGCATATCCAACACAGGAAACACAGCTAAGGGGGGCATTTATATTTA
>JAFCEA010000122.1 GCA_017609385.1 Candidatus Woesearchaeota archaeon
GGTATTGGCTTTATTCCCTCTTCATCTGTTCCCATGTTTCTTAAATCAACATAAAATTCTTTGATTTCATCCATTGCCCCATCTGTTAGTTTTGGAAAAATATTCTGCTTTGCATAGGCAACATATTTCTTGAGCAATGGAATAGGAATCTCTGGCTCTTTAATATCTATATTCTGCTGAAGACTAAGAACATGGCTTGCAATCTTTTCATCCATCTCCTTGTTTGGAAGGTCTCTTACTGGAAAGATTAGATCAAACCTGTTTATCAAAGCAGGGGGCAAATCAATTTGCTGTGCTATTGGCTGATAAGGGTCAAATCTCCCGAGCTTTGGATTTGCTGCAGCTAACACTGTTGTTTCTGCCTTTAAAGTGGCTTGAATGTTTGCCTTGCTTATACTAATTCTTTGTTGTGATAATGCCTCATGCAATGCAGACGTGTCCTCTGTACTCATCTTGTCAAGCTCATCAATCATGCAATACCCACCATTTGCCAATACCATTGCTCCTGCCTCTAATGCCCATCCTTTTAAGAACTCATCTCTTACAACGGCAGCTGTAAGCCCTGCCCCACTTGCGCCCTTTCCAGCAACATACCTTGCCTTTGGTGCAGCATTTGACATAAAAATCAATAGTGTGCTTTTTGCAGCCCCTGGGTCACCCACTAACAATATATGCATATCCCCCCTCGTGATTGTGCCGTCCTTTCTTTCTTTCTTGACACCACCCATTAACTGTAATACTAATGCCTCTTTTATATCATCATGTCCATAAATAGAAGGTGCCATACTTCTTGTTAGTTTTTCATAAATTCTTGGGTCATTTGCTAGTTTCTTGATTTCTCTCTCATCTTCTTCACTTATATCAATTGTCCCAAATGTTTCTTCAATAGGCTCTATATAGTTTGTTTCTACTACAATATCAAACCTTGTGGATGTGCCCCCTTCTCTTAGAGGAATAGGAATCTCTTTTAATATGCCTGTAATCATAATCTTGCTTCCAGGGGTTGTTTTTTTCTCCATTATTGGCTCTACTAAATCCTCTCTTAGAAAAACAGAAATTCTCTTTGGTTGATCTCCGCCCCCTAATGATTCAGGTGCTTCCTCAATAACCAAGCGCTGCGAGTCAACAAGCTCTTTGCTTAAAAGCCGGAACTTGCCCTTTCTGCCGCAAGAGCATCTTGCTGGCTCTTTGAATTTCTGGCCTAGCTGCAAGATTGATATAGTATTGCCGCAGCTCGGGCATTCAAACTTTGCAGAAACTGTTTGTGGCCTTACATCAGATGACTGCCTTACAATTCCCTTTAAGACAAGAAGCCTGTCTATGTGATTAGCTCTTATATGTCTTATTGCAATCTGCTGGTCTTCTGGAATATTTGTTAACCTTATCCTAAAGCGTTTTACTGGCCTTGGCAGCTCAAACTGCTCAACAGCTATCTCAGCTGCTTTTATTGTTTCTTCAGGCTGTTCTAAAAGCTCTTCTGCAAGCTCTGGATCAAATCTTGATAATTCCTGAAAATCCATTACAAAGAAGTTTTTGCCTTTTCTTACTATTTCCAATAGCTTATCATGATAATTTTTTTCCAGAAAATCATAAAATCTTTTTATTTGTTCAGCAGCATCCATTAGTCAATGACCCCCAATACCTACAAACAGGGATTGTTTATAAATTCTTTTATTATATAATGTAAATTTATCGAAATATATATTAAAAATATCATGCCCCTATGTTTTCATGTGGAATTAGGTGCTTATAAAGCTTCTAGTTCCTGATTTCTTAAATCAATGATTTAATACCTAAAGGCCCCCCATTGTTTCCTTTGGAGATTTTTTACATTAGCATATGAAAATGGCTACTAATTTATTATTTTTCCTTTAATTTTAAAGAGGAAAAAACCATTTTTTCTTGCTTTAATAGCCTGATTTATATATAAATCTTCATAAGAAAAATCAAATAAATATTTTTTGACCTTTTTTTCCTGTGGAATCCTAAAAATAAAATAAAAAAGAAAAATTATATATCCCTGAGTATTTCCAGTGGAACTGCAAATATCACTGTATTGCTTTTGTCAGAGCTTATGTCATTTATGCTTTGCAATGTTCTTAAGTGCAGTGCTCCAGGACCTGTTGCAAGGATCTTTGCTGCCTTTGCCATGTTGTCTGCTGCAATAACCTCTCCACTTGCCTTTATTATTACTGCTCTTTTCTCTCTTTCTGCCTCTGCTTCTTTTCCAATAACTCTTTTTAAATTTTCTGGCAATTCTACATGCTTGAGCTCAACTGATTCAACCTTTATCCCCCATGGATCTGTTGCCTTATCCACAATAATTTTTATTTTTGATGAAACAGAATCTCTCTTGCTTAAAAGGTCGTCTAGGCTGACCTCTCCAACAACATCTCTCATTGTTGTCTGGGCAAGCTGTGAGACAGCATAACCATAGTGCTCAACCTTAATTATTGCCTTTTCTGCTTCCAAAACCCTGAAATACAAAACAGCATTCACCTTTATGGAAACATTATCCCTTGTTATTGCATCCTGGTCAGGAACATCAATTACCTTAATCCTTATATCTACTTTCTGCCATGTCTGTATTATTGGTATGACAAATCTTAATCCTGGATTTATTATCCCAGAGAATCTTCCTAATGTAAATCTTACTCCCCTTTCATACTCCTGAACAATCTTTATTCCAGATGCAATAAAAACTGCAACTAAAATATATATCCACATATAAACCACCCCATGATTTTATTAATTGCCTATCTTAATAAATCTTTTGATTATGCGATTAATTTATATAATTCAGAAATATTTTAGTTTTATGAAATAGAAACTTCTGCCAGAAATAAAAATGATAATAAAAAATAGAAGCAT
>JAFCEA010000123.1 GCA_017609385.1 Candidatus Woesearchaeota archaeon
TTATTTTTTATTTCATCAATTGTTTTAAAATAATCTATATTTTCCTGATCTAATTTATTAATAATACAAAACACAGGCATGCAATTCTGATTTAAATTTTCAATTATTATATCCGTGACTGATTGTATCCCTGATTTAGGGTCAATTACCAGAAGCGCGCTGTCAATAACTTTAATGGTTGATAGAATCTGACCTATAAAATCTGCATATCCAGGAGAGTCAACAAGGTTTATTTGAAAATCTTTCCATTTATAATTAAGCATGCTTGAGTTTATGCTAAAACCCTTTTTAGTCTCCAGAGGACTAAAGTCTGAAACAGTATTTTTTGACTCAATTTTTCCCAGCCTGTCAGTTGTACCAGAATTAAAAAGAAAACATTCTGCCAGCGATGTTTTTCCGGTACTGTTGTCAGAAAGAAGACCTAAAACTTTTTTGTTGGAACAACTACAATCAATCATTCATTTCCTCCCAAATATAACTAAATAATATTTAACCACAGTAAGCTTAAAAGCGTTAAGATATAATGAGAAATATACCACAAAAATATTCTTGTGTAAAAACAATTAACCAGCTAACCAGCAGTATAAAGCATATCAATCAGGTCAGCTATGTAATATATTTTTGATGCAAGTTATATGTTATAATTTAACCTATCAAATTTTTAACTTTGCACTATATTTTTATTTTAAAACTTAACCAAAGGAGAAGGAGTAATTTATGTTTATAGGAATTATTGTAATTGCAGTTATAGGATTGATAATAGTACTGCTGTTAACAGGAGTAGGTCTGTATAACTCTATAGTATCTTTGAGAAACAAAACCAACAATGCCTGGCACCAGATTGATGTACAACTGAGAAAGAGATATGATTTAATACCAAATTTAGTTGAGACTGTAAAGGGGTATGCAGCTCATGAAAAAGAAACACTGCAAAGTGTTGTAAGCGCAAGGAATTTTGGCATAAATGCCAAATCAGTTAGCGAACAGGCAAAGGCTGAAAATCAGATAACAAGTACTCTAAGATCTTTATTTGCAGTTTCTGAAAGATACCCTAATCTCAAAGCTGACCAGCACTTCCTGAAACTTATGGAACAGTTAAACGGAATAGAGAGCAACATTGCATATGCCAGACAATTTTACAATGATATGGTTATGAAATTTAACACAAGAATTCAAACTTTTCCTGGAAATGTAGTTGCTAAAATGTTTCAATTTACTGGCAAAGATTACTTTGAGATTGAAGATAAATCGGTAAGGGAGCCAGTTAAGGTAAGCTTTTAGAAAAATAAAATTTAGAAGAGCAATAAATTATAAAAAAATTATATACAATGTCAAATATAATTTCTGCTGATATTAAAATATAAAATATTAGTAGTATAATTGTAAAATGGCTGTACGGATAAAATGCTTTGCTTGTTGCAGGCACTGTAACATTTAATTAAGGTGTGTTGATGTAATAATGTATGAAAATATTACTAAAAATAAGTTAAAAACTGCTTTTATAATAATAGGATTTTTACTGTTTATCAGTATCATTGGGTATGTAGTTGGCATGTATATTGATCTGCAGTATGGCATAAATAGGGAATATTCAATTGTACTCATGATTTTTGCATTAATACTGGCTGTTATATTGAGCTTTGCAAGTTATTTTAATAGTGACAAGATTGTTTTGCGCCTGTCAAAGGCAATCCCAATGTCACGAGAGAAAAACCCAAGAGTATACTATATGGCAGAGGGGCTTTCAATTGCTGCTGGAATTCCAATGCCCGGGATTTATATAATTAAAGATAAAGGTATGAATGCATTTGCTACTGGAAGAAACCCTGAAAATAGTGTTATAGTATTTACCGAAGGAATTGTTGATAATTTAAATGACAGTGAACTAAAAGGAGTAATTGCTCATGAAATGTCACACATAAAAAATTATGATATCTTGCTTGGAACAATAGTAGGGGTTATGGTTGGAATGATAACAATAATAAGCAATATTATTTTAAGGAGCTTTA
>JAFCEA010000124.1 GCA_017609385.1 Candidatus Woesearchaeota archaeon
TACGTAGTTAAGGTTCCATCGCATTTTTTCTTTCAGTGCCTCAGTTCGCTTTGGGGTATAGATTAAGATACCATCCTTTGTCCTGGGCATAAAACCCTCCTATGACTTGCCTTTTGTCAAGTAAAACATGCACCAAAGGCGTGTCATCTATATTTACAACCTTTTTGACCAATTCCAAAAAGGTGTGTTAACCTCCTATTCGAGCTCGCGGCCCAACATTCCGGTTCAATTGAAGCGTCCCAACCTCCAGAACGGACTTTTAAGTCCCAGGCATTTTAATACGGGCTCACTTCAAACTCATCACCAAAACTATCAGCCAACGTGCTTTATCAAATATCTTCAAGCTGCCTGGAGTACTCTAAAATCGTAACACTCATTGTTTTTTAAGACTCCATAAGCAACTACTATTAACTTTCTAGCCAATGCAACCATAGCCTTTTTCTTTCCCCGCTTTTTAGATATCCTTTCAAAGAAGTCTCGGAGTGGTTTGGAGTCTGGATTTTTTGTCCTTACTATCGTATGAGCACATTGAAGAAGTATTTTTCTAACCTCTCTACGTCCGTTAAAATCTATTCTTCCCAGGTGTAACTCAGTGCCACTTTGATGTATCCTGGGCGTTAATGCTGTATAGTGAGCAATAGATTTCTTGTTTTCAAATCTATCAACTTCATCTATTGCACCAACAATTACTCTCGATGATAATTTTCCAATACAGGGAATTGTTTCCAGAAGCTTTATCCGTTCATCCTCAATTGCTAAAAGTTCAGTTGTAATTTTTAGCTCCGCTTCAATTAATCCATCAATAGCAATCATAAAACTTTCAATAATTTGTTTTAAGGTTTCACTTAGATCACTCTTTCTAAGCTTTTCTTTCCATTCAATAGATTTAAAGAATTTTGCAGGAAGTCTTAATCCTTCTTGCTTGACATATCCTCTGACAGTATTTATTAGTGAAACTCTTTTTGACTGAAGCTGCTCTCTTGATGCTGCTAATTCTCTTAATCTTCTTGCTACACCCGTTACGACATGAACTTTTTGTGGCAAGATTGATCCTTTTGCAAGCTTAGCTAATTTTTTTTCATCAATCTGATCTGTTTTCTTTTTGCTCTGATTTATCCATTTTATTTCATTTGGGTGGACTATGTGTAGGACAACATCCTTCCTTGTAAGAAAATAATCTGCTATCCATTTCATTTGATTGCCCGCTTCAAAAACAATGTATTTTGTCTCTTTACCAAATCCATCCAAAAGCTTCTGTAAGGCTCTTTTTGTTGGCATTATGCTGTTGTCAAAAACCACTTTGTTGCGATTGTTTATCGCATGTACAACAAAACTCTTGCTACTAACGTCAATCCCTGCATAAATCATTTTTAGCCCCTTTCTGTTAAAATAAATTTTCTATCACCTTTATTTTAACATGCTCGCCTTCAGCGGGATGTTACTGACAGCGAGGGGCAATTTTCGTCATAGAATCTCCTAAATATTTTTTAGTATATTTTCTTGATGGATATGCAGTTATTAAACTAATTTTATTTTTTAAGATTTTGCAAGGAACAACCCAAGCATAGTTGTCTATATCTACAATAATAAGCTTCTGATTGGGATGATTTGGGTTTTCAAAAATATCTAAAACATCTTTTTTGACAGCATCAATTATCGTTTCAAAACTAATTTTTCTTTCTCTGAGCAGTATGAGATTTTTTCTGTCATCATAAATAAAATTCATGTTATAAATATGACATAATGTATAGTCTTTGTCAATACATTTAGATAGGCTTTCCTTTGCTTCACTCGCCCTCTTGTGGCAGGTGGAGCAAAGGAAGAGATGAAGCGAAAATTCTTTCCTTGTTGTAGAAATAAAGTGTTGAATTAAGCTGTAGAATCTTATATGTAGAAACTAAGTCTACATACAGGCCTTTTTTGGAGTTTGTTTAGGTAAATATTTTATGGGTTTAGACAGATAAATAGGCCCAACCCACTCCTGACCTCTCCCTCTCTCCATGTTAT
>JAFCEA010000125.1 GCA_017609385.1 Candidatus Woesearchaeota archaeon
CAAACCCAGCTTAACAAGATAGGAAGAGGAATAGTTGATGCTGCAGAAAAAGTATATTATCTTGGAGGACCTTCTAAAACAACCTTTGATGCAACAATGCCCAATGGCATTAGAAACATGGAAATATGGTGCAACCAGGAGCTTGTATTTTTTTTAGCTGACGGCTCAGAGATTGCATTCAAGTCAAGGGTAAACATAACCAGTGAAATACCAAATTATGATGGTAGATGCTGTTATAATTTTACAAAAAAAGATTACTCTCCTGGACTAAAGCATATAGTGGTTGAGGCAAAGGGAGATAATGTATTAGTTAGAGTTGAATAGGTATTAATATGAAAAAAGCACAATCATCCATAGAAGTTGCATTATTGATTGGATTTATGTTTTTGGCATTCAATGTGTTTCTTCTTGTTATTGCTCAGAGAATGGTTAGTGTGCAGGAACAAAAAGATAGAGAACTTATAGAAGATATGAGCTCTGTTATTGAGAATGAAATCAGTCTTGCAGCAGGAGTTGAGGATGGATATTCAAGAACATTTCAGATTCCACAAACACTAAAAGGCATTAATTATTCAGTAAAACTTATAAACTCGAGCACCATGAGAACAAACTATAGCGAGTTAGTGCTTAAGTATGTTAATTTTACAAAAAGTTATGAAACAGTAAAGAAACTGCCAAAAAATGTTGATGGCATTATTTACAAGGGAGAAAATAATATAGTAAAGAAGTCTGGAATTATCTGCTTAAATATATGTTCATAAAAGAGGTGTTTTAATGAAAAGAGCACAAACATGGTCCCTGGATGTAATGATAGCAGTAGGAATATTTATTGTTGTGGTCATCACCTTTTTTTATATTATTAATCAAACTTCAAAGACGAGTAAGACAGAGGAACTGACAACCGAGGGAGAAACAATACCAGATATCCTGGTATCATCAGAAACAGGAGAAAACCTAAGCACGGTTGTGGAAAACATAGTTTTGGAAGAAAAATTAGAGGAACTAGCTAACAAAAGCTATGATGACCTTAAGAAAGAGCTTGGCATAAAAGGAGATTTTTACATACATTTTGAGGATGAGTACGGAAACATAATCTACATAGATGATGATGAAGGCATTGTTGGCATAGGCAGTGATGAAGTAGAAATAATAGAATAGTAATAGCCAAAGTCTATAGGAATTTTCTTTAGTCAAGTACAAGCCAAATTTCTCTCTTGTAACTCTTAAATTAATAAAATAATTTAAATATCAGTTAACAAACAATATACTAAGAATGCACAAAAAGGCATATTTTTTCACATTAGATGCTTTTATTGCAACAAGCGTTATAGTGATAGGTATTGTTCTAATCAATCTTGCCTATGCAAACAAGCCCTATGAAATGCAGACAGCTTTCCTGTCCCAGGATGTTATAGACACTGCCTCATCAATAAAGGTTTATGAGGTAAGTGATAATGAATATGTGAACAATCTAATAGGGAATGGCAATATAACAAACCCAACAAACACTGTTTTGGAGCAGGTAGGGGAGTTCTGTTATAGAAATATGAATGATACAGCAACTAATTTCACAAAAGAGGTCTTTTTAAAGATAATACCCTCTGAATACAATTTTCAGTTATTGATTAAGGATGGAAACAATCTCTTGTTTAATTATACAAATGGCAGAAACATGGAAACCTCAAGAGTCTTGATATCATCAAAAAATATAATCTTTGGGCAGATAGATGATTCAACTATGTGGGGACCTTACATATCAGAGGTTAGAACATGGCAATAAAAAGCAAAAAAGGAGTTTTTTTCACATTTATGTCAATCCTTGTTGTAGGTGTTTTAGTGCTGGCATTTTCCTCTGATGTTTATGTTACATCAAAAAACAAGGTTCCTGTGGTTAAATCAAGGATTAAAACAGCAGACAGTTATTTAAGAAACCTTGAAGGCTCTTATCTAAAGAGGTCATTGTATACAAGCAGTTATAATGCCCTAAATTCTCTTATTTTATA
>JAFCEA010000126.1 GCA_017609385.1 Candidatus Woesearchaeota archaeon
GCTTCTGGCATAATCTTTGTTGATACATTACGTAATCTTGAAAGAATAAGTGATCATGCAACTAATATTGGAAATGCTGTTATTGCAGGGTTTTAAGAAATAAAAAAATAAAAAGAAATTAATCTTCTTCTGTTTCTTCTTCAACCACTTCATATTCCTCTTCTTCTGTCTCTTCTTCTGGTGTTATCTCTCCGCCTGCTGATTTAATGTCTTTTACTATTTCAACAAGCAGTGCGTGTGCTTCTTTTAATAATTCATGGGCCTCATTAATCAACTGTTTTGCCTCATCAACAATCTCTTTAAGCTTTTCTTTGTCTTCTTCAAGGTATGCTCCATCCATTAAATCCTGTGCCTGCTCATATTTACTTTTTGCTTCATCAATCTTTGCACTGAATTCATCTACTTTTGCATCAATATCTTCAACATTAATTCCCTGCTCTTCCATATTTGCTAGTGTTGAATCAAGCCTTTCCTCAAGATGCTCGCTTCTCTTCATTATTCCCCAAACCCTTGCTTTAACAACACTTGCTGCATGCAGTCTTTCCCTGTTTCTTATTCTAATCCATATTTTTGAAACTGTTTTAGCAGCATCCTTAATTTCATCTTTTGTTTCAGCAGCTTCTGCCTGTGCTATTGCATCCTCAAGTTCAGAGATATAACCATCAATTTCTGAGATTATTTCTTCAGCTCTTTCAGTATCCATTGTTTCAGATGATTCAACCTTTTCCTTTATTTTGTTAAGATGCTCAATTATCATGTTAGCGCTGTTGATTACCATCTCCCTTGAATGATTTTGTGCCCTTTCCCTTAATTCATTGCATTCTTCGCTATCAACATCCTTGCATTCCCTTAATCTTTCCTTTGCTTCAAGGAACTGTGTCTTTACCTGTCTGTATGAGTTAAGTGATTTTAGATAGTTTTGCCTTGCCCTTAGATAATTTTGCTCTGCCTGCCTTAGCCTATTAGCTGCAATTATTCTCTTCTTGAACATCATGCTTTTATTTATTGGCTTAAGTGAAAATTTTTCCATTGCCTGCAATGCGCTTTCATTGTCCATTGCAAGTATTCCTTTCTGCTGTGCTCTTGACATATGAAGAAATACATTTACCTTTTCCTCGGGAAGCTCTTCAATAAAGGCCTTTGCTGTCTGAATCTTATTAATTAGTTTATCTGTCTTTTTAATCCTCCATTCAATTGTATTTTCTGCAACTAATTTTGGAGTCTTAATTATTGGTCCATTTCCAGACGTAACCTCTGGTTGTTTAAATGTAAATGTTCCTGGTTTAGCTGATTCAACATTTCCCTGAGCCAAAGATACTGGAACTAAGCTAGCTAATAACACAGCTAACATTAAAATCGCGGTTTGTTTTTTCATTTTATACCTCCAATTGATTTTGATAACATAAAGATAGGTGTTTTAATTTATAAACACTCTTTTTTACGCTTTAGAATTTAAGTGCTGATTGGCCTGAAAACCCATTATAATGCTTTAATACCCTTTAAAACCCCTGAATTTGATTAAAGCAAAAAACACAGAAAGTTTTTTATATTTAGCAAGATAATTTTAAGATATGGCCAAAAAAGAGGTTTTAATAGCTATATTATTTCTATTTGTCTTAGTTATCTTGCCATGTATTAATGCTGCAGAGATATATGGGACTGTTTATGATATGTCGCTTAATCCTGCAAATGATGCTGTTGTAGAGGTTGATTCAGTGCCAAAGCAGACAAAGATATTAAAAGATGGAACTTATTCATTTACACTTCCTATTGGTGATTATGTAATAAAAGCAACCTATGTAAGTAACTATAATGTTTATTCAACAGAAGAAAATATAACAATAGTTGATGAGGGAAGGTATATAGTTGACCTTATAGTTTTCCCTGACTTGTCTGAGGAAAGTGAATTGCTTTTATTGGGTGAGGATATAAACCTTGAGGATATTTATGAAGAGGAAGAACAGGCTTTTCCATGGCTTTACATTGTCTTGGTTATTTTATGAAGAGGAAGAACAGGCTTTTCCATGGCTTTACATTGTCTTGGTTATGATTATTATAGTTGTGGTTGTTATATTTGCCAAAAAAAGAAAGCCATTAAAAAAAACAGATGAAAAAATTCTTGAAGAAGAAATAGACCCAAAAGACAAAATCTATGAGTTCATAAAGCAAAAAGGCGGCAGGGTAACCCAAAGAGAAATCAGAAAGAACTTTCCTGTTTCACAGGCCACAATAAGCTTGATCCTAACAGAGCTTGAAAGCGATGGCAAGCTGAAAAAGATAAAAAGAGGCAAGGGGAATATTATCATACTAAAATAGGATTAATTTCTTAATCTTCAATTCAAAAGAAGTTCCCAAGCCTTTTTAGGGCATTGATTTTTTCATTGTCATTTAGTTTTGCCTGCCTTATTGCGTTCCTTAAAGTTTCTGTTGAAGAGTCCATTAGCTGTTTGTCAACTGGATAGGGAATTCCATCCTTTCCTCCGTGTGCAAAAGAGTATTTAACAGGATCTTCCCAGCTTACTTTATCTCCATATATTAAGCTTGATATTAGGGCCAGGCTTCTAACTGTTTTTGGGCCAACACCTTTGATTGAGACAAGCTCTTCATAGTTCTTTGGCTGGATTTCATAAGCTATCTGTAATGTTTTCATGTTTACGCTGGTCATATCTTTTATTTCATGATGAGGTGGCATAGTGAAGTTTATTGCATGCTTATTGAAGTTAAAAAGTGTCCTCTGCACAGATGGCTTAAAATATCTTTCAAGATGATTTGGATTATCCTTGATAATATCAACAGATGTTT
>JAFCEA010000127.1 GCA_017609385.1 Candidatus Woesearchaeota archaeon
ATCTCAAGTCCAATATTAGTAATATTTTCTACCATATGGTAAGATAAATTACCAATATTTATAAACCTTTCTATTTTTGTTAATATTTAATTTTATCAAGAGTTTTATTTATATTTTTATCTTCATGAAATCATAGGCACATATTGTGTTTGAGAAAACATCCTTTGCATCATCTTCTATTTCTTCCATTGTCTTATAGCGCTGGCTAAAGTGTGTTAGAATAAGCTTTTTTGCTTTTGCCTGATTTGCTAACAGGCTTGCCTGCTTTGAGGTCATGTGCAGGTATTCAGCTGCTTTTTCTTCAAGTTTAGTTGAGTAAGTTGCCTCACAAACCAGTATATCAGAATTCATTGCAAGCTCCAATGCATTATTACAGGGCACTGTGAATTCATTGCAAGCTCCAATGCATTATTACAGGGCACTGTATCTGCTATAAAGCTTAGTTTTTTGCCTTTAACAACATAAGTTACCTGCTCTGGTGTTATTTTCTTTCCCTTGAAGGTTATGCTCTTGCCTGATTGTAACTTGCCCAATAAAGGGCCATCTGGAATACCAAGCTTTCTTACTACATCAAGTCTTATTCTTCTTTTATCTTTCTCAATAAAACTAAAGCCCAGGGTTATAATGCCATGCTCAAGAGGAAGTGCTTCTAGGAAAAAATCCTTGCCCTCAAAAAATCTCTTTTTTGTGATTTCATGAATCCTTGTTTCTATTTTATCCTCAAAAGAAAATGCCCTGAACATATTTTTCATTCTTTCCATTGTTCCCTTTGGCCCATAAATCTCAAGAACCCGGTCATATTCATTTTTTGCTAGGGTTTGTATCAAACCAGGAATACCAAGAACATGATCACCATGCCAATGGCTTATCAGTATTTTTGTTACTTTTGATGGCTTTATTCCAGCAATCTTTAACTGTCTTTGTGTGCCCTCACCACAATCAATTAAAATGCCTTCAGTGCTGTAGCTAATTAAAACAGCTGAATGGTTTCTCTCTTTTGTAGGAACCATTGCACTTGTGCCTAAAAATGTTAATTGCATCTTAACAAAAAGGGTTATCTTAGTATATTTAAGATTTGTGTAAAAACATGAGCAAGAAGATTACTTTCTTACTATTTTTTAATAGTAAAAAACGAAGGATTTAAATATAAAGAATATATAATAAATATTACAAATGTTTGGAGGAATCAAAATGTGGAAAATATTCAGATGCAAACGTGGTGAAGAGAGAGGTTTTATACCCGGGGAATATTTAGATGGAGGTATTGCTTTAGCTCTAGGAAAAGGTATTGGAAGTATGATAAATAAGATTAAAGAACTTGAAGAGCTTGTAGGCCCTAAAATTAGAGTATTGGAAGATAAAGAAAAGGTTGTTGTTCAATATCAGAGGGAAGTAAACATAGGAAGACCTTATTATAAAAAATTTTTAGAGATATATAAACACGAAAAGTATCGTAGTTTCGATGACTTTAAAGCTGGTAACCTCCCTGAGTTTAGGATTATAACCCATGAATGCATACCCACAAAAGAAGTTGTAAAGGTTTTTGATGCCTTAGAGTGTTATACTTAAATAAAACTTTATGTAATTACTATAAAAGAAATTAAAAATGTTTGGAGGAATCAAAATGTGGAAAATATTCAGATGCAAATGTGGTGAACAAAGAAGCTTTATACCTGGGGAATATTCAGATGGGGGTGTTGGTTTATCTCTAAAAGAAGATATTGGAATTTTAATAAATGGAATTAGAAATGCCCTAAGTCCGGGTATCAGGATATTAGAAAATATAGAAAAGATTGTTGTTCAGACATATCAATGGGAATTGGTAGGGATACCTATTTATAAAAAATTCTTAGAGATATATAAAAACCCAAAATCCTCTGCTTTCCCTAATGAGTTTAAAATTAAAACCTATAAATGTGAGCCAACAAAAGAAGTTGTAAAGGTTTTTGATGCATTAGAAAGATATTCTTAAATAAGACATTGTGTAATTACCATAAATTTTATTAGAGGTATAGAATTATAAAGGAATAGCTCAAGTTTTATTCTTCCTAATCCAAAAGTTTTTAAACAAAAACAAGTTCTCATAATTTATGCCTAAGAAAACCAAAACAAAGAAAGCTGTTAAGAAAAAAGCACAGGCCAAAAAAAGGAAAAAAAAGGTTAAAGCAACCCTGACGATGGAAAGGGTTTTAACAGAAAGCTCTGATGCTGCACATGAGTTCTATAACCAAAGCAGATTTGGCAGTATTTTAGAGGATGGCAAGGTTCAGCTATCATTGTTAGAGGCATTGTACTTAATATTCTAATAAAGGATTATAGAAAGAAAAAGGTTAATTTTGATGATTTTATAAAAAAAACAAAAAAGGTTGAGCCTAATTTCTGGATAAGGTACTGTGTTTTCAAGGACATCCGTGATAGGGGTTATATAATAAAAACAGCACTCAAGTTTGGCGCTGATTTCCGTGTTTATGACAGGGGTGTAAA
>JAFCEA010000128.1 GCA_017609385.1 Candidatus Woesearchaeota archaeon
TATAAGGCCTAATGGGTCGCAGCTGCATTCTGTTATTGCTTTTTCTGTTGTTTTGTTTAATTCAGATTTTGAAAGTTCTTTTTCCTCTTTTGTTTTAATTGAGTCAATAACCTTAATTTCTTTTGTAATTTCCTTTTCTGTTTTCTGGCCTTCAAGAAGAAGTTTAACCTTAAATTTGTAACTTCCTTGCTCTGCATTAATAATCTTATTTTCAAGTTCAATTGTTTTATTTTTATTGTTTTGAATTAAAACCTGCTGTATGTTATCCTCTCTTTCACCAGAATAACACTTATTGCCACGGTAAACATAGCTCCATATCTTCAATATTGTTTCATCTTTTGCGGTAATTAAGACTTTTGTTGTAAATTCATTGTTATTTTCAGCTGTTAAAGGGATTGAGATGATTTCATAGGAAAATTTAGAATTTGTTTCTGATGTTATTTCATTAGAGGATCTTATTTCTTCCGGACAAAGAGAATCTAAATTGCCTTTAATCATAAACTCTTTTTTTGTTTTAAGTCCGAGACCCTCAACAACAAGATAATGCCTGCCTTCATCTAGCTTTTTATCGCAGTTCAGCTTTAGCTGGACAGGAATAGTTACTAAGTTTTCAGAAAACTTTTTTGTTATTGTTAACTTTGTTGTATTTTTTGTTGAATCACCTTTGTAGATGCTAAGTTTTGCTTTTAATGATTTTCCAAACTCAATCTCATTTTCTTTATTTAAATAAAGCTCATCAATCTCGATCCTTGACTCTTTTTCTGGCTCTTCTCCCTTAACAACAAAAAGCCTTTCTGCATAATTATCAGCTTGATTTGAGTCATTGCATGCAACAAAAACAATTCTTGCTTTTATTAAAAATGCCTTGTCTGGCTCATTAAACCTTGGAGAAAAACTCTTTTTGTTTGTGTTTGTTGTATTGATTGATTTTTTAACTATATTTCCAAATAAATCCTCAACCCAGTATTCTATTGCAAATGGAAAACTCTCATTATTAAGGTTAAGGTAGAAAACAGTTGGCTCATCAAAATAAAGGTTTTTCCAGGTTCCAATATTTAGTGATATATTGCATGGAATACCCAAGGTGTTTATCACAGATATATTTTTACAGGCAGTATCATCCTCTTTGTTTTGATCATCAATAGTGGAGCTAATAATCCTTCCGCAGATTGTATAATTCCCTGCTTTATCTGGCTTGAAATTTCCTGTTCCTGCTGTTTTGTAGCTGTTTAAGTTAGCTAATTCAAAAACCTCCTGCTGAAAAAAATCAGGGCCAGAGACATTATAGATTACAGTCAGATTAATGTAGTCTGTTATGCCAGAAACATGATCAAGGTTGTCTATCCTGAAAAGGCTTGTATATGTTTTTCCTAAAAATAATGTATCATCTAAACTAACTTCAATCCTTAATCCTTCATAATTATTATTCTCATCTGCTGCTGAAACCAAAAGAGAATTAAAAACACAAATTAGTATAACTAAAAACAATATTCTTTTCATAATCACTTAATCTTACTGAAATTTATAAAAATAAGCAAAGAAAAAGCAAAGAATTTTTGATTATTAAAAAATATTTTCAAGTTTGTTGAAAAACATTCAATCTGTCATTGAAGCAAGAAGCCCCCTGTGTAAGTCAGGGATAGTTCATATTTCTTTGCTGACTGAAAGGATTGGTCTAAATTTAATTTTACCTTTTTCCTTGAACAATTCCTCTGAGAGGATTAAACCCTTTTCTGGTTTATATTTGTCAATAAAACTAAGGAATGATTTTGTAAATTTTGGTTTTTTTAAATTGGATTTAACCTCAATTGGAATTATCTTAGCTTTTTTCTCAACTATAAAATCCATCTCAGCCTTTGATTTTGTTCTCCAGTATTTTATATCAAGCCCTTTCTTTACTAATTCAGTTGCAACGAAATTTTCATATAAACTGCCTTTGTCTGGCCTTTTTTTAATTGTTTGAAAATTTTTTATAACTATGTTTCTAAATCCATTATCCAAAAAAAACACCTTTGGAGCTTTTACAAGCTCTATTCTTTTGTTAGTATAGAAAGGCTGGCTTTTTATGCATATAAATGTTTTTCTAAGTATATTTATATGGCTCAATAAATCCTTATAGTTAAATCCTGTTATATTTGAAAGCTCATTATAATTTATTATATTTCCAATCTGCAAAGCTAATGCATTAATTAATTTAGTTAACTTATAATCATCTGGAAGATTTAAAATTTCCTTGATTTCCTTTAGAAAATATGTGTTATAAATATTCCTAAGGACTGTTTCTTTTTCTTCTTTATTTTTTGCTAATGTAACTCTTGGATACCCTCCAAATATGCAAAACTCACTAAAGTATGGCATAATTTTATCTATAATTGGCTTGGTTAATTTCCTTTTTATGTAAACCTCTTTGTATAATCTCTGTTCTTTGTAATTAAGATATTCTTCAAAAGAAAA
>JAFCEA010000129.1 GCA_017609385.1 Candidatus Woesearchaeota archaeon
CCTCTTAGGGTACATGTAAATGGGAGAGATTATAAAATACCTGTAGTTAAAAAAATCACTAGTAATATTAAGACTAAAATAGTTGATGGTAAGATACTTAAACAAACCTTAGAATGGAGAATTGCCGAGTTTATTGAGAATAATAGCAAAATAATGCTTAAAGGAAAGAAGGGTTATATGCCTAGTGCAGTTGACAGATGGTTTATGGCAGATTCACTTGAAAAAGCAGGTGTTAAGATGTGGTACGGAGACTTTGCTTCTGGACTTCACGTGCCTATTTATCTTCCTTCATTAAGATTTGTGAATTTCATAGCCCCCCTTATTCTTTCAGCAATATTAAAAAGGAAAGATTTTCGTGATTTATATCCAACAGGCGCAAGACAAGATGAATTCAAGGAAAGCAATATAAAGCATTTAAATAATGCAGACATTATTGCAGGAGACTTTCTTTATATAAAAGAGAACATGCCTAAAAACCCCAAAGGAAAAATAATAATTACAAACACAACAACTGCAGATGATGTTAAAGAGCTTAAAAAAAGAGGAATATCTTATTTAATAACAACAACACCTCATTTTGATGGAAGGAGCTTTGGAACAAATGCGATAACAGCTGCTTTATATGCAATTGCTTATGGGAGAAACAAAGATCTTGATTATATTATCCAGGAATTTCCTGGTGCAGACACTTACCTTATTAAAAAATATGCAGAAGATTTTAACATTAAACCAGAGATAAAAAAGCTTAATTAAACTTTATTTTAAGTTCTTTCAGAATTGAAAAAGGGCAAATAAAAACCCATATCATAAAACTTATTCTGTTACTACTATTAAGGTAGTATAAATAGAAAGATTTAAATATAAATTGCCTTTATAGGCAGGTTATGACTAAATATAGACCAAACCCAAGTGATATGAAATCATATGTTGCTGGAATGTTAAGTCTTGCAACAGTTATTGAAAAGTTAAATCCAGACGGAGTTATTGTTCCTCTTAGAGGTGCATATCCTTTTTATGCTGCTTATGAAAAAATTTCTGAAATTAAAGGAAAGAAACCAAAAGAGGGATTATTTTTGCCCTTAGGCACATGTACAGATTTACAAAAGAATAAGGAAAGGGGATTGACAAAACCTGAAAAAAGCCAAATAATTGATTCTTACATCTCTTATTATCTCAAGGAAAATCCTAATGCCAAGAGACTTTTATTGTTAGATGAGGTCATACACGGAGGAACAATCATAACTCACTATAAACTAATATCCCGTTACCTTAATAATTTTGTAGGAGTAGAACTTAAGGTTTGTGCAGTTGAGGATAAAAGAATTGAAAAAAGAGGAAAATATAAAGAACTAAAATCAATACGTAAATTTAATACTATTCAAGTAGATAATCTTTTTACTACAGATAGAAGGAGATTTCTTCCAAAAATAATCAAGGATTATGATTTTAGTATTGAAATTGATAACCAAAAATTAAATAAAATTATGGGCAGCTTAGAGGAAATTATAGAAACCACATGTTTATCTTGATTTTTTTGATGACCTGACTTTTAACCTGCTGTAATTAACAGGATTTTTTATTCTTTTGCAGAGGCTGTCTGGATTGCATATGCCAATGTCTTTATAATATGCAGCATTATCGCAGTTTGGGGGAAGTATTTTCTTTTTGTTTCGCTTGTGATATTTTAGCTGGCCTAATAAATTAACCTCTCTTAATGGCTCATAATTTTTTTTGTTCCACTCTGTTAAAAGTTTTTCTATCTTGTCATAATCCCAGCCAACGCTTGTAAGGAAGTTTATCAATATGAATGAAAATCTTTTTCTTCCATCCTTTAACCCATTTAATCCTTTTTTTATACATGGCGGAAAGAATTCTTCCTGCAGTGCAAAACCTAATGGCTTGTATTCCTTCTTTTCAAATTCGCTTTCTTCAGCTTCAATCTGCGGCTTGTAGTCAAAGGCCTGCATTATTAAGAATTTAGTAATTCTTAATGTTTCAGGTTTTGCAGCAGATTTCTCAAAACCCAGAATCTTATCAGGATCAATTGGAATTGATGCAAGACCTGATTTTTCATGCAGAGAATAAGCCATTCTATACAAATGCCTTGGAGATATTAATATAGCATCTACAAAAAGATTTACCTTTTTAGTAAAATTTTTACCACCACATT
>JAFCEA010000130.1 GCA_017609385.1 Candidatus Woesearchaeota archaeon
TTGAAAATGCAAGGAAGTTTATATCAAAACTTAGAATAATATTAGAATAAATTAGGGCATTCTTCTAATCATTGTCCTAGGGAAAGGTATTGTATCTTTTATGTTATCTGAATTGCAGAGCCATGCAATTACTCTTTCAACACCAAGGCCATATCCGGAATGAGGCACTTTTCCATATCTTCTTGTGTCAAAATACCATTCATATTTTTCAGGCTTTTCTCCTTGTTCTATTAAGGCCTTTTTCATCTCTTCAATATCAGTGTCTCTTTCGCTTCCACCTATTATTTCCCCATAGCCCTCAGGAGCTATCATGTCAAAGCACAATGCTGTCTTTGGGTTTTCATAGTTTGTTATTATTACTGGCTTTTCATACTTTTTTGATATTATATCCTCTTCTGTTGTCCTAAGGTCTTTGCCCCATTCAATTTCAATTCCATCTTTCTTTAGTATTTCCAAAGCCTTGGTATAAGTAATTCTTGGAAAGGGTGTTTTTATTTTCTTCAGCTTTTCAATGTCCTGGTCAAGAAATTTTAATTCTTCTTCATTATGCTCAACAACATATTTCACAATAAAAACAACCAAATCCTCTGCATTTTTCAGTATGTCATCAAGCTTAAACCAGGCAATTTCTGTTTCAGCCATCCAGAACTCTGATAAATGCCTTGAGGTTTTTGATTTTTCAGCTCTAAAGCATGGCGAGATTGTATATATTTTTTCCAGAGCAGAAATCATTGCCTCTGCATAAAGCTGCCATGACTGCGTTAAATACATAATATCATCAAAATATTTCACTTCAAAAAGTGTTGAGCCACCCTCGCAGCTTGTTGGAGAGAACATTGGTGAATGCTCTTCATAAAATCCTTTATCATTGAAAAACTTTCTTATTGCCTGAAAAACAGATGACCTTACTTTAAGGATTGAGGTCATTTTTCTTGACCTTAGCCAGAGATGCCTTTTGTCTAATAAGAACTCAGGGCTCTGGTCCTTTGTTATTGGAAAACTATCGCTCTCTCCAATTATTTTTAGTGAAGAAACAGAAACCTCATAGCCAGTTGGGGCACGCTCATCTTTTTTTATATCTCCTGTTATTTCAAGTGAGCATTCCATTGTGACTTTTAAAGCCTGATTCCAGATGTCTTCGCTCAGCTTTGATTTTTCAACAACACACTGTATTATATCTGTTGAATCGCGCAGAACTATAAAGGCCATCTTATTGCTGTTTCTTACACGATAGCACCAGCCCCTTACATTAACCTGGCCAGTGCCTTTTTCCATTGCCTGTTTTATTGATATGAATTCCATGAGTATGCACCACAATACAATAAAAAGGCGTTATTTATAAAATTTTGTAAATTTGAGTCAGAGTCAAATCCTCATAGAAGGTAAGTGTGATAATAGTTAAGTCCAATTCAAGGTGCCCTATAGAAAATACTTTACTCTTTTACTTCCTTTTTGGGTTGATTTGGTACCCAATTGCATTTGGATTCAGCATAACAATCTCCATCTCTGCCAAATGCTGTACAACCTGTAGCTAGACAATAACGTGGATATCCTCCTCTTCCTTCATCACCTGTATTAATCCTCAAAAGAAGATCTCTATAAGAACTTGGGTAATTATCAACCATTAATTCATATTTAATTCCTTCAAGAGAGAATTTCTTTGAGGGTCTGTCATAACCTCTTTTTTTTAGCCAATCTCTAAATTTGTCTGCCTCATAAGTTTTTAGAATTCCGTTTTCAACCAGTGGCTGCAAACCCTTGTCTATTATTATATCTTCTCCTTGTAGTTCACCTTCAAGACAGATAAGTGTCAAACCACCAAAGAAACTTTGTGTTTTAGAAACTTTTGGCTTAGCTACCTTGATAAATGGTAAAAGTTCTCTGAGAAAACTATTACCTGTATTGGCATTAGGATTTTTAGATACAGCTTCTTCCCATTGAGGAATAACCTCTTCCCAATTGATATTTTGGTAAACTTCTTGTGTCATATATTAATGGAATAAAACTAATCTTTTTAAATCTTTCGCTATTTTTAAGTAATTACAAAAGTCTAGACGCCCTGAACATTCTTAGAGCCATATACTCTTTTTGTGTTAATTCTCTTTTGACTTTTGGAAAACTATTTAATAAACTTATTTATTCTTTTGTTTTATGTTAAACAGGAGCAAGGGCAGGCCTCTTAAAAACAGCTCATGGCAAGGTGGAAACTCCTTTTTTCATGCCTGTTGCAACAAGAGGTATTGGAAAGTATATTGGCCCATTTGACTACAAAGAGATGAATGCCAATGCAATAATATGCAATGCTTTTATTCTTTCTTTAAGACCTGGAATTGATGTAATCCATAAAGCTGGCGGCTTGCATAAGTTTATGAACTTCAACAAAACAATCTTCACAGACTGCGGAGGATTCCAGATGTTAAGGGAAAGCTTTTTACAGAACTCAACAAAAAAAGGGATTAATTTTACAAATCCTTTTGATAATTCAACAATACTAATGACCCCACAAAAGATAATGAATATTGAGCAGACCATTAACTCAGATGTTGCAATGGTTTTGGATGATGTTTCTCCTTATGGTGCTTCATATGAGCAGTTTGTTAATTCATTAAAAAACACAAAAAAATGGGCTAGTGAATGCAAAAAACATCACACAAGCAAAAAACAATTATTGTTTGGGATTGTGCAGGGCGGATTTTTCAAGGATTTAAGAGAGGAAAGTGCAAAGTTCACAAGCTCTCTTGATTTTGACGGCATAGCAATTGGCGGCTTGGCAATAGGAGAGCCAATGAAAGAGATGTTCAAAGCCATAAATTATGCAATGCCTTATATCACAAAGGAAAAAATACATTACTTAATGGGTGTCGGAAGCCCTGACCACTTATTAGACTGCATAAGCCTTGGCATAGATTGCTTTGACTCTGTTTTTCCAACGCAGAATGCAAGGCACAACGAATGCAAGGCACAACACCTTATTTACCTCAAATGGAAAGATTGCAATAAAAAAAGCAAAGTACAAGTTTGATTTAAATCCAATTGAAAAAAACTGCAACTGTAAAATCTGTAAAAACTTAACAAGAAGTTATTTGCATCATCTGGCCAAGATAAATGATCCAGAAGCAAAAAGATATATGCAGCACCACAACCTTTATTTTATGCAGCAATTAATGAAAAAGGCCAGAACAGCAAT
>JAFCEA010000131.1 GCA_017609385.1 Candidatus Woesearchaeota archaeon
CTTTCCTCAACTCAATAAAGTTTAACAAAATTTATCTCCAAGTGAAACCCTCATATGCTACCGCCATATAACTTATAGGATTAAGAGAAGTTGAATTTTTGAGGCATCCCACAAAAATTCAATTTGGACGGAGCCTGCAAGGCGGAGTCTCTTAATCGCTGTTATACGTTTTTTCTGCAAGAAAAAATCACGGAGTGACAGTAATACATAAAACCCTGTTTATATAAAAATTAATTGGTAAAGAAATCAAGAATGTTCTCGGCAGTTTTTGCTCCAGTCTTACTATAAAGTTCAGTATATCCACATTTTTTACATGATAATGTAATAAATTTTCTGTTTTGGATATTAAATATCTTAGTCCAGAAACCTCCGGTTGCTCTTATTTCGCCAGAATCATATTCTGTGTTTCCACATTTTGAACATTTATACTTTGAAGTTACCATATAATTTATTATTAAGATTTAGTATTTAAATGTTTTGTAAGGGTTTTGTGTATTATTGCGTATAACACCTATTAAACAGGGTAATCTTTCGGGTTGGGGGCCAAATAATCCGAAAAAAACCACTAAAACTTTATAAATTAGCAATAACTTGGCCTACTTGCAATGAAAGGGGCCTTAAACAATTCTAACTGGAAAGATTTATTATTAAATGAGCTTAAATTAAAAGGTTATTCTAAAAAAACAACAAGTGCTTATGTGTTTCATGTTGGCAAGTTTATTGAATCAGGCCTTGATCCAAGGGATTTTCTTTTAAATCTTATTGATAATGGAAAAAGCAAGGAAACTGTGAGGGTTGCAGGATTTGCAATCAAGTTTTACCTGGCCATTAAGGCAAAACAGGACAAATCAATAAACAGGATTATTGAAAAAACACCTAATCTAAAAAGGGATAAAAAGCTTCCTGTAATCCTTTCAAAAAAAGAGATTGAAAACATGATTATCTCAACCAAGAACTTTGGCCACAGGACAATGATAATGCTTATGTATGCTTCTGGAATGAGGGCAAGTGAAATAATCAATTTAAAATGGCCCGATATTGATTTTAATAGGAATATAATCCATATAAAGCTTGCAAAGGGAAACAAGGATAGGATTGTAATGCTCTCCCCCAAAATAAAGAAAAACCTGATAAGGCTGGATATTGAGAAAAAAGGCCATGTATTCAAGACAAACAGAAACAATAAATATTCATTAAGGACAATAGAACTTATTGTCAAAAAAGCAGCTGAAAAAGCAGGAATAAAAAAGAAAGTAACGCCCCATAGCTTGAGGCATAGCTTTGCAACACATCTTCTTGAGCATGGCATTGATACAAGGTACATACAAAAATTGCTCGGTCATTCAAATGTCAGAACCACGATGGTATACACAAATGTTTCAAAAAGGGATATATCAAAAATAAAAAGCCCAATTGACTTCTAAAACGAAAGATATATAAATAACCTATGAATTTCTATTCATATGAAACATTATTCATATAATAACTTTTTCATGAACTTTGCAAACAAGACAAAGCTAAACATAATTCTGGCCCTGGAAAACAAGCCATTAAGCGTAAATGAAATTACCGAAAGGATTAAAGGCGAGCAAAGCAGGATATCACACAACTTAAGTAAACTGCTGCAATGCCACATCCTTGATGTCAGGCAAAAAGGAAAGCAAAGAATATACTCTTTAAACAGCGAAACAGTGATTCCAATACTCAAGATAGTCAAAAAGCATGTTAAAAAAAACTGCTTGCTGTGCAAGATAAAAAAATAAATTTATTAGAGGCTAAAATGAGAAAAGTATATCTTGATAATGGTGCAACAACAATGCTTGATCCAAATGTAATTAAGGCAATGCTGCCTTATTTTAATATCAAATATGGAAATGCATCATCAACACATTTATTTGGAGAGGAAGCTAAAGAAGCATTGGAAAGAGCAAGGTCAATTATTGCAAAATCAATAAAAGCAAAGCCAGAAGAAATAATTTTTACATCTGGCGGCACAGAGTCAAATAATTTTGCCCTAAAAAGCATTGCATTCACAAATAAGAATAAGGGAAACCACATAATTGTTTCAAAAACAGAGCATAAATGCATAATGAATGCATGCAAGTGGCTTGAAAAGCAGGGCTTTAATGTAACATATCTTGATGTTGACAAAGAGGGCTTTGTAAATCCAGAAGAGCTGGAAAAAGCAATTACTGATAAGACAATATTGGTTTCAATAATCCATGGAAACAATGAAACAGGAACAACAAATGATTTAATGGCTCTTGGCAGCATATGCAAAAAGCATAATGTTTATTTTCATACAGATGCATGCCAGAGCTATACAAAAACAGAATTAAATGTAAAAAAGCAGAATATTGATTTAATAACACTAAATGCCCATAAGATTCATGGCCCAAAAGGAATAGGCGCTTTATACATAAGAAAGGGAACAAAAATAAAATCATGGCAGCACGGTGGTGATCATGAATTTGGCCTTAGATCAGGAACAGAGAATATTCACGGGATTGTTGGATTTGCAGAGGCAGTAAAAATTGCCATGAATAAAAAGCATATTGATTATATGGCAAAGCTAAGGGACAGATTAATCAAAGGGGTTTTAGAAATACCAGAAGTAAAGCTTAATGG
>JAFCEA010000015.1 GCA_017609385.1 Candidatus Woesearchaeota archaeon
TCCTCATTTTACATCAGAGAATTAATCTTGGTATTTATATCTTTTTGTTTAAAGAATTTTCGAAAGATTTATATTTGGGGGCCTTTTCATCAAAATCCTTGAGGGGTGATATTTTTGGTTAATAAAATGGTTAAACCAAAGCATACTATAAAGAAGAAAAGGGCTAAAATTAATGTTTCTAAAAAGGAAAAGGTAAAGATCAAACTGGTTATAGGAGCAATTATTGGAATAATTATTATATGTGCATTTGTTTTATACTTGAATAAAGCTCCATCTGAGAATATTGCAGCAACTGTGAATGGTGAGGTTATTACAACACAGGATATTAATGAGCAATATGAGAGTGTTCCAGACATGTATAGGCAGTTTATCACAAAGGAAATGATTTTAAACCAGTCCATTAATGAGTTATTGCTTTTGCAGGAAGCCAAAAAGCAGGGGATTTCTGTAAGTACAGGAGAATTATCAAAAGTAATTGATGATGCAATAATACAATCAGGGCTTTCAAAAGAAGAATTTGAGAAAACTCTTAAGGAACAAAACCTAACAATGGATTTTATGGAGGATTATTATAAGAAACAGCTGATAATAAACAAGCTGTTGAACAAAACAGTTTTTTCTAAAATGATTATCAGCAGTTCTGAAATTGAGGAATATTATAACAATAACAAGAATGAATTCATTACACCAGAACAGGTTAGGGCAAGGCATATCCTTGTTGAATCAGTTGAAGAAGCAGAGGAGATACTAAAACAATTAAATAATGGCGCTGATTTCATTGAACTGGCAAAAGAAAAATCAACATGCCCATCAGCATCACAGGGGGGTGATTTAGGATATTTTACTAAAGGCCAGATGGTAGCTGAATTTGAGGATTCTGCCTTTGCACTTGGGGTTGGAGAGATATCCCCTGTTGTTGAAACACAGTTTGGGTACCATATTATTAAACTCTTGGATAAAAAGCCAGAAACAGCAATTAGTCTAGAAGATGCAACAAAAGATATAGAAGAAAAACTAAAACTAGAAAAGCAGAATGCTGCATTTGTTGATTATTTGGATATGCTAAGAGAGAAAGCAGATATTAAAATTTTTAAAGAAAAATTTATTGGAGAAACATCTCCTGAATCAGAAATATTACCCATAACAGCAAGTGCAGTTGATGATGAGTGTATCACAAAATATGACCTAGCAAAAGATACTGTTATTTTTGTTTACTCTGAATCATGCCCTCATTGCCAGAATATGAAGCCTTTGGTCAAGGAGTTAGAAGATACAGGTTATAGTTTTTACTGGGCAAGAGGAAGTGATTCAAAATCCTATGAGATGTTAAATGAGTGTTTTGCAGATGTAATGACTGGATATGTTCCTCAATTCATCTGTCCAGATGGAATAGAGCATACTGGGGAAATGCCCATTGAAGAACTTAAAGACTTTGCAGACAAATGCAAAGCATAGTAACGGAGGTTTAAGATGAAAGAAAAAGATTTTGTATTTAAAATAAAAAAGAAACATCTGTGGGTAATATTGGCTGTAATAGTTATAATAGCAGTTGTTTTTGCAGCTAAGCCTCATCTGAAAAATAACAAGATATCCATAATTGACTCATCAGACATAATTGTACTTAATGACCAGAGATGCAAGGAATGTAATGTTTCAGGAACTATTACACAATTAAAAAATTCCTTCCCTGATCTTGTTGTGGGTAAGATAGATTATATGGATGAAGAAGGCAAAAAAATATATGATGAATCAGATCTGAATGTTCTTCCTGCAGTATTATTCAAAGACAAGGTAAAGGATGAAAGCAATTATGCTCAGGTAGAGAGATACCTTGAGCAGAAAGGAGATTTTCTTTCATTAAGGATTGGTGCAAGCTTTGACCCTGAAGGAGAAGTATGTGACAATGAGATAGATGATAATGGTGATGGTGATATTGACTGTGATGACACAAAATGCAAAGATGATTGGAAGTGTATCATGCCTAAAAAAGAAAAGCCAGAGGTAGAATTGTTTGTCATGTCTCACTGCCCATTCGGGACACAGATTGAAAAGGGAATACTTCCTGTAGCAAGATTACTGGGTGATAAAATTGATTTTAAGGTGAGATTTTGTAGTTATGCAATGCACGGCAAAAAAGAACTTGATGAGCAGACATTGCAGCACTGCATACAGAAAGAGTATAATAACAAATACTTAGATTACCTTGCATGTTTTTTGAAAGATGAAAATACAGATGACTGCCTTAAAGAGGTTAAGCTTAGTGGAAAATTGGATTCATGCATAGAGCAGACAGACAATGAATTCAAGATAACAGAAAAATTTAATGACAAGTCAACATGGAGTGGTGGAAGATTCCCATTGTTTGATGTTGATAAAGAGCTAAATGAGAAATATGGGGTCAGGGGCTCACCTAATTTGGTAATAAATGGAGTAACAGCAAGTGTAAGAAGGGATCCAGCAAGCCTGCTTAGTGCAATATGTACTGGCTTTAAGGATAAGCCAGCTGAATGTAATGAAAAGCTTTCCTCAGATAAGCCATCCCCTGGATTTGGATTTTCAACAACATCATCAACATCAAGCGGCTCCTGCGGATAAACAATATTTCTTTAATTTTATTTTTTGATATTTTTTAGATATTTGTTCTTCAAGTCAATAATCATTAGAAATAATAATTAAAAAATAAAATAAAAAATTACAAATCATTGCTTGTAAGAACAGTTATTCTTGTGTCACTTGGCTTTATCTTTGAATCCATTGCAACTATATACTTAACAGCTGTTCTTTCTGCAACCTTGATAAGGCCCCTATCTATTGTTCCGTCAAAAACAATTGCATGAACACCAGACTTAAGACTCTTAATAGTTGTCTGCAGTTCTGTTATAGGCACTTTTCCAAGAATATTAAGTTTTGTGTCAAGAACATAAGCACCACGAGTTCCAATGAGGTCTTCAAGCATATCCTTAAATGTCTTTTTCTCCTCTGCAGATATCTTTACTTGCCTTGATGGCTCAGGTCTTCTGGTTTGCTCAGATCTTCTTGGGCTAAACCTTGGCTTTTGTCCTAGTTGTGTTTTTGGTTTTTCTGATTTTAAGCCACCATTATTTTCTTTTATCTCAAGTTTTGCCTGCTCCACTGCAATCCTGCCCCTTAAGGCCTTATGGATTTCCTTTTTTGTAATCTCCTCTAATTCCTTGCCATCTGGCGCTTTTGTGACATAATCTATTTCTGCCACTCCTGTAATTTCCTTGATTATAAGATCACCGCCGCGGTCACCATCCACAAAAAGAGTGGATGTTTTCCTTTGGCACAAATCAACTATTGATTTTGGTGCAGATGTTCCATTTACTGCTATCACATTCTTAAAGCCATGCTTCAGCATATTCAAGACATCTGCTCTTCCTTCTACAATAATTATTTCATCTGATTCATCTATTGATGGTCCTGCTGGCAGCCTGTCTGTTCCATATTCCTGTATTTCCATTACCCTGACAGAATATGCTACCTCATCTGCCAACTCCTGGCTGTCTGGGATGACATTGTCCATCATTGCTTTTAAGAGATCTTTTGCCCTGTCTATGACAAATTTTCTTTTTGAAACCCTCACATCCTCTATGTTTTGCACTTTAATTTTTGCAGTACAAGGCCCAATTTTCTGAATTACCTCAAGTGCAGCTCCAATTATTGATGTCTCTGCCTTGTCTAAAGAGCTTGGAATAATTATTGAACCAGTTGTCTTTCCTGATTTTATCTCTAGGTTAACCTCAATTCTTCCTATTCTTCCGCTTCTCTGCAGTTCTCTTAGTTCTAAATCTGCTCCTAAAAGCCCTTCTGTCTGACCAAATATTGCTCCAATTACATCTGGTTTATCAACAATTCCCTCAATTTCTATTGTTGTGTGAATAATGTATTTTGATGATACTTGACTTATCTTTGCCATTTTATTTCCTCCGTGTATTATGCACTCTATTTGATGTTCAAGAAGGAGCAATATCACTTATAGTACTAACTAATACTATGATTTATTAAAGTGAACAAATCTATGAACATGATGACTCCTTCTTTGTTTTAGTACAGAACAAGCTTTAATGGTTTTTAATTTGATGTTAAACTATGTCTTTTTCCTATTTTCTCAAAAAATAACCCCTTAAATGAATGATAATAGTGAATAAAGCTCTTAGCTTGCTCTATACGGTTTTTTATGAACATTAAATGTTTTGTTGCCCGCAACACTAACTCCCAAGCTCATTGCTTGAATTTATCGTTAGCTCCATTGAGTACTCTCGTGACGGGCTGTTTTATGCAAGAGTACCTCAAATTCATCACATAACAAGATGTTATTGCTTGTAAAAGGACTTTATTTGCACAGAAAATAATATGGATTTGGCCTATAAAAAGCTTTGGTTTTTAAGCAATTCTCAGTCCATTCTTAACCTTATTGTCTGGTTTTATTAAAATTACTTCTTTTTTATTGTCCAAAACAACACCTAAAACCAAAACCTCAGAGATAAAATCCGCTATCTGCTTTGGCGGGAAGTTAACAACTGCAATCACTTGCTTATTAACTAAATCTTCTTTTTTGTAAAATTTTGTTATCTGGGCACTTGATTTTTTAATTCCTAACTCCCCAAAATCAATAGTCAGCTTGTAGGCCGGGTTTCTGGCTTTAGGAAAATCCTCTACTTTAACAACAGTTCCAACACGCATATCAACCTTTTCAAAATCATCCCAGGTTATCATGAAAAAATAAAAAACTGATTAATATAAAAAAGTGTTGTTTAATGCATAACTTATATAAAGCAAACAGTTATTGCATTTTGCATGGCCAAAACAGCAAAAGAAAAGTTCAAAACCTATGGAAATGTATTTGATAATTTTACATTAAGGAATCTGTTTAATCTATCAGCAAAGGGCTTTTTTGAGGAGGATTCTCTTAGCCCTGTTTCAATTGGCAAGGAATCAAATGTTTTCTCTGCTAAAGGTAAAGATGGAAAGGTTGTCTTGAAGATTTACAGGCTGGAAACATGCGACTTTAACCAAATGTATAAGTATATAAGGAATGATCCCAGGTTTTTGGGATTGAAAAAGCAGAGAAGAAAGATTATATTTGCATGGGTGCAGCGCGAGTACAGGAACCTTTTCAGGGCAAGGGAAGCTGATGTAAAAGTTCCAAAGCCGATTGCATTCCTTAATAATATTCTTGTAATGGAATTCATTGGCAATAAGGAAGCTGCTCCAAAGCTTAAAGATGCTGTTCCAGCTAACCTAAAAAAATGCTATAATAAGATTAAAAAATACACAAGAAATTTTTATAAATCTGATTTTGTTCACGGTGATCTTTCACAGTTTAATATCCTTAACCTTAATGACAATCCTGTTTTTATAGATTTATCGCATGCAACACCTGTTAAAAGCCCAGGCGCATCTGAACTAATTGAGAGGGATGTAAAGAATATATGCAGGTTTTTCAATAAGCACAAATTAAAGCTTGATTATAAAAAAGAGTTTAAAGAGATTATTTCTTAATTTTAAAAAAATAAAAACTTCATTGCATTGCTGCAATGAAGAAAAAATTTTGCCTTCAATTCTTAAAGATTGGGGGTGATTAAAAAATGAAGGCAAAGAAAACAACACCTAAACGGTGATCATCATTGCACTATTTCTATGCCAAGCTCATCATTGAGTTCCTGCATCTCAACGCTTGCTTCTTGCTCTCGTGCCTTTCCAAGTATCCATGGAGATTTAACACCTGTCATGATTGTCATTACAGTAAGCTGTCCTTTCATCTCCTCGCTTATTCTTGCTCCCCAGATGACATTTGCATCCTGGTCCATTGATTCTGTTACAAGCTCTCCAACTCTTGTAACCTCATCAAGAGTCATATCAGGACCTCCAGCTATGTGGATTAATGCACCTGTTGCTCCCTTGTAGCTTATGTCCAATAATGGGTTGCTTAATGCACCATGAACAGCTTCTTCAACCCTGCTGTTTGTATTAGAAGAGCCAACACCTATTGCTGCAACATCTCCATTGGTCATGATTGCCTTTACATCTGCATAATCAAGGTTAACTAAAGATGGAACAGCTATTGTCTCAACAATTCCCTTTATCATTGTTGCAATTAACTCATTTGCAACTGCAAAAGCCTGCTTAACTGGAAGATTTCCTGCAATCTCAACTAAGCGGTTGTTATCAATAACAATTACAGTGTCAGTCACCTCTCTTAACTGCTGCAAGCCAAATTCTGCCTTATCAACCCTTGCCCTTTCTATCTTGAAAGGCATCGTAACTGTTCCAATTACTATCGAGCCTAACTCCTTGGCAACCTTTGATATAATTGGGGCAGATCCTGTTCCAGTTCCTCCTCCCATGCCTGCACACACAAAAGCCATATCAACACCCTTAAGAGAGTCCTTTATTTCCTGGATTGATTCCTTGGCTGCTTCTGATCCTTTCTCAGGATAACCACCACATCCAAGCCCTTTTGTAAGATCCTTACCCAAGAGAATTTTTCTGTCAGCTTCTGAGATATTAAGATGCTGCTGATCAGTGTTGGCTGCTATTATTTCAGCTCCCTTAATGCCCTTCCTATAGAGCCATGAAACCATATTGTTTCCTGCCCCGCCAGAACCAAACACTTTTATGTTTGCCTGTTTTACTTCTATTTCTTCAAATTCTTTTTTTGCCTTGTTTTTTAATGCATTCTCTACGATAAAGTCCATTTTTCCAAAACCCCCTTTTTCATTTTTTTATATACCCCCAAAAACATATGCTGCAATATAAATATTCTAATACAGCAATATTTATATCATAGCTCTGCTTTTATTTTCCTTAGAAAAAGTTTAATTAGTTGCGCCAAAAACTAATTAAATAAAATTTAGGTTTTAAAACTCAGTAAAACTTGATTAAAAGAACAACTTGCGCCAACAAGTTTAGTTATATTTATATTAATGAACTAACTTATATATAAATACTTCTACTTTAAAAAATATATTTTCTAAAACCTATGCTTTATTTCTCATGGAAAATTAAAAAGATATTTATAGTGCTCTGGGTTCTTTCTGTTCATGGCATTATATTTTATTGGGCTTGGACTTTACGACGAGAAAGATGTCTCCTTAAGGGGCTTGGAAGCTATTAAAAAATGCGATGTTGTTTATCTGGAAAACTATACAAGCATGTTGTCATGCGATGTAAAAAAGCTGGAAGAATTTTATGGAAAAGGGATAATTCTTGCCCCTCGTGAGCTAGTTGAGAAAAAAGCAGAAAAAACAATACTAAAAGATGCCCTTTCAAAAGAGGTTGCCTTTCTTGTTATAGGTGATCCAATGTCTGCAACAACCCACCTTGACTTAAGATTAAGGGCAGAAAAAGCAGGCATTGAATGTATTATTATACATAATGCATCTGTGTTTTCTGCTGTTGGTGTTATTGGCTTGCAGCTTTATAAGTTTGGCAGAACAACAAGCATTCCTTTTCAGGAGGATAAATGGCATCCAGAAACACCTTATGATGTAATAAAAGAGAACAGAAAGAATGGCTTACATACATTAATTTTATTGGATTTAAGTCCTGATGAAAAAAGATTTATGACTGTTAATCAGGCTATTGAATATCTGTTAAGTATAGAGGACAAAAGAAAAGAAAAAGTGTTTTCTAATGGCTTATTTTGCGTTGGATGTGCAAGACTTGGCTCATTAAACCCATGCATTAAATCTGGTAAGGCATTCGAACTCTTAAAAGAGGATTTTGGAAAGCCTATGCATTGTCTGATTATTCCTGGAAAGCTTCATTTTGCAGAGGAAGAGGCTCTTGAACTGTTTAAAATTCATAAATGAAACATTGTTTCAAAAATGAAAACATTTATATATCTCTTATTATTTTCAGGTTAAATGCCTAATATTGATATTCTAAAGCAGTTGTTTGACAAAAAGATTCTTAGGATAATTCATGTATTCTCGCAGAATAAAAATAAGCAGTTTTATCTCAGGGAATTAAGCAGAGCTGCTAATGTGAGCCCTGCAACAACATATAGGATCATTGGAAAGCTTGTGAAAGCAGGAATAATTGAAGAAATAAAAATCTCCAAGTTCAAGGTTTATAAGATAATAATAAATGAAAAAACCAAGGGAATAGCAAAGTTGCTAAAAGAGGAGGTAAACCCATTGGAAATATTTGTTGAAAAAGCAAAAGAGCTGGAAGGCATTGATTCAATAATATTGCAGGGCAAGAAAACAAACAAAAGTGCAAATATCTTAATTATTGGAAATGATGATATGTCAAAAAAAGTTGATGAAATATGCAAGGAGTTAAAGCAGAAGTATAATTTTAATATAGACTTTCTTATACTTTCTGACCTGCAGTTCAGACAGATGACCAAGCTTGGAGTTTACTCAGGCGATAAAAAGATTCTCTGGAAAAAGGAATAAGAAATAAATATAATAGATGTTAAATACAATAAATTTAGAGTTCTTTATGTAAACTTTTCATTTATTCTTTCTTTATTCCAGTCTCTATTCTTATTATAATATAATTTCTTCAAAACTGCATCTTCTAAAGAAAAATTATTTTCTAAAGAAACTTGATTTAAAGAATATGCTAAATCTATTAGTTTATCTTTGAAAACATCAATTTTTTTATGGCGATAGCTTTCCCAAGCATCTGATGTTATTTTATGAAGTCTGGCTATTTTTCCATCTAGTGAGACTGAAGAAATATAATCTGAATCAAAATTAGAATTTTGAGAAAAATCAATGGCATAAATACCGCCCAAATGCAAAGTTCTTTGAAGTACATCACCTAATTCTTCATAAAAACCATCCTTACCATCTAAATTATTAGCCAGATAAGCTTCATAAGCTTCAGATATTTCAGAATGAATAAGAACTATCTTTTCAGACACAATTATGTCATCAGGTTTAGTACCAAAACCTTTTTCTTCTGCTTGTTTCATAACAAGTTCCTTTAAATTTTCATAATCCATATTGAGAAGATATTATATATTCCTTTATATAATTTACGAACTCCAAAGAATCCTGATGTTAGTTGCAATTAGCTGGCTAGCTAATAAATAATCATCAAACTAGCTGAACACCATATTTATCTAATAAATCTTTGTTTCCCTTTAAGAAAGATAAATTTTCACAAAGAATTTCCCAATCATTTGAATACTCTGATTTAAAATAATTATATTCATTGACTGGAAAGAATAAAACATTTGCATTATTATATCTTAAGTGCAAATCTCCATGAGCACCTCCTTTATCATGAGGGATCTTAAATGCTTCAGGTGGAACCCCATACTTACTTTGTTTGCTTAATTTTTTCTCTAAGCCTGGTTGCTCTGTATATAATCTTCTTAATCCCAGTGTCCAGTCTGTACATGGCTTGAAATCCTTAGTTACTTCACGCCAAAGCTTCTCGTACTTTGATGTGTCAACAAAAACAAAATATGTGGGTTTATTAGATTCCTTATAATCTATCTCATCTGGGTATTCAATGGGACCTTGGTAAGCAAATATTTTTCCTTCTAAGTTTATTGTTCCATTAAAAGCATTATCTAATTTATTTTGATCTATTATAATCTGCATTTTACCCCTTATCAAACAGTTTTTAATTAATCTTTATAAATCCTTTGGTGCATCACCAATGTGGATTAATTACTATCTCTTGCCAGCCATTTTTTGTTTTATCAATTGCCATAATCTTAATAATCTAATAAGAAAAAGAAAGAATGGGCAAGAATATCTAATTATGTCAACATTTTTAAAAAGGAGTTTATTCCTTGATAATATGCACTTAACAGAAATAGTATTAAAAGATGGAAGAAAATTTGAGGGAATTATTGAAAGACAAAGATTTGATCCAGACATCTTTGAACATGCATATATTAAACTAGATGGGCAAGTATTATACATTAAAAATATCTCTTCCGCAATAACTCAAGCGGACAGGATATCTTCTACTGAAACTGGAAATGTTGATGAAATCAAAAAAATGCGAGAAGTATGGGAACAATACAAAAGAAGAGAGGTTCGGGGAATAGGTTTAGTAGAAGAAAAATATAGGTTGCCTTCAGAGCATTAACTTCGCAGCAACACTAATTTAACCTGATTTTCAGCAAAAACTTTATATAATAAGCCCCTTGCTCTTAGTAAAATGAAACTACCAAAGCATTATGAGCCAAAACAGGCAGAAAAGAAATGGCAGGAATACTGGGAAAAACAGGGAATTTATAGGTTTGACCCTGATTCAAAGAAAGAGTTATTTTCATGTGATACTCCTCCACCAACTGTTTCTGGAAAGATGCACATAGGCCACGCCCTGGCATATTCACAGGCAGACTATATAATGAGATTTCAGAGGATGCTTAACAAAAATATATTTTATCCATTTGGCTTTGATGACAATGGCCTTGCAACAGAGCGCTTTGTTGAGGAAAAATGCAATATAAGGGCAAGGGATATGCCAAGACCTGAATTCATAAAGCTGTGTCTCAAGGAAACAAGGGAAGCTGAGAAAGAACTAAAAAAGGATTGGACATCATTGGGAATATCACCAGACTGGTCTATTAATTACAGGACAATTGACAATTGGTGTCTTAAGACATCACAAAGGTCTTTTATTGATTTATATAATAAAAACCGTGAGTACAGAAAAGAAGCTCCAACAATCTGGTGCCCAAA
>JAFCEA010000132.1 GCA_017609385.1 Candidatus Woesearchaeota archaeon
AAAACATATGAAAGTGAGATATGATAACTGGATAAACGGCTTGCAGTGGGACTGGTGCTTATCAAGGCAGCGCTTTTATGGTGTTCCGATTCCTGTATGGTATTGTGAAAAATGCGGAGAAGTAATTCTTGCTAAAGAAAAGGATCTGCCAGTTGATCCCATAACAGACAAGCCGCCTGTAAATAAATGCCCTAAATGCGGGTGTGAAAACATTATTCCTGAAAAAGATGTTCTGGATACATGGGCTACCTCAAGCTTAACACCAATGATTACAACAAAGTGGAAAGAAGATGACAAATTCTTCAATAAAATGATTCCAATGTCCTTAAGGAGCAATGGGCATGATATAATCACTTTCTGGCTTTTCAACACTGTTGTTAAGATGCTTTTGCATGAGGGCAAACTGCCCTGGAAGGATGTTATGATAAATGGCCATGCGCTTGACCCAAAGGGAAAAAAGATGAGCAAGAGCAAGGGAAATATTGTTGAACCAAAAGCTGTTTTGGAAAAGCATGGAACAGATGCAATGAGATTCTGGGCAGCATCTGCAAAGCTTGGCTCAGACATTCCATATCAGGAAAAAGAGCTTGTTTCTGGAAAGAAAATGATGACAAAGATGTGGAATGCATCAAAGTTTACAATAATGAATCTTGAAGGTTATAAGCCAAAGAAAACAAGGCTTGAGATAATTGATAAATGGATATTTTCAAAGCTTAACAAATTGATAAAGACATGCACAGATTCATTTTTAGAGTATGATTTCTCAAGAACAAAATCAGAAACAGAAAAATTCTTCTGGCAGCAGTTCTGTGATAATTATTTAGAGATTGTTAAAGACAGGTTATATAATGCAGATAAATACAGCAAGGAAGCAGTTGAGTCAGCAAAATATACACTTTACACAGTTAATCTTGCAATATTAAAACTAATGGCACCTATAATGCCCCATATTACAGAGGAAATCTATCATCTTTATTTTGCAGAGATTGACGGCTTTAAAAGCATTCATGTTTCTGATTGGCCAAAATATGACAAAAAGCTTGTTGATGATAAAATAGAGCTTGTTGGTGATAATGCAGTTAGTGTTATCTCAGGTGTAAGAAAATACAAGTCAGAGAAAAACATGTCATTAAACAAGCCTGTTAAAACACTAACAATTGAGTGTGATGAAAAAACAAAGAAAATTCTCGAGCCTGTTTTAAAAGACATAAAAGCAACAGTGAAAGCAGAAGAAATTGTTTTTGGCGATAAAGCAGAGATTGAATGCCAAGAAGACATTAAGCTTGGAATTGATATGTGATTTCTTAAGAATATGCTGAAATAGCAATCAGCTTTTTTCCAAGATCTTCTGATGGAATTCTATATGCTAAAATTGGCTTATAAACTAAGTCCTCTACTTTATCTGCATTTAATTCATTCATTATTCCATCAATATCTTTCTTTTTTGTGAAAACAACTGCTAATGTGGCAAATCTTATGCCATCAATAAGCCTGTCTTTATAGTCTATTGTAAGATTTAATCCAATCTGATATGGCTCAAATTGTGCTCTGCCATAATATGCTTCCCTAATTGTTGTTTGTTCTGGAACTGAGTCTGATTCTTCAATTTTTTTAATCTCGTTCTTTGTGACCCCATCAAGATAATAATTCTTTGTTTTTATTTCTAACCTACTTCTTTTTGTAGTTCCTATTCCTGGTGTACCTGTTATTGTTATGTTTGTCATTTTATTTTACCCCTTATTTTTATTTAACTGGAATTAAAGCACTGATTATAATTTGGTCATCCCTAAATATTCCATAAACAGGGCTTTTCTCACCTTTTAGGTTTGTTGTATATTTCTTTTTCCTTTCCTTTGCATTTTCTAATTGTATTTTTGAATTGTTGATCTATTCTTCTGTAAACAGCGAAGCCCTCTATGTTTTTGAATCTGGGTTTAATTTTTCTGACAGGAAAAGCTTTCAAGATTCTTGCAAGCCCTCTTTCTTGTTCTTTCCTTTTTCTTGCCTCTTCTTCTGTTGCATAGTCTATTATGTTATAACCGCCTGTAGAAATATCTCCTATAACCAATAAGTAAGGTGTGCTGATTTTTGGTATAGAAGCATATATTAAGTATTGCGACTTTGATGAAACTTTATTATTTAATTTAAAACCCATTGTTTACCCCTATTTAGAATAAAAATAACTCTTATTTAAAAGTTTCTATTTATTGGTAGTTACTTTTTTCCATCTGACACCATCTTTTGTGTCTTTTAGGATAATCCCTTTTTCCTTTAGCTGGTCTCTTATCTTGTCTGCTAATTCGTAGTCATTGTTTTTTCTTGCTTCCTCTCTTTTTTCTATTAATTGTTTTATTTCTTTGCTTATTTCCTCTTTTTCTTCTTCTCTTTTCAGGATTCCAAACACAGAATCAAAATCATGCATTAAAGCAATTGCTTTTTCAGCATCTTTTTTGCTTACGTTTTCATTCATTATGAATGTGTTTATTTTTTTTACAAAATCAAACATAACAGATAAAGCAATTGAGACATTCAGGTCATCATCCATTGCATCCTCAAAATCGCTTTTTGCTTTTTCAATTAAAACATAGATTTCCTTGTTGTTTTTTTCTCCTTTAACATCTTTTAGCTTAACCATGAATTCATCTATTCTTTTTATTGAGTTTTCAGCTGCCTTTAAGCTTTCAAATGTAAAATTTAATTTTTGTCTGTAATGTGTTGCAAGAAGAACATATCTTATTGACCTTGGACTGTATCCTTTTTCAAGAAGATCCCTTAATGTATAGAAATTACCCAAGCTTTTTGACATCTTCTTATTATCAACAATCAGATGCTCATTATGAGACCAGTAATTAACAAACTTCTTACCAGAATATGCTTCTGACTGTGCAATCTCGTTTTCATGGTGGGGAAAGATTAAATCAACACCACCTGTATGGATATCAAATGTATCTCCTAAATATTTCATTGACATTACAGAACATTCCAAATGCCATCCAGGCCTTACCTTGCCAAATTCTGTGTCATAATAAATGCCCTTTTTTAGTTCATCTAATTTAGAGCGTTTTAACAGGGTAAAATCACCAGGATGGTCTTTTTCATATTCATCCAGATCAACCCTGGCGCCAGGTTTCATTTGGCTTAAATCCACTCTGGAGAGTTTGCCATAATCCTTGAATTTAGAGATATCATAATAAACAGAATTCAGTTTTTCATAAGCATAGCCTTTCTTAACCAGAACCCTTACAAAATCAATCATTTCCTTGACATGTTCTGTTGCTTTTGGATAGATATCAGCAGGCTCAATGTTCAGGGTTTTGATGTCATCAAAAAATGCTTTTGTATATTTCTCTGTAAATTCCTTTAGGCTCATGCCTTCTTTGGTAGAATCCCTTATTGTTTTGTCATCAATATCTGTTATATTCATAACATGCTTTATTTTATATCCTTTGTATTTAATGTAGCGTTTTAACAGGTCTACAAAGACATAGTTTCTGAAGTTTCCGATATGTGCAAAATTATACACAGTGGGGCCGCAACTATACATACAAACATGTCCTGCTTTTATTGGCTTAAAGGTTTCCTTTTTCTTGGTTAATTTTAAAACCCTAATTATGTTTATAAGCTTTTCTTTTTTAGTGAAAATCTTCTGGAGATTACTCACTAAATAGGGTTGTGCTTAGATATTTTTCTCCTGCATCAGGCAGTAAAACAACAACTAATCCATGTTTTAGCTCTCTGACTTTCTGCAAAGCAACAAACATTGCTGCTCCTGAAGACATGCCTACAAATATTCCCTCTTGTTTTGCAAGTTTTCTTGCTGTTTCATAGGCATCTTCATCTTTTATATTAATCTTTTCATCTAACAGCTTTTTATCATAGATTCCTGGCTTGTAAGCCTCTTTCATATTTTTTAGACCCTGGATTTTATGGCCAATATAAGGCTCAACACCAATTATCTTGATTTCCTTGTTATTTTCTTTTAATCTTGCAGAGACTCCTCTTAATGTTCCAAATGTTCCTATTGCAGTAACAAACATGGTTATTCTTCCATTGGTTTGCTCCCATATCTCTTTTCCAGTTCCATTATAATGTGCTTTCCAGTTGTTTTCATTATTATACTGGTCCAGAAGAAGGTATTTGTGTTTTTCTTCTCTTGCCATTGCATAGGCTTTTTCAATAGCACCATCTGTTCCTTTTTCTTTTGGTGTTAATAGCATCTCTGCACCAAATGCCTTTAAAATCTTTCTTCTTTCCATGCTTACAGACTCTGGCATTATTAAGAGCACCTTACAGCCTTTAACAGCTGAAACCAAGGCAATGCCTATTCCGGTGTTTCCAGAAGTTGGCTCTAGAATAATTTTGTCTTTTGTCATCAGCTTCCTCTATCATGGTTAATCCAACCCTGTCTTTCACACTTCCTCCGGGATTAAAACTCTCTAATTTTGCGTATAACTCAACATTCTTATTTGGATTCAATTTGTTTATCTTCACCAAGGGTGTATTTCCAATCAATTCTAGTATATTTTTATTCATTTTAGACCTCCTTATAAATTTAACAAGAAATTATAGGTAAAACTAAAACAATGCAAGAATTCAGCAACAACAT